>JAHEDX010000033.1:10222-43549 GCA_024641005.1 Acidimicrobiaceae bacterium
GCGGGTGTGGCCGTGTGGTTCGGTGGAGCCGGCGACGTCGTCGGTGAATTACGCGGCGGCTGGTGCGGTGGAGCCGAATGCGGTGGTGGTGCCGGTCGATGCGACGGGTGAGGTGTGTGTGTCGTCGAAGGTGGCGTCCGATGTCGTGGTCGACGTGTCGGCGTGGTTCGACTCCGGTTTGCGCAGTGCGGTGGGTCGGTTGGTCGATACGCGTGTGACGGGTGGTCGTTTGGGGGCGCGTGAGGTGTTGCGGGTGCCGGTGTTGGGTGTGGGTGGTGTGCCTGGTTCTGGTGTGGTGGGTGTGGCGTTGAACGTGACGGCGGTGGGTACGGCTGGTCCTGGTTGGTTGCGGGTGTGGCCGTGTGGTTCGGTGGAGCCGGCGACGTCGTCGGTGAATTACGCGGCGGCTGGTGCGGTGGAGCCGAATGCGGTGGTGGTGCCGGTCGATGCGACGGGTGAGGTGTGTGTGCTGTCGAAGGTGGCGTCCGATGTCGTGGTCGACGTGATGGCATGGTTCGACGGCGGCCTGCAAGGTGTGCCGGGTGCCCGAATCGTCGACACCCGAGTCGGCATCGGCCCCGTCCCGGCCCGCTGACCCGGCCGACCGGTCCGTGCGAACCCGGTGCGCGTCTGCCCGACGTGGGTCACGGGCGAGGGTGGCCCGAGCCGGCCCGCCGACGTTCAGGTCGTGTAGTCGGCGTTGATACGGATGTAACCATCGGTGAGGTCACACCCCCACACGGTTGCGGTCGCCGATCCGGTGCCGAGACTGACATGGATGGTCACTTCGTCACCGCTCATGTAGTCGGACAGATCCGACAGCCCCGTCTCGTCGACCTGTTCGGGATACACCTCGGTCGTGCCGAACCGGATGACGACGTGGTCGGGGTCGATGTCGGTGTCGTCGCTGCACTTGCCGACGGCCATCGCCACGCGGCCCCAGTTGGGGTCGGCACCGTGCACAGCGGTCTTGACGAGCGGGGAGTTGACGATCGCCTTCGCGACCCGCTTGGCCTGGGCTCGATCTCGTGCCCGGTCGACAAGCACTTCGATCAGGGTCTCGGCGCCCTCCCCGTCGGTCGCGATCATCTTCGTGAGCGCGAGGCAGACCTCGTCGAAGGCTCGCTCGACAGCGACGGGGTCTGCCGGCCCGGCGACGCCGCTGGCCAGGACCACCGCGGTGTCGCTCGTGGATGTGTCGGTGTCGATGCTGACGCAATTGAACGTACGATCGACGACCCGGCGGAACATCGTGTCGAGCTCGTCGGCGGGGATGTCGGCGTCGGTGAGGACGACGGCGATCATGGTGGCCATGTCGGGTTCGATCATGCCGACACCCTTCGCGATACCGACGACCCGTGCCGTGCTGCCCTCGACCAGGGCCTCGGCGACCTTCGGCACGGTGTCGGTGGTCATGATGCCGAGTGCTGCGCTGTCGGCCGACGTAGCCGAGGGGGTCGCCGGCAATGATGCGAGACCGATGCGTATGCGTTCCATCGGGTAGCGGCGGCCGATCACGCCGGTCGAGGCGACCAGCACGTCGGAGGGGTCGCAGCCGAGCCGGGCTGCCACACCGGTCACCAGCGTTCGGGCATCATCGAGACCAGTCGGGCCGTTGGCGACATTGGCGTTCTTCGACACGACCACCATTGCTCGAGCACGGTGATCAGCGAGATGCTCCCGACTGATCGCCACACTCGGCCCCGAGAAGCGGCTGCGGGTGAACACGCCTGCGGCCGGTACCGGGTGGTCGGTCGTGATCACCACGAAATCGTCGGTGTCGTCCTTGATGCCGATGTTCGCGACATGGCATCGGAAGCCAGATGGAAGGCTCGTCACAGCCCTGTGTCTAGCAGTCGGTCAGGCGTCGAGTGCAGCTCGGATCTTGGCGAAGATGCCGGCCATCGCCTCGAGGTCCGAGCGGTCGAGCTGGTCGATGATGCGTCGGCGAACGCTTGCGACATGAAGTGGTGCGGCCAGCTCGAGCCGGGCACGGCCGGCGTCGGTCAACACAGCGAGCATCACGCGGCGATCGGCATCCGAGCTGCGGCGATCGACCCAACCCGCGTTGACCAGGCCGTCGAGACGCCGGGTGAGCCCGCTGGGTGACAGTTGCAGGAGCCCGGCGAGGTCGCACATGCGCATCGCGTGATCGCTGGCCCCCGACAGGTACACGAAGACCTGGTAGTCGCCCAATGACAACCCGACGGGGGAGAGGTCGTGAGCGAGCGCCGTCATCAGGTCGCCCTGGGTCTCGACGAATGCCAACCACGCAGACATCTCGACGTCGTCGAGCCAGCGTGCCGGTTCGGTGGTCGGGGCGGCCATGACGAAGAGTGTACATATGCACAACTGTTGTGATCGCAAGTAAGGGAGGGTATTGTTGCGAGCGCAAGAATATCTCGAAAGGAACCCCCCAATGTCAACGACAACAATGTTCGAGGCAGCGACCTCCGACCTCCGCCTGCCGGCGGGAACATGGGAGGTCGACCCCGTCCATTCGCGGATCGGCTTCGTGGCTCGCCACATGATGGTGACCAAGGTGCGAGGCTCGTTCGACGAGTACTCCGCAGACGTCCACATCGCCGACGACCTGACACAGTCCACCCTGGTGGCCGAGGTGCAGATGGCATCGATCGACACCGGCAACGTGGATCGCGACGGTCATCTCCGCACCAACGACTTCTTCGCGGTCGAGCAGTACCCGACGATGGCGCTCCGTTCGACGGGCTTCGGCGTCGATGGCGCGGGCATCGCCATGCGCGCCGATCTGACGATCAAGGGCGTGACGAAGCCAGTCGTGTTCTCACTCGAGTTCGACGGCGTCGGCCAGGACCCATGGGGTGCGACACGGGCCGGCTTCTCGGCGACGGCGACCATCAACCGCACCGACTTCGGGGTCGAGTTCAACGCTCCGCTCGAGACCGGTGGCGTACTCGTGGGCGAGAAGATCCAGATCGAACTGGACGTTCAGCTCGTCAAGCGCTGACGCGATCGCTGACCGGACGGCGATGCCGTAACGGGATGGTGCCAGGAACCAGTCGTTACGGCGTTGCCGGTCAGCGCCCGAGCACCGCGTGCAATGCGGTGTCGAGATCGGCGTGAAGAAACTCGTAACCGTCGCCCTGCAGTACCGTCGGTAGCACTCGCTGGCCTTCGAACAGCAACGCGTCGGCCAGTTCCGAACCCAGTAGCAGCCTGGGGCCGAACGAAGGCACCGGGATCGCGGACGGACGCCCGAGCACCCTGGCGAGCGCTGTGGCGAAATCCGCGTTCCGGACGGGGTTGGGCGCGGTCAGGTTGACCGGTCCCGACACGGTGCTCGTCAGCAAGTGCTCGATCGCTCGAACGTGATCGTCGATCGAGACCCAACTCATCCATTGTCGACCCGTACCGAATCGGCCCCCTGCTCCGAGTTTGAACAGCGGCAGCATCTTCTTGAGTGCTCCGCCGTCCCGGCTGAGCACGACGCCCGTGCGTATGTGGGCGACGCGGATTCCCGCTTCCTCGGCGAGGGAGGTGCTCGCCTCCCAGGCGCGGCAGACGTCGGCGAGGAAACCGCTGCCGCCATCGGACGATTCGTCGACGGTCTCGTCGGCGCGATCACCGTAGAAACCGACCGCCGAGCCGCTGATCAGCGTTTGCGGCCCGTCGTCGCCGAGTTCGGCCATGGTCGCGGCGAGCAGCGTGGTGGTCTGCACCCGGCTGCTCAGCACCAGCTGCTTGTAGGCCGTGGTCCATCGGTGATCGCCGATGCCGGCGCCCGCGAGATGAATGATCGCGTCGAGCTCGCAGAGTGCTCGACGGTCGACGGTGCCGCTGGCCGGATCCCACGCGATCTCGCTCGATGCCAACCGCGGTTCGCGGCGAACGATCGGGCGAGCAGTGTGACCATTCGCTGTCAGAGCAGTGACCACTGCAGTGCCGATCAAACCTGATGAGCCGGTGATTCCCACGCGCATCTCGACGACGCTACGAGCTTTTGGAGTGGTTGGCGGTTCAAGCAGCGCTGCCGGGCTTCCGATGAGGTTCACATGAGGCGACGATCGACAAACGCCAGACTTGCCGGGGCGCCGTTGGCTAGCGTCGATATCGATGCGTGACGACAGCCCCTGGCAACCACCGGTGGAGGACGGCGCCGACTCAGCTCCGGCCCAGAGCGACCTCTCGCTGCCGCGCCTGCCATCGCCCCCGGGTGTGACCTCTCATCCGCTTCCCGCGCCTGTGGCACCGACGACGCCATCGGCACCCCCGGTGCCGTCGGCATCCTCTACGCCGGTGATCCCCTCACCTCCTGACGCTGCGCCCACGCTCCCGTCGCTTCCAGATCCTGCGCCGGTGCCGTCGGGCATGGTGGTGACACAGGCGTCTTCTGCCCCGGTCCTGCCGGCACCCGCGGCGACCCCGCAATCGGTGTGGGCTCCCGGCGGCCCGTCGATGACCCACACGTCGATTCCCGCAACGTCCGCGGCTCCACTGGATCCGCCGTCGGTGGCGGTCGAGGCGAGCATGACCGCCCCGAGCGATACCGATGCAGGTCGGCCGGAGTCGCTCGTCGTCGAATCCGCCGGCGAAGCATTCATCGCGCCGGTCCTTTCGTCGCCGCCTCGCGGCCGCCGATCGAAGCGGCTGGTCGGAGCCGCCGTGGTGGCGGTTCTCGCCGTCGGCGCGGCCGGCGTGTTCGCAGTCGCGAACCTCACCAGGTCGACGACCGGTGGTTCGGAGACGCCGACAGACCTCGGCAGCGCATTGCTCGCAGCAGTCGAGTCCGAAGACGTGCTCGGAGTGATCGATGTCCTGCTTCCTGGGGAGCGTGACGCACTCGGCGAGCCGTTCGTCGAACTCGTGTCCGAACTGCAACGACTCGATGTGCTCGGCCCGACCGACTTGTCCCGGATCGCCGGGCTCGACGTCACCCTGACCAACGAGACGGTCCGTACCGAGCCCACCAATGTCGACGACATCGTGAACGTCGCGATGGCCGCCGATGTCGAAATCAGCATCGACGGAGCCACCCTGCCGATCGGCGAACTCATCACCGACAACATGCCTGAGGACATGTTGACCGAGATGCGCGGCACACGCATCACCGACACCAGCGAGTTCGACGTCACCCTCACCGCCGTACGCGAAGACGGTCGTTGGTACTTCAGTCTGTTGCATTCGATCGCCGAACTCGCCCGCGCCGACCTCGGGGGCGACCTCGGCGTCCCGGTCGACGGGCTCGGTTCCGAGGGCGCCGACACCCCCGAAGCGGCGATCGATCAGGTGCTCGGCTCGATCGAAACTCTCGACCTCGTCGGCATGATCCGTCTGCTCGACCCCAACGAGGCAGCGGCGCTGCAACGGTATGCCCCGCTGTTCATCGACGACGCCCAGGCGGCACTCGACGATGTCCCACTCCAGTGGAACATCGACGACAGCGCGATTCGAGTCGAAGGATCCGGTGACCAACGGACGGTCTTGTTCGATGCGCTCGCGATCGACGGAACGATCGACGGTTCACCCTTCTCGTTCGCCTATGACGGCGAGTGCGTCAGCGCCGAGATGGACGGCGAGCATCTCGAGCAATGCGGCGCAGTAGGCGGAATCAGCGATGTCGAAGGCATCTTCGGCGAGCAACCCGAGCTCATGCGTTTGATCGAAGTCGTCCAATCGGCGTTCGCCGACATCGAGCCGGTCGGCCTCGAACTCCGCTCACGCGACGGGCTGTGGTTCATCAGCCCGATCGCCACGATGACCGGCGGGATGCTGGCCTTTCTCGGGGCGCTCGATCGTCAGGAACTCGACAGCATCATCGAGGCGGCACGACCAGTCTTCGATTCGTTCCAGGACGACATCTTCGGCACGATCGACGATCTGGCGGGCTCGAGCGATTTCGAGGTGGTCGCCCCGATCGAATCCGACGATCCTTCGAGCATCGATCAACCCGACCAACCCGACGGGGCCGTCGGAGCCGACGGCGGTTGGCTCGACTGCTACGACCTGGATGCCATCGATGCGACCGCCTGCTTCGAGTCGTTCGTGACAGCTGGTGACATCACCGCCGACTACGTTCCGGTCGTACTGCGTCACCCCGAGTGTGGCTACGCAGAGGTCGCCTGGAGCGGCGCCGTGTACGAGCTCGCCGATGACGAGTTCATCGCCGCCGCAGAAGCGGCCCGGCCATGCTTCCTCGGCCTCGTCGATCGTGGTGAGATCGAGGCGTGGGAGCTGCCGGCCGAGATCGCCCACCTCGAATGCTTCGAGGGTCGCAACTGGTACCGCGTGTTCGACGACCCCGAGTACGACGCCAGATTCGAGGCGTGCCGTAGCGCAGCCGAGAGCGGTTAGACCGAACGCGAGAGTGCATCGGAGCAGCACCAGCTCCGGGTCTGATGTGGGGTCTGATGTGGCCTTCTGAAGCACATGCCGCGTTCGCTCTCCCGGTGACGTCGATCATCAGGTCGGCCATCTCGCGGCGGGGGCCGTCGCCCGAGGCGACCGGCGCTGGTTCGCCGGGTCACCCGAGCGCGGCGCGGATCAACGAATCGAGGAGCACGTCGTCGGCCGCTCCGTACAGCGTCTGTACCTCACCGTCCGGGAGGATCAGCGCGAGCGCCGGCTGTGTCGCCACATCGAAACGTGTGAACACCTCCGCGGCATCGTCATTGATCTGCGGGAACGTCAACGAGTACTTGTCGATGAACGCTTCGAACTCATCCTCGGTGCCGCTCCACGCGACGCCGACGAACTCGGCCTGACCGGCCCATCTTTGTGCTGCTTCCTCGACCGAGGAAGCTTCCCGATTGCAGGTGCTTCACCAGGGAGCCCAGAACCAGAGCAGTACCGGACGCCCGGCAAGGGTGGTCAGCTCGATATCGCCTCCGCCCACGAGCGGGGCGGCGAACTTCAGTGCCTCGGGAATCTCGGCCGATCCGAGGGGCGACTGTGTCGGCGATGAAGGGGGCGCCGGCGTCGCGGCCGCCGAGACCGCTGGCATCGAAGTTTCGACCGGCTCGGCCTCGGTGCCGTCGGCGCCGCCACACGAAACGAGCACGCCGACTGCGACGAGGGGGAGAACGGCTCGCTTCACGAGTGCGACCGTAGCTGGCAGTCCTCGCCGTTCGGGTTCGACGATCCAACCGTTTCCGAATCGTTCAGATCTGCTCGAAGGCGGCCGACCACGAGGCCGACTGCAACCCACCGGTACCGGCGCGACGCTCCGTCGAGCGCGCGAAAGTTCGGTCGGTCGTTAGCCTTGACGGCCGGATGAAGACCCGTACCTTGCTGTTGTTGGCGCTCGCCTGCGGCCTGTCCATCATGCTTGCAGGGGCTGTCTTCCTGTTCCAGCTATCGACCCAAGACGAACTCGCCGCCCCGATCGGCCTCGGAGAGGTGGCCGTTGTCGGTGACATGTCGGTGACGGTCGCCGATGTGGTCGAAAGCGACGGTGTGCTCGACATCACGGTGCGAATCGGCGGCGTCGTGGACGACGACGGTGGCAGTGGGTTCCGGCTGATCGCCTCGGGCCGCCCGATCTCGGTGGTGCCGTCCACCGAAACCACCGATGGCGTCTGCCTGGCGACGGCGATCGACCAGCAGACGTGCCACGTGCGTTTCGACGTGTCATCCGCCGATGGTTCCTCGAGGGTGCTGTTCTACGAGCGGGGCGACGAACAGGTCCGCTGGGTCATCGCCTGACCAGCGCCTGGCGGACTCCGTGCTACCCGCCGGTACGGGCGATACCGTGGCGAGAGTGAGTGATTCGTTCGATCTCGTCGTCATCGGTGGCGGGCCCGGCGGCTACGCGGCCGCCCTCTACGCCGCTTCAGCCGGGCTCCAGGTGGCCCTCGTCGAAAAGGATGCCCTGGGTGGCACCTGTCTCAACCGGGGCTGTATCCCGGCGAAGGCGTTCCTCGAGACAGCGGCTGTGAAACGCCACGTCGATCACAGTGCAGAGTTCGGTATCGAGTCCAGCGCTCCGTCCGTGAACTTCGCCGTCACCCAGCAACGCAAGCAGAAGATCGTTGCCGGACTCGTCGGGGGCATCGCCGCGATGTGCAAGGGCCGCAAGGTCGAAGTGTTCAACGGAGTCGGTTCGCTCGGAGCGAACAAGACGGTGTCGGTCGTGATGAATGACGGCGGCACGGCAACGATCACCGGCAAGCACGTCATCCTCGCGTCGGGCTCGGTGCCACGCACGATCCCCGGATTCGATCGCGGCGGTCCGATCCTGACGAGCGACGAAGTGCTCGACCTCGACCTGGTGCCCGCTCGGGTGGCCGTGATCGGGGGCGGCGCGATCGGTTGCGAGTTCGCGTCCATGTTCGCCGATCTCGGATCCGAGGTCACGATCCTCGAAGGACTCCCCAAGATTCTTCCGGGTCTCGATGCCGACGTCGCCAACGTGGTGGTGCGGAGCTTCAAGAAGAAGAAGATCTCGATCAAGACCGGCGTCAACGTCACAGGTCACGTCCCGGCGCCCTCGGGGGGCACCACGGTGACGTTCGGCACCGACGAGCGGCTCGAGGTCGATGTGTGCATCGTGTCCGTCGGACGGCGTCCGTTCGCCGACCAACTCGGCCTCACCGGTACCGGTGTGCAGGTCAGCGACCGCGGGTTCGTCGATGTCGACGAGTACTGCCGCACCGGCGAGCCCGGTGTGTACGCGATCGGCGATCTCATCAACACGCCTCAGCTCGCCCATGTCGGCTATGCCGAAGCTGTGCTGGTGGTCAAGCACCTGCTCGGCGAAAACCCGATGCCGGTGATGTACGACCGGGTCCCGTGGGCGATCTACTGCCATCCCGAGGTTGCGTGGGCGGGTCCTGGCGAGGACGCTTGCAGCGAGGCAGGCATCGATGTCGTCGTCGGCAAGCACCCCTTCAAGTTCAACAGCCGGGCCCAGATTTTGGGCGAGACCGATGGCATGGTCAAGATCATCGCCAAGAAGAACCCCGACGGCACCGCTGGGCAGGTGCTCGGCGTGCACATGGTCGGCCCCTGGGTCACCGAACAGCTCTCCGGCGGCTATCTCGCAGTGAACTGGGAGGCCACCGTCGACGAGGTCGCCGAGTTCATCCAGCCACATCCCAGCATGTCCGAGCTGTTCGGTGAGACGATGATGTCGCTCACCGGTCGCAGCTTCAACGGCTGACCCACACGAATCCACCCGAATCTCGAATCGTTCGCAGAACAGAAGCAACAGGAGCAGAATCAACCACCATGGCTGACGTCACCCTTCCCCAGCTCGGCGAGACCGTCACCGAGGGCACCATCACCCAGTGGTTCAAGCGTGTCGGTGACGCCGTAGCGGCGGACGAACCGCTGTTCGAGGTGTCGACCGACAAGGTCGATACCGAGGTCCCGTCGCCCGTCTCCGGAGTCGTCAGCGAGATCCGCGTCGCCGAGGGCGACACCGTGGAGGTCGGCGTCATCGTCGCGGTCGTCAGCGATGGTGCCGCGGCACCGGTCGTGGAGCCGGCACCCGTGACCGAGGCGCCGCCTGCGCCTGCCCCGGTAGCCGAGCCTGCCCCGGTCGTCGAGGCCCCTCCCGTCGTCGAGGCCCCTCCCGTCGTCGAGGCCCCTCCCGTCGTCGAGGCAGCCCCTGCGCCCGCCCCGGCGGTCGCGCCGCCGGCTGCGGCGATGGCAGCCCCCGAGCCGGCCCCAGCGGCCGTACCGACGTCGGGTGACAGCCGGCTGCTGTCTCCTGTGGTCCGTCGCCTCGTCAACGAACACGCGATCAATCCTGACGACCTCACCGGTACGGGCCCGGGCGGGCGTATCACTCGAGAGGACGTGCTCGACCACATCGATGCCACCAGCGTCCAGCCGCCTAGTCCTGCACCTGCGCCCGCTCCGGCGGCCGTCATCCCGGCGGCCGCACCGCCAGCGGCTGCCGCGCCGGCACCCGTATCGCCGGCACCCGCCGCGCCGCCAGCAGCACGTGCCGCGCCGGCACCCGTATCGCCCGCGCCCGTCGCCGGCGATCGCGACACCTCGGTCAGGCTGTCGAAGATCCGCCAGCTCACGGGCGAACACATGGTGATGAGCAAGGCGACCTCACCGCACGCCTTCAGTGTGGTCGAGGTCGACTTCGCCAACGTCGACGCCGCACGCAACCAGGTCAAGGCAGAGTTCAAGGCGGCCGAGGGTTTCAGTCTCACCTATCTGCCGTTCATCGCCCGCGCGATCATCGACGGGCTCCACGAGTTCCCGCACCTCAACGCCAGCATGGGTGACAACGAACTGATCGTGCACCACTTCATCGATCTCGGCATCGCGGTCGATCTGAACTATGAGGGCTTGCTCGCTCCCGTGGTCCGCAGCGCCGAGACGAAGCGGCTGCGGGCGATCGCCCGCGAGATCAGCGATCTCGCCGACCGGGCGAGAACCCGCAAGTTGAGTCCCGACGAGATCTCCGGCGGAACGTTCACCATCTCCAACAACGGTTCGGCCGGCTCGGTGCTCACGATGCCGATCATCAATCAGCCCCAGGTCGGCATCATCTCGACCGACGCGATCGTGCGCAAGCCGGTCGTCGTGCTGTCCAACGACGGTGCCGAAGCGATCGCCATCCACCCGGTGGGCAACATTGCGATGGCCTGGGATCACCGGGCTTTCGACGGCGCTTACGCGGCGGGATTCCTGAAGCGGGTCAAGGAGATCCTCGAGACGCGCGACTGGGCCGCCGAGTTCTGATGACCGTGGGCTCCCCGCTCCGAGTCCGATGGCTGGGGAGGGTGCCGTACCGCGAGGCCCTCGCGGTACAACAGGGTTTGTTCGATCACGGACACGAGCAGCACCTGTTGCTGCTCGAACACGACCACGTCTTCACCTACGGTCCGCACGCCGACCTCCAGACCAACCTGCGATGTGATCCGTCCGAGGTCGGTGCCGACTTCGTAGCGGTCAAGCGGGGTGGTGACATCACCTATCACGGCCCCGGCCAGTTGATCGGTTATCCGATCGTGGCACTGCCCAACGCCAAGGGTTCGCTCGAGCACGTGCGCGCCGTCGAGGACCTGCTGATCGATGCGCTCGCCGAGTTGGGCCTCGCCGGAGCAGGGCGGCTCCCCGAGTACCCAGGCGTCTGGGTCGACGCGGCCGGTGAGCGCCCCCGCAAGATCGCAGCGATCGGGGTGCGGTTGGCGCGCGGGCGAACGATGCACGGCTTCGCGTTGAACATCACGACCGACATGACCTACATGCGCCGCCACATCGTCGCTTGTGGGATTGCCGACCGTCCCGTCACGTCGCTGGCCGAAGAAGGCGTCGATGTCACCATGCGCCAGGTGGTCGACATCATCGCCCGACTGGGCGTCGAACGCTGGGGTGCCGGACTGGTCGAACGCCAAGACGTCGCCTGGCAACAGCGCCCCGAAGATCTGTCCCCCTTCTCGCGAGGCGACGGGCCAGGTGAGACGATCACCTTCCGGCCGCGATCACACGGCCGGCTCGAACGGGCCGGCGTCGCGAACGGGCTGGCGATCGAGTCACGCAAGCCCGAATGGCTGCGACCGAAGGTGGTGCTCGGGCCCGAGGTGATGCGACTCAAGAAGACGATGCGCGACCTTGGTCTGGTCACCGTGTGCGAGGACGCCGGTTGCCCCAACCTGTCCGACTGCTGGTCCGACGGCACGGCGACGTTCATGGTGTTGGGCGAGCGTTGCACACGCGCCTGTGGTTTCTGCCTGGTCGACACCCGCAAGCCCATCGAGCCGGCGCTCGACGAGCCGTCCAGGGTCGCCGCTGCGATCGACCGGCTCGGTCTCGATCATGCGGTGCTCACGATGGTCGCTCGCGACGATCTCGACGACGGCGGCATGGCGCACGTCGCAGCATGTGTCACCGCGATCCGCGATCGACGCCCGGGCACGCGGGTCGAGACCCTGATCTCCGATGTGCGTGGTTCGCTCGACTCCCTGCAGGTGCTGTTCGATGTGCGCCCCGATGTGCTCAACCACAATGTCGAAACGGTCGCGAGGCTGCAGCGTGCGGTCCGCCCGTCGGCCGGGTACGCCCGCAGTTTGTCGGTGCTGTCGCATGCCAAGGCGGCCGGCCTGGTGACCAAGTCGAGCATCATGGTCGGCGTCGGCGAGACGGACGACGAGTTGTGTGGTGCGCTGGCCGACCTGGCCGGGATCGGCTGTGACATCGTCACCATCGGTCAGTATCTGCGCCCGACCTCGCATCATCTGCCGATCGCTCGGTGGGTCGAACCGAACGAGTTCGACCGGTGGAAGCACCTCGGTGAACAGCTCGGCATCGGCCACGTCGAGGCCGGCCCCCTGACCCGGTCGAGCTATCACGCCAAGCAGGCCGCGGACCGGGTGACGCCGGTGTCGATCAACCAGTGACGGCGAGGGATCCGGTCAGGTCTCGAGCGGCAGCAAGGCCTGAGCGGCCTCGTGCAGGTGATCGCTCCATTCGTTCGGAGCATCGGGTTCGTCCAGCGGCAACACCACGAACTTGCTGGTGCCGACATCGATGAACTGTCGGACCAACGCGATCAGCTCGGTCCATGACGTGGGCACGAGCATCCTCGGGTCGAGGTCGGGACGGCGCTGAGCGAGTTGAGCCATCACCGCGTCGGGGACCCCGGTCAACGAATACGGGATCAGGACGCCATAGTGATCGTCCTCGATCTCGCGTTCGTGTTCGTCGCATACCTGCTCGATGACGGCGCGGCCCGCTGCAGCGTCGGCCGGGGTGACGAACGAGGGCAGCCAACCGTCGCCGAGCCGCCCGACGCGCTTGAGCTCGGAGGGGGCGAACCCACCCAGCCAGACGTCCATCCGTTTGGGCACCGGGCGGATCTTGATGCCGTCGTAGTGGTAGCGATCGCCGTCGTGCACCACCGGTTCGCCCGTCCAGCAGGCGCGCATCACCGTCATCGATTCGTCGAACCACTTGGCACGCTCGTTGCGCTCGACGCCGAATGCTTGTTGTTCGAGGGGATGGACGAGGCCGAGCCCGAACGCCGGCAGCAACCGGCCACCCGACAGTGTCGACAGGCTGGCGAGGGCTTTCGCCAGCACGATCGGATTGCGACCCGGGAGCACCATGACGCTCATCCCGAACTTCAGTTGGGTCGTTCGGCCGGCCCCGAAGGCCATCGCTACGAGCGGGTCAGGTGCGTCGGCGCCGATCCGCTCGGAGACCCACAAGCTGTCGAATTCCAACCGCTCGAGTTCGTCGACCACATGGCCGAACCGTTCGTCGTGAAGCGTCGTGCGAGTGCCGAGCCCGTATCCGATCCGGACTTTCATGTCCGGATCGTCTCACACGCGATATGGAATCAGCCCACTGGATGACGCAGCGGCACCACCGTGAGACGGTGGGTCGAGTGGTGCGCCTCGGCCCGGGAGACACGTCCCGTCTGCACCCAGCTGGCCACGAAGCCGACCAGCATCACCGCGAGCACCAGCCCGATGTGTGACACATCACCGATTGCGTCCAGTCCCAAGGCGATCGCTGCGGCCACCACGCTCAACGCCATCGCCAACTTGACCGCTGCCCCGAATGTCGCCCGCCTGAGTTCCATATCACTTGTGTAGTCGCGCTCGCCCGGCCCGCGTCGGGGATTCGCGGTACCGCGCGCAAATCTTGCGCATCTCGTCATCGAACGGTCACAGGTGTCATGGAATCGCGACCTCCTCGCTGACCGATTGAGGCCTGCCGGCTGGTCCCGCAGAGCGTCTAAGGTCTCGCTCCATGACTCGTCGGGCCACCATCTCCGGCTGGGGCAAGTGTGCTCCTCCGGTCAAGCTCACCAATGCCGACCTGGAACAGCTGGTCGACACGACCGATGCCTGGATCGTCGAGCGAACCGGCATCTCGTCACGCGGCATCAATCACATGCAGACCACCGACATGGCCGAGGTCGCCGCGCACCATGCGCTCGCCGCTGCCGGGCTCGAACCGGCCGACATCGATCTGTTGATCATGGCGACCGTCACCCCCGAGATCACCTGTCCCAGCAACGCCTGCCATCTGCAGGCGCGCCTCGGGGCGGTCAACGCAGCGGCGTTCGACCTCAATGCGGCCTGCTCGGGCTTCGTGTACGGGGCGATCACGGCGTCGTCGATGGTCGCCGCGGGGGTCAAGCAACGAGCCCTCGTCGTCGGGGCGGAACAGCTGCACTGGGTGATGGACTATTGGGATCGCAACACCTGCATTCTCTTCGGGGACGGGGCCGGTGCCGCCATTTTCGAGGCCTCCGATGATGGCGACGGGATGTTGGGCGCCGACCTCGGCGCCGACGGTGTGGCCGGGTCGACCATGGTGTTCGAGTCGCTGGGCACGCGACGGCATCTCGGTGAAGGCCGGGATCCGGGTACCTCCCGGCTGCATTTCGAGGGCCAAGCCGTCTTCAAGATCGCGGTCCAGGGCATCGCCGCCTCGGTGAGGCGAGCGCTCGATCAGGCGGGCGTCTCGGCGGACGACGTTCACCTCGTCGTGCCTCATCAGGCCAACGAGCGCATCATCAACTCGGCAGCCAAGAAGCTCGGCATCGGACCCGACAGGGTGATGCTCAACATCGCCGACCACGGCAACACGTCGGCGGCGTCGGTACCGATGGCATTGTGCGATGCGGCCGAGAGCGGACGGATAGCGCCGGGTGATGTGGTGGTGATGACCGCGTTCGGCGGTGGGGTGACCTGGGCGAGCGCTGTCTTCCGATGGGGTCCACGGGTGACGGCGATCGCGACGTCGGACGCGGCGTTGCCACCCACCGACGTCACTGCGCTCGATCTGGTCGCGCCGAATCGGGAGTTCTTCGCACCACTGCACGCGGACGGCGCCTGACAACGAAGTCGGACGATCCGGCAAGCCGAACGGGTCGGTTCGAAACCGACGTTGGAACGGATACTTGAGACGCGGGGCTTCGTGAGGATGCGGAGCTGGTTCGGTGCTGGCCACCACCTCGAGCAGTGCAAGTGGTGCGGACTCGAGGCAGAGGTGTACCGCGGACCAAGCACGCGATCGAGCACCAGCGAGCGGACGTGTCCGAGGAATCGGTCCAACGGCTGCGCGGGTTCGGGCAGCGACCGGTGGAGAATGCCTGACGATTCGTGCTGCGACGGATTCGGGCTTGGTCAGCCGAAGCGCACGGCGACTTCGGCGAGAATCGACCCCTCTTCGGGGGAGACCTCGTCGTCGATACCCGCGACTTCGCGGGCGGCAGAGAACAACGCCTTGCGGAGTACCCGGCTGTTGATGCGACTGTCGATGTCGTCGATCAGGTCGATCACGGTGTCCTGGGTGATCGCGTCCTGTGCTCGGACGATCGCCGGGCCGAGATACTTCTCGAACGTGAAGTCGCCGTCGCGCCAGTCGTCGGAGATGTCCCGGATCGTATCGATCTCCGACTGCTCGAGCTGGCGGTCTGCCGCCATCACCAGGGCGAGCAGCTCGAGCGCGGCGGTGTGCTCGAGGTTCGCCGTCGCATGAACAGCGACGCCTCGGTACAACTGAAGGAGACGATCGTTCACGTCCCGAACACTAGTTCAGTTCGCCCGGGGAGCCGGGGGTCAGCAGCCCGAGCGCCCGCCGGAGAAAGTCGAGTTGATGCAGCAGGAGGTTCTCTGCCACGACTTCCTGCGGTGTCATGTGGGTCACGCCCACGAGCGGGAGTACCTCGTGCGGTCTGCCAGCGGCCAGTAGTGCCGACGAAAGCTGCAGCGAGTGGGCCGCGACGACATTGTCGTCGGCCAGACCGTGCACGAGCAGCAAAGGGCGGGTCAGGCGGTCGGCCATCGGTAGGAGCGACGAGGCGTCGTACACCTCGGGCTGCTCACGGGGGTCGCCCAGATACCGCTCGGTGTAGTGCGTGTCGTACAGGCGCCATTCGGTGACGGGGGCGCCGGCGATCGCGGCGTGGAAGACGTCGGGCCGTCGCAGCACGGCAAGAGCGGCGAGATAGCCGCCGAAGCTCCAGCCCCGGATGGCAACCCGGCCGAGATCCAGCTCAGGATGGCGCTCGGCCGCGCTGTGCAGTCCGTCGACCTGGTCTGCGAGCACGCTCGACGCCAGGTCGTGCAACACGGCCCGCTCGTGGTGGCTGCCGCGTCCGGGTGTGCCACTGCCGTCGATGACGACGACAGCAAAGCCTTGATCGGCGAACCACTGCGACGTGCAGAACGCGTTGTGCGAGCGGATCACTCGTTGTGCATGAGGTCCGCCGTAGGGATCGAGGAGGACCGGCAAAGGTGAACCATCGTGGTCGCGCGGGAGCAGCACGGCCGTGGTGGCAACGTTCGCGGTGTGGGTGGTGATCGACACCTGAGGCCTCACGAGCGGCCGTTCGGCACAGGTGCCGAGGGTGGTGCCCGATGGTAGACGCCAGCGGCCGCCGGGTTCCTCGACCGTGAGGGTGCGAATCACGATGGTGTCGCCACTGACGACCCCGGAGTTGACGCTCGAACCCTGGGTCAGCGGTGCGAACCCGGTCGGGGTCCAGCTGTAGAGGTGCAGCACGGTCGCGTCATCGACCGGGTTGCCGGTGACGACGACACGTTCGGCGGCCGCCGAGATGACTGCACGAATCTGTACCTCGGCCGGTGAGACGACATCGTCCCCGACGATCAACCGTCTGCTGCCATCGCGGTCGGCGCAGACCACGAGCTGCCGATCGCCGATCAGGACGCCGGTGCCTGGCACGAGTTCGATCCACGCATCGTCATGATCGCTCCACGCCACCGAGGTCGCTCCGGTCGTCGTGTCGACGACCAACACGTGCACGTCTCGCTGGTCACGCGATTGCACCGTGACGGTCAGGCCGTATTCGTTCCAACTCACTTTGGCGAGATACGGGAACGCCAACCTGTCCCACGACACCTCGGTCGAAGCCCCTCCGGCCCGGGGCACGAGATGCAACGAGACATCGGCGTTGGGCGTTCCCGCTGCTGGATATCGCACCGTGCGCGGTGCGGCGGCGGGGTCGGCGGGATTGGAGATGTGCCACACCTGGACGGGCGAACTGTCCGCTCGACACACGGCCAGGGTCGTGCCGTCGGGGCTCCACCAGTACCCCCGGTGGCGGCCCATTTCCTCGGCGGCGATGAAGTCTGCGCTTCCCCATGTGACGGTGTCGGGATCACCGGGCTCGGCGGCGACCAGCTTCGATCGACCGTCGAGGCCGGTCACCCACAGTTCCCTGGCCTTGACGTAGGCGATCTCGGCATCGCGTGGGCCCGAGCCGGGCGAGGGTCGAGGATCGAACACCGGGCCGTCGACCGGCACGTGCCACGAACGGTTCGTGTCGAGGTCGGTCGCGAACAGCCGACCGCCGAGCGCGAACACCGCAAGCGTGCCATCGCCAGACAGGGTGTACGACGTGATGCCTGCCGCGCCCTCGCGCATCCGCTCGCGCCTGGCGCGTTCTTCGGCGGGCAGGCTGGCCCCTCCGGTGACGATCGAGGCCAGCAGTTCGGTGGGGTCGGCGAGCAATGTCTCGTCGCCCGTCGCGACGTCGACACGCCACAGACAGTTGACGGGATCGGCGCCGCTGCGAGTTCGGGCGAATACGACCCGGCTGCCATCGGCGGTCACCGTGAGATCACGTGGTTCACCGAGGGTCAGCCGTTGCGTTCGTGCGTACTGGCGCGGAAAGGAGTCGCTCACGTCGGCCACGTTAGGAGCCGGGCGACAGATCCCGGCCACGCGATCGAACGTGGACAGACGTCGCCTGTCTCAGCGGCAGGATCGACGACCAGCTTCCGCCAATGCGTCGAAGACGACCGACCAGGCCGCGTCGGCATCCACGTGTTCGAGCACGTGTACGTTCGACTGCTCCCGGTCGGTGATGCCGCGCCGGTCGATCACCGTCATGCCGGCGGTGTGTCGTCCATGGGTCTCGATCGACACGTGCCGATCCGTTCCCCTGAACAGATGGGGGTGTGTCAGCGCCAACACGGCCAAGGGATCGTGGAGCGCGGCGCCTGCGATGTGGTCGTGACGAGCGATGTACATCCGCGAGAAGAATCTGAACAGGTCGGCGATGATCGACGTGAACGGGGTGTCGAGCGCCGCGACCTGATCGATCCTGGGTGGGGTGACGAGGAACTGGTGGGTGACGTCGAGACCGGCCATCGTGATCTGCGCGCCGCATTCGAACACGATCGCAGCCGCCTCCGGGTCGGCCCAGATGTTGTACTCGGCGGCCGGCGTACGGTTCCCGAACGTCCCGCCGCCCATCAGCGAGATTCCTGCAATGCACCCGACCAGATCCGGCGCGGCCCGCAGAGCGAGGGCGATGTTCGTCAGCGGCCCGGTCGGCACCAGCCACGTGCCCTCGCTCGACCGGCAGGTTTCGATGATGAACGACACGGCGTCGGTCGAATCGGCACCTCGGTCGGGTGCCGGCAGTTCGGCGCCGTCGAGGCCGCTTTGACCATGAATGAATGCGGCGAACTTCGGCTCGGCGACCAACGGGCGTTCGGCGCCGGAGTGCACGGTGACGGGCAGGCGCATCGCGTCGCGGATGACACAGGCGTTGTAGGTCGTGCGATCGAGCGGAGCGTTCCCGGCCACGGTGGTGATGCCGACCAGCTCGGCCGTGTGGGCGGCGACCACGATCGCGACGACATCGTCATGACCGGGATCACAGTCGAGCAAGATGCGCGGCCGATCGGGGGAGTCGTCAGGCATGACGACCAGTTTCGCATGTCACGTGCGACCATGAGGAGGTGAAACGTCTCGTCGCGGTCGTTGCTCTGGCCGGCATCATGCTGGGGTGCTCGGGTGGCGGCGGTTCGGTAGCCGACCCCGTCGCGGCCGAACCGGCGTCGAGCGGACCCGGGACGCTCGGCGGTGACACGTCGACATCGATGCGGCCGGCGCAGGAGTCGTCCGTTCCGGATACGACGATTGCGTCATCCACCCCGCCATCGATCGAGATGTCCGAGACGGGGGTGCCCGGGCTCGACAGCGAGGACTCGTTCTGCGCTGCGTGGAGCCGTTTCGGTGGCTCGTGGCAGGTTCTGCTCGTCGGATCGACGTACTTGGACGAGCCGGAGCGTGTCACAGTCTGGGAGGTTGCATCGGCGTCGGTCATCGAGGAGTCCTATGTCGCGCTGATCGATCACTTTCCGGTCGAACTCGCGGCCGAGGCCGATGTCGTGGCCGAGGGCTATTTCGGGGCGCTGCGCCGTCGCGTCGCTGCGGCTCGCGTTGCACTCGACGAAGCGGGGGCCAGCCCTGAGGCGGTCGAACGGCTCGGTCGCGCCTGGCTCGATGCGCTCAGCCGACGTGACCCGTCGAACCCTGATCTGACCCTCGAGGTGCCCGACGACCTTCAACAGCTCGTGGGCCGGGCCGTCGACCGACTGCGCTCCCGGCGGGTCGACTTCCACCTCGATCCGAGCCTCGTGATCGGTGTCGCCACCCCGCTGACCGATGCGTACCTCGACACAGCTTGCCCAGATCAGGGGGCGCTCACGGGTCAGGAAGTCGGCGGGAGCTGACCGCTCGATCGCCCGACGGCGCTCGAACATGGATCTTTCGTCAATGCTTGCGGTCGTCACCGGCGCTGCTCCTACACTCGCCCCGTGGCACGCATTGCTTTCGGATCCGACCATGCCGGTTACGAGCTCAAGCAGCATCTGATCGACCGATTGGCCGAGGCCGGGCACGACATCATCGACAAGGGCACCGACTCGACCGAGAGCGTCGACTACCCGGCGTTCTGTGCGGCGGCCGCCAGGGCCGTCCGCGACGGCGATGCCGACTTCGGCATCGTGCTCGGAGGCAGCGGCCAGGGTGAACAGTTGGCGGCCAACAAGGTCCGCGGGGCGCGTGCCGCGCTGTGCAACTGCCTCTACACGGCTCGCATGGCGCGTGAACACAATGATGCCAACGTGCTGTCGATCGGCGCTCGCGTGGTGGGTGTCGGTCTGGCGGAGGAGATCGTCGATCTCTTCCTGTCGACCCCGTTCGAAGGTGGCCGGCACGCCCGCCGTGTGGCCCAGATCACCGCACTCGAGGAAGAATTCTGACCATGCCGTTCCATTCCGACACCCACCCCGACACCGTGGTCGAAGTTCTCGTGGGCCGCGAGTATCAGCGCCAGATCACGGGTCTGCAATTGATCGCCAGCGAGAACTTCACGTCGCCGGCGGTGATGCGCGCGACGGGATCGGTGTTGACCAACAAGTACGCCGAGGGCTATCCGGGCAAGCGTTACTACGGTGGCAACGCGGTGGTGGACGACATCGAGGCCATCGCCATCGAGCGCGTGAAAGCATTGTTCGGAGCCGACCACGCCAACGTGCAGCCGCACTCCGGAGCGAATGCCAACATGTGTGCGTACCAGGCCGTCCTGAAGCCGGGCGACACCGTGCTCGGGCTCAGCCTCGACCACGGTGGGCACCTCACCCATGGTTCCCCCGTCAATGCCAGCGGTCTGCTGTACCACTTCGTTTCTTACGGCGTCGGTGCCGAGGACCGGATCGACATGGACGCCGTTCGATCGCTCGCCGAGCGTCATCGTCCGAAGATGATCGTGGCCGGCACCACCAGCTACCCGAGGCGTCTCGATCCCGAGCCGTTCCGTGCCATCGCCGACGAGGTCGGCGCGCTCCTGCTGTTCGACATCGCACATCTCGCCGGGCTCGTCGCCGGTGGCGCCCATCCGAACCCGGTGCCGTACGCCGACATCGTCACGTTCACGACCCACAAGACGCTGCGAGGCCCGCGCGGCGGTTGCATCCTCTCCAAGCAGCAGTACGCCAAGGCGATCGACAAGGCCGTCTTCCCGGGCTGGCAGGGCGGTCCGCTCGAGCACGCCATCGCCGGCAAGGCGATCGCTTTCTACGAGGCGTCCCAGCCGAGTTTCACCGAGTACGCCCATCAGGTCGTCGCCAATGCCTCGGCGCTGGCCGGTGCATTGGCGGGGGAGGGGTTCCGGCTGGTGTCCGGGGGCACCGACAACCATTTGATGGTGGTCGATCTGCGACCGTTCGACGAGGAACTCACCGGCAAGGTCGCACAGTCATCGCTCGATGAGGCGGGGATCACGCTCAACAAGAACACCGTCCCCGACGATCCGCGCAGCCCGTTCGTCACGAGCGGTGTCCGGATCGGCACCCCGTCGGTCACCACCCAGGGCATGACCGAGGCCGAGATGCCCCAGATCGCCTCGTTGATAGCGCGCGCCCTGCGCGGACGCGACGATGCCGACACCCTGGCGGCGATCCGTCGGGAGGTCGGCGATCTCTGTGCGCAGTTCCCTGCCTATCCGAACGGCGTCTGAACGACCCTGCGGCATGGCCCGGGCCGTAGTCTGAATATCCGTGTCTCCGGGTCTTGGCGATTATCTCCTGATCGGCGGCGTTGCCGCCGTGGTGACGTTCGCCACGACCCCCGTGGTTCGCAGGATCGCGCTGGCGCGCGACTGGGTGTACGAGCCGAACGAGCGCTCGGTCCATACGACACCGATTCCGGACGTCGGCGGGGTCGCGATGCTCGTGGGGTTCTTGGCGGCGTTCCTGGTCGCTTTGTTGCTCGGGCGTTTCGACACGATCTTCGACGAGAACTCCGAGCCGCTGGGGATCGTGATCGCTGCGCTCGTGGTGTTCGCGACGGGCATGCTCGACGACATTCGCGACATGGCCCCACCGGGAAAGGTGACCGGCGTCGTGGTGGCGGCGATCGTGCTCGTCTGGTTCGGCGTCACGATGTTCTACTTCCGGGTGCCGTTCTACGACGTGCTGATCCTGTCGAGCGACTGGACACCACTGGTCACCGTGCTGTGGTTGCTCGGCATGACCCAGGCGATCAACCTGATCGACGGGCTCGACGGTCTCGCTGCGGGCATCGTCGCCATCGCCTCCGGCTCGTTCTTCCTGTATGCCAACAAGCTCAACGACCTCGGACTGCTGTCCGATCGCAATGCGGGGCCGCTGGTCGCGATCATCACTGCCGGCATGTGCATCGGGTTCCTGCCGCACAACTTCAATCCCGCCCGCATCTTCATGGGCGACAGCGGAGCGTTCCTGCTCGGGCTGTTGCTGGCCGTCTCCACGAGCCTGGTGGGTGGACGGGCGGATCCGAATACCCAGGACCATGTCGGTCAGACCTTCTTCTTCTTCGCCCCGCTCGTGATCCCGTTGCTGGTGCTCGGGGTGCCGATACTCGACACACTCTTCGCGATCGTGCGACGGGCGACGAAGCGTCAGGCCCTCGACGTCGCCGACAAGGGGCACCTGCACCATCGGTTGATGAACCTCGGCCATGGCCATCGCCGCAGTGTGTTGATCCTCTGGACCTGGACGGCGTTGCTGTCCGGCTTCGTGCTGTACCCGGTACTCACCGACGAGAATCCCACCTATCTCCCGTTCGGCATCGGTGCGCTCGCGATCGTGCTGTTCACGGTGCTGCATCCCAGCGTCCGCCGCAAGCGGGCTGAGGCTGTCGAGGCCGCATTGCTCCGTCCGGCGTCCGAGCAGCTCGACCCCGATCGTCCGGAACGGCGGGAGATCGACGAGCGCCGACACAAGATGTCACCCGGCGTCGAGCAGATTCCTCCTGATTCGACCGTGCAGGAGTTGCCCGAACCGGGTCACGCCGACTAGCTTGTGCCTGCGTTCACAAACCCCCGGCTCGCAAACGTGCCAGCCTGCGGTTCTCGCCTCCGCCCATGAAGCTGCTCTTCACCAACATCCGACCCGGCCGCGCGCAGGGCAACGCTGCCAGCGGCAGCGACGACTCGCTGGGCCGTGGGATGGACGTCGCCTTGACGATGCTGGTCTTTCTCGGGCTCGGCTGGCTCATCGATCGTTGGCTCGGTCTGTTCCCGGTGTTCACGATCTCGCTCGTGCTGTTCGCTGCGATCGGTAGCTTCCTTCGGATGAAGTACGTCTATGACGCCACGATGGAGCGCCTCGAAGCCGATCGGGCAGCGAAGCGCCACGGCGCACCCGCGACGACGGCCCCCGATGCGACGGCTCCGGTGGGGGACGCAGCATGAACAACGACACGACCCCGGCGATGGCGACCCGGCTCGACGGCGACGCTGTCGAGGTCGCGGTCAGCACCGACATGGTGAAACGGGGCTTGTTCGCCGCCCCGGTGATGATCGCGATCAGTGCGGTCATCTGGGGCGCCGACGGAGCTTGGAGCGCAGCGTTCGCGATCGGGCTCGTGCTCGTCAACTTCATGCTCTCTGCTGCGCTCATCTCGTACACGGCCAAGATCTCGCTCGGACTCATGATGGGAGCCACGTTGTTCGGCTATCTCATCCGGCTCGGGCTCATCATGCTGGCCGTGCTTCTCGTGAAGGATGCCGGTTGGATTTCTCTTCCGGCACTCGGAGCGACCATCATCGTGACGCACCTCGGACTTCTCTTCTGGGAAATGAAGTACGTCGCCATATCGCTGGCCCACCCCGGCCTCAAACCTGCCCGCCCGTAATACCTTTCGGAACGACCTGAACGGACCAACAACGTGCTCGCACTCGAATTTCCGCCGATCAACGAGATCCTCCGCTGGAAGGATCTCTTTCCGACGTTCAACAAGGTCGCGCTGATCGGTGTCGCCGCGGCCCTCATCGCGATCGTCATCTTCCTCCTGGCATCCAATCAGGACGGGCTCAAGGCCCCCAAGGGGGTGCGCAACCTCGCCGAGACGATCGTCGAGTTCATCGAAGAGCAGATCATCATGCCGACGATGGGCCGTCAGGGGCTGGGTTGGACGCCGTTCCTGCTGAGCCTGTTCGTGTTCATCTATTTGTGCAACGTGCCGGGCATCATCCCGATCATCTATATGCCCGCCACGGCCCGGATCGCGATCCCGCTCGTGTTGTCGCTGCTCGTCTGGGTGGTGTTCATCGGCGTCGGCTTCAAGCACCAGGGCATCAGCTACATCAAGAACTCGTTGTTCCCGCCGGGCGTTCCCGGTCCGCTGTACATCCTGGTCGCTCCGATCGAGTTCATCTCGACCTTCCTCGTGCGCCCGTTCTCGCTCACCGTCCGACTCTTCGCCAACATGCTCGCCGGTCACATCTTGCTCGTCACTTTTGCCTTGCTCACCGAAGAGCTCGTGCAGGGTGACTCGTGGATCCTCAAGCCGGTCGGCGTGCTCCCGTTCTTCATGCTGATGTTCATCACCGGCTTCGAGGTCCTCGTCGGATTCCTTCAGGCATACATCTTCACGATTCTCGCCTCCGTGTACATCGGCGGCGCGGCCCATCCGGAACACTGATCCGGCCGGGTAGTCCCAGCAAGTTCTCTTCACCGAGTTCTGTTCACCCTCTCCAACCCAGACAGCAACAGGAGATCATCCAACATGGAAGCATTTGCGATCCTCGCCCAGACCGGCCTCACCGGCGACGAGGCCAAGGCCGCTGCCGCGGCCGGCTCGGCCGGTTTTGCCTACGGCCTCGCCGCGATCGGGCCCGGCATCGGTATCGGGTACCTCGTCGGCAAATCCGTCGAGGCGATGGCCCGTCAGCCAGAGGCTGCCGGCATGGTGCGTACCACGATGTTCCTGGGCATCGCCTTCACCGAGGCGCTCGCCCTGATCGGCTTCGTGGTGTTCATCCTCATCGGTCTGTGACCGACGCTGAACACCGACATATTCCACTGGTCCACTACTCCCACAAGGAGCTGACGTGCTGACTGCCGTCGTAACCAGGGGGGCCCAAATCGAGGTTTCGTTCGTCACCGCCGAAGAAGGCGAAGGCGAACACAGCATCGATTGCGAGTTTCCCGTCAAAGATGAGCAAGGCCACGAGACCGGAGTCTGCGACACCGGTCCGAGCCCGATCGCGCCCGAGATGAAGGAAGTTGCCTGGGGAGCCGGCGCCTTCATCGTGATGGCCTTGCTCATGCGGTTCTTCCTGTACCCGCGCCTCAAGAAGGGGATGGACGCCCGGTACGCGCTCATCCGTGGTGGCCACGAACAGGCCGATGCCGCCCGTGCGTCCGCCCGGGCCGAGGTCGCCGAGTACGAGTCGGCGCTGGCCACGGTGAAAGCCGAGGCGAACGATCGGGTCGAGGCGGCTCGTCAGATCCTCGAGGCCGAGCGCACAGCCCGCCTCACCGACGTCAATGCCGACATCGCTGCCAAACGCGATGCGGCCAACGCCGAGGCGGCCGCTGCACGCGAGGCCGTGCGCAGCGACATCGCAGCTGCGGTCGTCGATGTCACCAGCCGCACGATCGAGCTCTCGATCGGACGGGTACCCGACGCGTCGCCGATCCGTAGCGCCGTCGACGAGGCAATGAGCGCAGGAGTGGCGCAATGAACATCTTCGCCAGCATTCTCCTCGCATCGGAAGAGCACGATCCGGCCCACTCGGTTCACTGGTTGTGGCCCGAGAAGGCCGAGCTGATCTACGGCACGATCTCGTCACTGCTGATCTTCGGATTGCTCTGGAAGTTCGCCGGCCCGGCGATCGTCAACGCGATGGCCGCCCGCACCGAGCGGATCCAGGGTGAGCTCGATGCCTCGGCAGCGGCCAAGACCTCCGCCGAGTCCGAGGCGGCCGGCATCCGCCAGGCCGCCGGCGACATCGACAGCGAGCGGCAGCGGCTGTTCGCCGAAGCCGACGCCCAGGCCGAGGCCCTGTTGGTCGACGGGCGGGCTCGTCTCGAGCAAGAGGTAGCCGAGCTCAACGCACGTGCCGAAGCCGACATCGCTTCGGCGGGTGGCCGCGTCAACGACGAGTTGCGAGCCGAGATCTCCCGCTTGTCGAACGTCGCCACCGAGCGCGTGCTCGCCGGCGGCCTGATCGACGCAGCAACCCAGCAAGACCTCATCGAGGCATTCATCTCGAAGGTAGGCGCATCATGAGCGACGCACGCATCGACGGCTACGCCCGGGCTCTGTTCGAGATCGCTCGAGCCGAGGGCACGATCGACGAGGTCGAGGACGAACTGTTCCGGTTCGCTCGGTCCTACGAATCGAGCGACGCCCTGCGCAATGCGCTGACCGACGAGATGATCCCGGCCGGCAAGCGGCAGGCGATCGTCGAAGACCTGTTGGGTGGCAAGGCCACGGCGACGACCACCCAGCTGGTGTCGATGGTCGTCGGATCCGGCCGGGGCCGTGATCTGCCCGCCATCATCGACAAGCTCGTCGAGCGGGCGTCCAGCTCGAAGAACCTCGAGGTCGCGGAGGTGCGCAGCGCGGTTGCACTCACCGACGACCAGCAAGACCGTCTGAAGGCGGCCTTGGCCAATGCCACCGGCAAGGCCGTCAATCTCAAGGTGATCGTCGATCCGTCCATCCTGGGCGGCATCGTTGCCACCGTGGGCGACTCCGTCATCGACGGCAGTGTCCGTACCCGCGTCGACCAGTTGAAGAGCCGGCTCTGATCGGCCGCCGACCAGTTTTTGAAACGAGCTACTGACATGGCAGAACTCACCATCTCCGCCGCCGACATCGCATCGGCGCTCAAGCACAACCTCGACGGTTTCGAGCCGTCGTTCGAAGCACGCACCGTCGGCCGCGTGGCCGAGGTCGGCGACGGCATCGCCCGAGTCGCAGGTCTTCCCGACGCCTCGGTCAACGAGCTGCTCGAGTTCGAGGACGGCTCAGTCGGCCTTGCACTCAACCTCGACGAGGATTCGATCGGCGCGGTCGTGCTCGGCGACGTCGACAAGATCGCCGAGGGCCAGACGGTCAAGGCAACCGGTCGCATCTTGTCGATGCCGGTCGGTGACGCAATGCTCGGCCGCGTCGTGAACGCGCTCGGCCACCCGGTCGACGGCCATGGCGACATCGTCGGAGCTGTACAGCGCCGCATGGAGATCCAGGCGCCCGGCATCCTCGGTCGCAAGCCGGTGCACGAGCCGTTGCAGACCGGCATCAAGTCGATCGACGCCATGACGCCGATCGGGCGCGGCCAGCGCGAGCTGATCATCGGTGACCGCAAGACCGGCAAGACCACGGTGGCGATCGACACGATCCTCAACCAAAAGGGTCTCGGCGTGAAGTGCATCTACGTCGCGATCGGCCAGAAAGGCTCGACCGTCGCCCAGACGGTCGACACGCTGCGACAGAACGGCGCCATGGAGTACACGGTCGTCGTGACGGCGCCGGCCGCAGACTCGGCGCCGTTCAAGTACCTCGCTCCCTATGCAGGCTGTGCGATCGGTCAGCACTGGATGGACAACGGCGAGCATGCCCTGGTGGTCTACGACGACCTCTCCAAGCAGGCCGACGCCTATCGTCAGCTGTCGCTGTTGCTGCGCCGCCCACCGGGCCGCGAGGCATACCCCGGTGACGTGTTCTACCTGCACAGCCGGCTGCTCGAACGGGCCGCGAAGCTCAGCGACGAGAACGGTGCCGGTTCGTTGACCGCGCTCCCGATCATCGAGACCAAGGCGGGTGACGTCTCCGCGTTCATCCCGACCAACGTGATCTCGATCACCGACGGCCAGGTGTTCTTGCAGGACAACCTGTTCAAGTCCGGAGTCCGGCCCGCTGTCGATGTGGGCATTTCGGTGTCCCGAGTCGGTGGCGCTGCCCAGACGAAGTCGATGAAGTCGGTGGCAGGCACGCTCAAGCTCGACCTCGCTCAGTTCCGTGAGCTCGAGGCGTTCGCCACCTTCGGTTCCGAACTCGACGCGGTGTCCAAGGCCCAGCTCGAGCGCGGTTATCGCCTGGTCGAGCTGCTCAAGCAGCCGCTCAACAGCCCGATGCCCGTCGAGGAGCAGGTCGTCTCGATCTTCGCCGGTACGAAGGGGTACCTCGACGACGTCGCCGTCACCGAGGTGGTTCGCTTCGAACGTGAGCTGCTCGAGTTCATGCGCAGCCGTCACAGCGGCCTGCTGGCCGACCTGCGCACCGGCGGTATTCCCGATGCACTGGCCGAAGCGGTCCAGTCGTTCAAGGCGCAATTCGCGTCGGGTGATTCGGGGTCGCACGCTGTCGATCCCGCCAGTGTCGACGCCGACGAGATGGGCGCCGCCGAGTCGAACAAGACCCTCGCCACGGAGTGATGGCTGCGATGGACCCGAACCGCACACCGATCGACGACGCTGTCTCGGCAGTCGGCCTCGTTCGGCGCGCTTGGGCCGCTCGTGAGGCTTCGACGATCGTGAAGGGACGCTCATAATGGCAGGCGGACAGGAACGCATCCTGAAGGGCCGCATCCGCTCGATGCAGGCCACCAAGAAGATCACGCGGGCGATGGAGCTGATCGCCGGCTCGCGCATCGTCAAGGCACAGCAGCGCGTGCAGGCCGCCGTGCCCTATTCCGAGCAGATCACCGAGGTCGTGAAGGATCTCGCCGCTGCGGGTGGAGTATCGGATTCGCCGCTGCTCACCGGTCGCAAGGAGATCAAGAACACCTGCTACGTCATCATTGCCGCCGACCGCGGCTTGTGCGGTGGCTACAACGCTGGTGTCCAACGCGCTGCCGAGGGCGAGATCAAGAGCGATGTCGTCGACGGCAAGGGCTACGAGATCATCTCGGTCGGCCGCAAGGTCGAGAGCTATTTCAAGTTCCGCGAGTACCGGCTCGGGCAGACCTTTGCCGGATTCAGCGACAAGCCGAGCTACGACGACGCGAAAGCGATCGGTCAGCATGTCGTCGAGTTGTTCGCCAGCGGTCACGTCGACAAGGTCGAGTTGGTGTACACCCGATTCATCTCTGCAGGCAGCCAGGAAGTCGTGCTGCGTCCGCTCGTGCCGCTGTCGCAGGACACCGTCATGGGCGGCGACGGCAAGGCGGGGTCCGATGACGGCACCGGGTCCGACTACGAGTTCGAACCTGATCCGACCACGATTCTCGAGACATTGCTGCCGCGCTACATCGAGGCCCGTGTGTATGCGGCGCTGCTCAATGCTGCAGCGTCCGAGCATGCGTTCCGCCAGCGTGCCATGAAGTCGGCGACCGACAACGCCGAAGAGCTGATCAAGAACCTCAGCATCACGATGAACCGGGCCCGTCAAGCCTCGATCACGACCGAGATCATGGAGATCGTCGGCGGTGCCGAGGCATTGGGTTCGGGCGACCGCAAGAGCGTTCGCTACATCGATTTCAGTGCTGACGACGGTTTCGGGGCGCGCAGCGGCACCGACACGAACAATTCCGAGGGCATCCGCCCCACCACATCGAATTCAAGAAACGGTTGAGGAGAACACGCAGCCATGACCATGACCGAAAATGATCTGAAGGACGGGCGCGTCGTCGCCATCGCCGGACCGGTGATCGACGTCGAGTTCCCGCCGAATTCGCTCCCCGAGCTGAACTCGGCGGTCGAGTTCGAGGTCGAGATCGAAGGCAGCACCACGGTCGTGATGGCCGAGGTAGCGCAGCAGCTCGGCTCGGGCCGCGTCCGCGCCGTCTGCCTCAAGCCGACCGACGGTCTCAAGCGTGGCACACCGGTCCGCAACCTCGGCCACGGCATCCAGGTGCCGGTCGGCGAGAAGGTACTCGGGCACGTGTGGAACGTGTGGGGTGAGGCCCTCGACGAGAACCCCGACGGCTTCGACGAGATGGAGCGCTGGGACATCCACCGTCCCGCTCCCGACTTCGACGCGCTCGAGCCCTCGGCCCGCCTGTTCCCGACCGGTATCAAGGTGATCGACCTGCTCACGCCCTACGTGGCGGGTGGCAAGATCGGCCTGTTCGGCGGCGCCGGAGTGGGCAAGACCGTGCTCATCACCGAGATGATCAACCGTGTTGCCTCGCAGCACGGCGGCGTGTCGGTGTTCGCCGGTGTCGGTGAGCGCACCCGCGAAGGAACCGACCTTCGGCTCGAGATGATCGAATCGGGTGTGTTCGAGAAGGCCGCCCTGGTGTTCGGCCAGATGGACGAGCCGCCCGGCGTGCGCTTGCGTGTCGCACTGTCGGCGCTCACGATGGCCGAGTACTTCCGTGATGTCCAGAACCAGGACGTGCTGCTGTTCGTCGACAACATCTTCCGCTTCGTTCAGGCGGGTTCCGAGGTGTCGACGTTGCTCGGCCGTATGCCTTCGGCCGTGGGTTATCAGCCCACGTTGGCCGACGAGATGGGCCAGCTCCAAGAACGCATCACCTCGACGAGAGGTCGTTCGATCACCTCGCTGCAAGCCGTGTACGTGCCCGCTGACGACTACACCGACCCGGCGCCGTTCACCACCTTCACGCACCTCGACGCCACCACCGAGTTGTCTCGTCAGGTTGCCGCGCTCGGTATCTACCCGGCGGTCGACCCGCTGGCGTCGACCTCGACGATCCTCAGCCCCGAAGTCGTCGGCCAGCGTCACTACGACGTCGCCCGACGGGTGCAGGAGAACCTCCAGCGTTACAAAGAGCTCCAGGACATCATCGCGATCCTCGGTCTCGACGAGCTCAGCGACGAGGACCGCCTCACGGTCAACCGTGCTCGCAAGATCCAGCGCTTCCTGTCCCAGCCGTTCTTCGTCGCCAAGGTCTTCACGGGCCTCGACGGCGAGTTCGTACCGGTCGAGGAGACGGTCGAGAGCTTCGATGCGATCCTGAACGGTGACCTCGACGACGTCCCCGAGCAGGCGTTCTTGAACGTCGGTGGTGTCGAGCAGGTGCTCGCCAAGGCCAAAACTCTTCAGGAGAGCTGAGCCCGATGGCATCCATGACCGTCGAAGTCGTTTCGCCCGAGGACGTGCTCTACTCGGGCGAGGCCACCATGGTCATCACGCGCACGATCGGCGGTGGCGAGATCGCCTTCCAGCCGGGGCACTCGGCGTTCCTCGGGGCGCTGCAAGAGTGTCATACGCGCGTGTATCTCGCGGACGGTTCGATCGAGGACATCGCCGTCCACGGTGGTTTCGTCGAGGTGAGCAACAACAAGGTGTCGATCCTCAGTGATGCCGCCGAGCTCGGATCGCTGGTCGACGTCGATCGTGCACGGGACGCGAAGTCCCGTGCAGAGGAACGGCTGCGTCACGAGCACGATGCCGAGGCCGTCAGCGCCCTGAGCCGGGCCCACGCCCGCCTCAACGCCGCCGGCATCAGCGTCTGAGCTTTCCCGCCTTTCGGCCTACAGTCGTGGCATGAACCGGTACCCGTTCGCGTCCGCACTGGTCACCGGAGCATCGTCGGGAATCGGCGAGGTGATGGCGCGAGAACTGGCAGCCGCAGGCGTCGCCGTCGTGGTGGTGGCCCGTCGAGCCGATCGGCTGCAGGCAATCGCCGACGACTTCGACGATGTCGAGGTGCTGGTCGCCGATCTGCTCACCAAGAAGGGGCAGCGGGCGGTGGTGGCACGGATCGCCGATGTGCAACATCCGGTCGATCTCGTCGTGAACAACGCCGGCTTCGGCAGCAACGGTGATTTCGTCCAGTTGGATCCCGACCGGCTCGCCCACGAGGTCGAACTGAACGTGGCGGCGTTGACACGTCTCAGCCATGCGGCGCTCACCGCCATGATCCCGCGCGGTCGCGGCTGGCTGTTGAACGTGTCGAGCGTCGCCAGCTTCCAACCCGCGCCCAGGCTCGCTGTATATGCCGCCACGAAGGCGTACGTGACGAGCCTCACCGAGAGCCTGCACGAGGAGGCCCGCGGCACCGGGGTGCACGTGACGGCCCTGTGCCCCGGACTCACCAAGACGGAGTTCCAACGCGTCAGCAACACCGAGCAGTACGCGGACTCATTCCCCGGATTTGCCTGGACCAGCCCTGATCAGGTCGTGCGGACTGGTCTCGCCGACGTGATCGCCGATCGGGCGCTGTCGGTTCCGGGTGTGCAGTACAAGGCGATGTCGACAGCGGTCAACATGACCCCTCGATGGTTGCGGCGTCGGGTGTCCGGACTCGTCCAACGCTCGTAGTGCGGTGGGCGGTGGCCCCACCGACCGACCACGGTTGCTGCGCCGGTCAGGTCTCCGCCGGCGCTGAATCGACGCAAAGTCGTCTCGGAACCAACGGTGCGCGTGAACCGACTTTGCGTCGGTTCACGACCAATCCTGCACATGCCTCAGCTGTCCGCGGAGTATCGGTGGGTCAGGTGTAGTCGATCGCGCTGAACTCTTGGAGTTTGCGGACGCGATGGCGGGCGTCGATGAAACGCACCGTGCCGCTGCGAGACCGCATGACCAGGCTCTGTGTTCGTGCGCCCAGCGCATCGAACCGCACACCTCGCAACAGTTGGCCGTCGGTCAGCCCGGTTGCAGCGAAGAAGCAGTTGTCGCCCTTGATCAGATCATCCTGCGACAGCACGTGGTCGAGGTCGTAGCCAGCGCCGAGCACCGCCTCGCGTTCGTCGTCGGATTGCGGGAGCAGGCGGGCCTGCATCTCGCCGCCCATCGCCTTGAGCGCTGCTGCGGCGATCACACCCTCGGGCGTACCGCCGATCCCGAACAAGACGTCGACGCCGGCGTCGGGCCAGGCGCTGGCGATCGCACCGTAGACGTCGCCGTCGCGGATCAACCGGATGCGTGCGCCGCTCGCGCGCACCTCGTCGATCAGGTCGGCATGACGCGGACGGTCGAGGATGACCGCGGTGAGGTCTCTCACGCTCGCCTGCTTCGACCGGGCGATCCAACGCAGGTTCTGCGTCGGTGACGCGGTGATGTCGATCGCCCCGACCGACTCGGGGCCGACGGCGATCTTCTCCATGTAGAACGACGGGCCTGGATCGAACATCGAACCGCGTTCGCCGACGGCGATGACCGCCAAGGCATTGTTGAGACCGTTGGCGGTGAGCGTGGTCCCGTCGATCGGGTCGACCGCGACATCGACGAGTGGGTCGCTGCCGTCGCCGACCTGTTCGCCGTTGTACAACATCGGCGCTTCGTCCTTCTCGCCCTCACCGATGACGACGATGCCGTTCATCTGCACGCTCGAGAGGCTGAGGCGCATCGCGTCGACAGCGGCCCCGTCGGCGCCGAGCTTGTCGCCGCGCCCGACCCATCGGGCTGCTGCGAGTGCAGCGGATTCCGTCACCCGCACGAGTTCCATGGCGAGGTTACGGTCGGGACGCTGGGCGGCCGGACTGGGCATGCGGCCACCGTAGTGGCCGCACGCCCGGTCAGGCACATCCCGCGCTACCCGGATTGTCGTCGACGTCGAGGCCGACGTGAGTCGTGGCGCAGCCGGCTGTGGCCGGCGGCGCGCCGGAGTGCCTCACGGCGATCCTCGACCATCTGGCGTTGCAGGTAGAGGTCGTTGAAGGGAAACATGATGGTGCCTTTCGTTGGTGGGGATGGAGAGGGGGAGCAACGGGGGCGGTGGTGACCCGCCGGTGGCTCCGATCGACGCGTGGCAGCGATGCGTAGGCGGCTCGACGGCACGCGATGGGAGCGTCGCAGTGCTCGGTCGTGGGTCGGATCTGTGATCAGGCCGCGGTGCCGTCGGCCCCGAGCGCTGCACGGGCGGAACCGCATGCTCGGTCGGCGTGAGCGTTCATCCAGCCTGCATCAGTGATGCTG
>JAHEDX010000159.1 GCA_024641005.1 Acidimicrobiaceae bacterium
AGCTTCCCGTCACGCTTCAGCGTGTTCGTCGAGGGATCCAGCTCGCCCGGCAGGGCCGGGTCGGGGATCTGCTTCACGCACACGGTCACGTTCATAGATTCACAAGCTACCGATCGGTATCCGTTCCGCCCAAGCCAGGGAGCCATCGACGCCTTCCCTGGACAGAGGTCACACCCGCGCTGGTACCGTTCGCGTCCTTGCGAATCATGCTCGTGGTCAACTCGTTCGCGTCGTCGGTGACGGCGCGCAACACGGTGGTGGTCCACCGACGACTCGAACGCGGCCATGATGTCGAGGTCGTCGAGACCAACCGACGCGGTCACGCCACCCGGTTCGCCCATGATGCCGCCAGGCGAGGAGTCGACGTCGTGATCGGCTTCGGCGGCGACGGAACCCTCAACGAGGTCGCCACCGGCATTGCGGGCACCGACACCGCGCTGGGGGTGTTGCCCGGCGGTTCGACCAATGTGTTCGCGCGCACGGTCGGGCTGCCCAACGACCCGGTAGCGGCCGTCGAGATGCTCGCGAGAGGGATCGACGCCGGCGACATGCGCTCGATCGGACTCGGTCGCGTGAATGGCCGATTCTTCTGTTTCCACACCGGCATCGGGTACGACGCCGCCGTGGTGCAGGCTGTCGAACGGCACGCCTCGCTGAAGCGCTGGCTGGGCCACCCATTGTTCATCTCGTCCGCCCTGACCACATGGCTGCGCGGCTACGACCGGCACGAGCCTCACTTCTCGCTCGATGCCGGCCCGCACGGACACGTCGACGATGGCTACTTCTCGATCGTGTTGAACACCAACCCGTACACCTATCTCGGCAACCGTCCACTCGACCTGTCACCCGCTGCCACGTTGGACCGTGGACTCGTCATCGTGACGTTCCGCACGCTGCGGGTGATCCCGATCCTGCGTGGGCTCGGCTCGGCCCTGCGCGGGGGTGGTGTGACGACGAGTGAGCACCTCGTCGAATGGCGAGATGTCGAGCACCTGGTCGTCGAACATGCCGAGCCGTTCCCCTATCAGGTCGACGGCGACTTCCTGGGTTCGGTCAATCGCCTCGAGTTCGACCACGTGCCTGACGCCGTCCGGCTGGTCTTTCCTGGTTCTGTCGAATAGGCCCGGTCGGCGGGCACCGGTGCGACGCTTCCGTCACCGGTCCGAGCCATCTGCCGCCGGGTCCACCTCTGCAGGTCTCAGCCGAGCCGTTCGCGCCGAACCGTGAGTGCCAGGTCGGGCACATTGGTACAGATGCCGTCGACGCCCCACGCGATCAGTTGGCTGATGCGGGCCGGGTCGTCGCACGTCCAGGTGTTGACGGCGAGTCCGGTGGCGTGTGCGGCGCGGATCAGGCCTTCGTCGAGCAACTCCACGGCGGGGTGGAGCGCGCTGTGCCCCGCCGCGGCCGCGTCGGCGATCTCGTCAGCACCGGCCTCGACCACCAGCCACGCGGTACGCACGGCGGGGGCGACGAGCCGGACGGTGTCGATGGTCTCGAGCCGGAACGACGAGACGAGCCATCGCATCGCGCCTCCTCGACGTGCCAGTTCCACGACGGTTCGATGGGCCACCCATTCGGACGGGTCGAAATCCGGATCGGAAGGATCGTTCTTGATCTCGATGTTGACGAACACGCCCTCGCACGCGTCCAGCGCCGACCCCAGAGTCGGCACGTGCTCGGGAAGGTCCGACGACACCACGTGACGGAGCGCACGACCATCGGGCAACACCGCATCGTGGTGCACGACGAGCGAATCGTCGGCGGTCCGGCGCACGTCGAGTTCGATCCCGTCGGCCCCCATCGCAACGGCCCGGCGGAACGCCGCGACGGTGTTCTCGGGTTCGGCGCGCGATGCGCCACGGTGGGCGATCACCAAGGTCATGGACAGATCGTCGCAGATCGTCGCTCGAGCAGCCCCATGCACGCCTCATCCATCTGTTTTGCAGATGGGCATGGACGTTCTATCTGATCTTCTTGCCAACACTCCGACCAACATCTAACGTTGGCGCTGCGAACGGCAACGCCGGCGTCACCCTCCGTTCATGCAGTTGAACGGCGAGTGGCATCGGCCCCTCCCGTTCGTCGGCCCTGGCCGCCACCTTCCTACGAGGAGTCCCCATTCGTGTCGAACCTCGCGTCCACCCTCGCCCTCGCTGTCGCGGAAGACACCTGGCGTGACCACGCCCTGTGCCGCGATACCGATCCCGACCTGTTCTTCCCGGTCGGTACGACGGGCCAGGCTCTGGTCTCCATCGATCACGCCAAGCAAGTCTGCGCCGAGTGCACCGTGACGGTGGATTGCCTCGACTTCGCCCTCGAGACCAATCAGGATTCGGGGATCTGGGGCGGCCTCTCCGAAGAAGAGCGACGGGCGATCCGACGCCAACGCGCCGCCGCGATGCGCGCCGCCCGCGCCGCCAGCTGAGAATCAGCCGCTCAGCGGCCGGCGCTACTGTCGAACAGTGCCTGTTCGGCGCGCCCGACCAGGCGGTGGCGTTCGAGGTCGTCGAGTGCACGGCTGGTCATCACGTCGACCTCGATCTCTCCGGTGGCGTGGTTGCGGGCTTCGAAGTCACCGACGAAGATCACGTCGGTCAGCCCCTCGGTGCCGGCCAACCCGCGCAGTAGGTCGGCCGCCTCGCCGGCGTGAGCGTTGTCAGGCACGCGCAGCCGCAATGTCGACGATGCGGCCTCCTGGGACAGGTTGCGAACGCTCGTGAGCGCATGGTTCGGGAAGTGCAAGGCACTGCGTTGATCGCGCACCCTCGTGCTGAACAAGCCGATGTGATCGACGATTCCCTGCACCGGCGCATCCCACCCGACGTCGGCGACGATCTCGTCGCCGACTCCGTAGCGATCCTCGAAGTGAACACTGAGGCCCGTGAGATAGTCGTTGACCTTGTGCTGGCCGCCGATGGCGAGGCCGGCCCCGATGAACCCGGCGCTCGACAGGAAGAAGGCCGGATCGATGTCGAGGAGGTGGAACATCACGATGCCGGCGATCACCCAGATCACGAGGCCGGCCAGATGGCTCACCATGCGCGACGCCGCATCGACGCGTTGTCTACGGCGTTGCTCGCCGATCTCGCCCGATTCGCCATCGATCCTGCTGGACCGCGCCCGCCACAGGGTCGCCGCCGATGCTGCGGCGCCCGGCGAGGCGCTCAGGCTTCGCTTGGCCAACCGGCGGATGACGCGCCGGATCACGAACCTCGAGATCCGCGACGCCACCACAGCCGCCACCACGGTGGCGAGCACCACGAACGGCACCGACATGCGATTGCCGGTCAACGAGGAGAGCAGTTCCGAAGTCACCGAGCCAGTCTGGCAGCGCCGAGACGATTATTACGATCGCGTGACAGATTTCTCTCGGTGCCCTCGATGCCGAAGGTGGATCACTCCTCGGCGAGCGGAACCGCGAGGTCGACGACCGTGCCCCGTACCGACCCGACGACATCGAGACCGACCAGTTCGGCGACGGAGGCCGTCATCGGCCCCATGACGATGTTGCCGTTGAGCTCGGTGGTCACCAACGTGCGCACGATCGACAGACCGAGCCCGGTCGCGTCC
>JAHEDX010000034.1 GCA_024641005.1 Acidimicrobiaceae bacterium
GGCTGCGGCGCGCGATTCGTCGGGCGGGAACGTGTCGACGACCCACTTCGACACGCGTCGTGCCTGGACGAAGTCGCCGGCGTACATCAACTTGTCCCCGACGGACGCCATGTCCATCGCGAGGAGCAGTTCGTCGAACCGGATCGTGTTCCCCGCCATCGACCACGAAGCGAGATCGATCATCGACAGCGCTCGACGCGCCTGCCCGGCTGCTTGGTCCAACTTCCCTCGGACCGACAACTCCGTACCCCGCTGGACGACGACGGTCAACTCGAGACCGTCCGGCAGCTCACCGTCGGAGAGATGCGCGAGCAGACTCCTCAGGAGCGTCCGGAGCGCCGTGGTCGACTCGTTGTTGCCCAACCGATGTTCGGCTTCGGCCAAGAGGACAAGGAGCGAGACATCGGAGGTGACGCGGTGCTCGGGCAGTGCGCCGATCCATTCCCGCATCGCTTCGTAGCGACCCTCGCCGAGCGCTCTGGGTCCGTAGTCGATGATCAACTCGGCGGCGACCCCGAAATCCTCTGCAGCGAGTCGATGGCCGATTGCCTCAGGGATGCGGCCCCCGGCCTCGAACCACGAGGCGGCACGTCGCTCGAGATCACGCAAACGAGCCGGATCGACCCGTTCGAGACGGCGCCGCATCCATGATCTCAGGAGCCGGTGGTACCGGAATCGTGGTGGGTCTCCGCCGATCCATGACGTGAACGTGTTGCTGCCCTCGAGATTCCACAAGATGTCGTCGACGTCGTCACGTTGCGCCAGCTCGGCACACAGATCGGGCTCGAGCACACGGAGCACGCACGTGTCGAGCAGGAACGTCCGGACGTCGATCGAGAGGGAATCGAAGACCTCGGTCAAGAAGTATTGGTCGAAGAGGCGGTGCCGCTCGATCGCCGCTCCCGTGACGAACGGTGAGCCGTCCGACGCCCTGAGCACGAGTCCGGCCAGCACGGCACCCGCCGTCCAACCGCCGATCTGATCGAGGATCGATGCGAGCGCGTCGTCGCCGATGTCCTCTCCCGACACCGACCGGATGATCGCGGCGGTCTCGCGATCGGTCAGACGGAGGTCGGTCGCTGCGATCGTCACGAGCTCGTCTCGCCGACGCAGTTCGTCCAGCCCGATCTCGGGTGCCCCGCGCCCGGCGACCAGGACGCGGAGGGAGGCACGTTCGAGCGCGAGCAACTGCCGAACCACCTCGACCGACTCGGCTCCCGCGAGCACGTGGGCATCATCGAGCACGATCACCACCCGCAGACCCGACCGGTCGACCGCCTCGGCGATGAGATCCACGGCTCGTGGGGCCGGCGTGCCGCGTACCGCGACGCGTTCGCCGACGACAGTGTGCACGGCCTCGGCGAGGTCGTCGGTCAACACGCTCGCGTCACGGTGGGTGCGCTCGATCGTCATCCACACGACGTCGCCGCAGGTGGTGCCCGAGGACCATGCCCGCAGCAGCGTCGTCTTGCCGCTTCCCGACGGGCCGATCACGTGACCGGCACGAGCCGAGAAGATCTCGTCGAGTCGAGCGTGCAGCCGCTCACGCAGGACGATGCGATGGGTGGGCCCCACGTGCGACACAGCGGGTCGTGGCAGGCCGGGACCAGCATCGCCTCCGGTTTCGGTTCGCAACGGTTCGCCCGAACGACCGGGACGTGGAGCGTCGTCGCTCGCCGCACGATGCTCGGCGACGTGCTCACGACCCATCGCACCACCGTAGCCAAACTGCTGGAGGGCGTCTCGTTCTGCGCCTGGTCCACCGGTCCAGCTCGGTCAGGCCTTGCAGGAGCCTCGTCCTCGACCGGAACGGCCGATCCAGCGTCAGAGGTAGTCGTGCTTGGCCAACCACCGCAGGCAGAAGTAGCCCCAGACCGGCGGAAGGTAGGTGCTGACCAAGCGGTAGACCAGCACGGCAGGGACGGCAACGCCGCTCGCGACCCCGACAGCTGCGAGGCTCGCGGTGAGGCCCGCCTCCGCGACTCCCGCGTTTCCGGGGACCGGGCTGATCGCTGACACCAACGAGACGGTGATGTTGATGAAAATGGCCTGGCCGAGCGTGAGCGATCCGCCCATCGCCAGTACGCAGCAGAGGAACGCCGAGCCATACAGCACCTCGGTGCCGATCGAGCCGACGAGCGCAGTGAGAGCCGTTCGGGGGTTCTTCAACGTCGACAGTGCGTCGCGCATCTGCCTTGCCGGCCCGGCGACCTTCTTCCATGTCCAATGGCGCCACTTGGGGACGATCATCGCGACGCCCACCGCCACGGCGAGGATGACGACTGCGTTGAGGAGCAGACGGATCACATCACCGCCACCCTGGAACGCCGACAGGTCGATGCTGCCGGCACCGACGAGGACAGTGAACGTGATCATGATCGCCTGTGCCGCGTACCCCGTGAACCCGGTGATCACGCCGGTCGTCGTCGCTGCCACGGCGCTGATCCCGAACTTCTGGAAGAACCGGACGTTGGTCGCGATCGACCCCGCAGGGGAGGGGACGGCCATGTTGACGAATCCGATCCCGAGCTGCTCGACCGTCGTGACCCCGATGGGGAGCGGCTTCGGTGCGACGGCGGCGACCGAGATCGAATCGGTGTAGTTGGTGGCCGCCGCCAACAGGAGGCCGAGAATGACGAGGCTCCAGCGGGCATCGGCGAGGGCGTCGACGATCGTGCCGAATCCGACGTCGGCCAAACCGGCGATGATCGTGTAGGCGCCGAAGGCGATGAACCCGATCATCACGACGCTCTTCCCCGTGACGCGCGTCAACTGCTCGATCTCGGGAACATCGATGCCCAGCGCCGTTGCCGTCTGCTTGCGGACATCGCCGATCTTCAGCTTGTGCTGCTTGACCCGGCGACGCAGTCCGGCGTTGCACGCCGCTGTCTGGAGCGAGGGCAGCATCTCGGTCAGTGACTCGTCGCCGACCGCCCGCCGCGCTGCCGCAATGGCCCGATCGGCGCCGACGGTCGTCGTCGTCAGCACGAGCATCGCCGCGATGTCGACGTGGAACTGCTCGTCGGCGGCGTTGATGGCTGCCTCGTTCAGACCCATCAGCGCGGGTGCGCCCGACGAGTCGAACCAGATGTGGAGCGAATCGAGCGATCCGTGACTGATCCGCGCTCGGTGCAGTTGGCCGAGGGCAGCCCAGATCGCATCGAGCATGTCGTCGTCGACGTCACCGTCGGCGACATCGTCCAACGTGTGATCGAGACGCTCGGAGACGAGCAAGCCGTCGTCGTGGGCCGTCATCCCGACGCTCACCAGGGCGGGGACCGGTGCACCGTCCCGTGCCGCCACGACCATGGCCAATGCCTCGTGTTCGAGCTGTTGACGACGATCGGAGCCGACCTGGGAGCCCTGGTCCTGGTACCAGGCCTGCCTCCACCACCGGATCCACCGACGGGCATTCCAGGAGTCTCGACCCAACCCGCGGACGAACAACGGGGCGCCCTCGGTCGACGTGCCGGTCAGGAGGACCGACGTGCCGGGTTGACGTTCGGCCTCGACGTAGCTCAGTTCAGCCGTGTCGACGCCCATCTCGGCGAGAGCCGCTCGGATTCGGTCGGTAGCGGGCAGTCCGGCCGTCGTGCCGAGGGCATAGCGAACCAGCGCGGCGGCGATCAGACCGAGGAGCAGCCCGCCGAGCGCATCGCTGACCGTCGTGACGCCGCCGAGCACCGATGCGCCCGTTGCGCCGAGGATGAGCGTCCAGCCGACCTTGCGCATCGGCGCCGTGAGATGTGGTGAAGCAGCGGCCTGGATCGCCGCCGCCATCGCCACGAAGAACGCAGGGAACGTGTCGCGGGTCCTGTCCAGGTCGAGGAACGCGAACTCCGGCCAGCGATCGTCGATGAATCGGGAGAGCAGCACGACGCTGATTCCTGCGAGTGCGGCGGCCAACAACATGTCCCGCAGCAACTCCCACCGACGACGGGCGAACAACGCGACCCCGATCAGCAACGCAAGTGCGTAGACGACTCCCAGCTGGTAGGTCGCCTGACCGAGCCACAACAACCAACCCGGCAGTGTCCCGACGAACGTCAACGTGTTCGTGTCCAACGTCGAGCCGCTGCCGGCGACCACGATCAACACCACGAGCGACGCGGTGGTCAATCCCGCCGAGATCAGGTCGGTCCGCCACCTGACGCGCGGCGCATCGGCAGGTGCGGAGAAGACCTGCAGTCCGCCCATGCTCACACGCCGGTCCGGACGATCCGAGTCGGTGACGCGCTGCGACGACTCATCGGCCCCAGCTCCACCCGGTTGACGAACCGTTTGCCTTGGGTCCCCGGCCCCTCGGACTCACCCCAGGCGCTCGATCAGAACTCAAGGCGACGACCTGATCCGAACACGAGGCTGGCGGCGAGCCGTGGTCCTTGGTGCGCGAAGGCGAGCCGACACCCGGGGCGGAACTCCAGGGAGCAAGCCTGACACAGGCCAGCTGCTCTCGCACCGCTACCTTCGGCCACCGCTGCTGGGGTTGTTTCGCCTGTTCGCTCATCGTCACCTCCGCACGCTCTGTTGGGCCGTGTTGGACAGCGTCGCGCCGATCCCGCCACCGCCAGTGGTTCCAGTCAGGGTGAATCGACAATTCACCCCTCGGCGCATCGACCGACGGGTCTCGAGTTCACCGACGTCACAACCTCATCAACGAGTACCGCGCAGATGCCACGATCACCCAGATTTCGACCCGCTCACGCGTCCCCCGGACCATGGTCACGGCTCACCCGAATCACCACCACATCCCACGCCACAGCGATCGAACCGCCTGGGGCGACGACGAACTCCACCCGGCCGCCGAACAGTACGCGACCGGCATGTCACTCGCCGATGTCGCAGCCGGGTACAGCGTCGACACGCAGACCGTCGGACCTTGTCTTGTGTCCCTGATCGGCACGTTGAGCTCACGCGAACGGACTGATCAGCTGAGCGTCATTGGACACGTTTCCTTGCGCATAGTGCCAGTTCCAGAGCGGGCGCAGTGGTCAACGGCAGTGAAGTTACGAGCGTTACTTGATCGGCCCGCCAGCCGTCGGTCGTCCGGCGCGACGTAGGCTCGAATCGAGCAGTCACCAGTGCAACGACCACGGACGCCGCCGGCCACGATCTTCCTGCTTGCCACTACGGCACTGCTGCTCGGCTGCGGTTCCGAGGCGTCGATCGACGCCACCGCAGATGGGGCACTGAGTTCAGGTGCCGGCCTCTCGGCTCGTCCGGATCAAGTCGTCCACGCCGTGTGGCTGAATCGCCGGGAGTACAATGAATTGCCTGAGGCGCTCATGACTGCCCGTGTGCTTCGGGGCGCGCTGGGTAGCCCCGGAACTGCTGGCGCAGATAGGAGCCGCTGAACGCGGCGGCGACGCACAGGAGCGCTCCGGCGGCCCCGATAAGGATCTCCCACCACGGGTCGTCTCCCTTGCGGTCGGCGACGGCCCAGATGAACGCAACGAGTGTGAGCAGGCCGAGACCGACCGCGACCGCCACACTCTTGCGGCGATCGCTGAATGCGAACCCTCCGATCAGGCTGACGACAACGACTGCGATGATCACTGGCATGACTGGCTCCCTTCATCTCGGTGGACGATCGTCCACTCGACCAAGAGCATCACCTGCCTGTTGTCCCACCGTCACGATGCTCGATGTCCCGTCCTGACCAGGACGTTTCGTCCCGTGACTTCGCTCCGGCGGTGTGCGATGGTTGGGACGTGAACCGCCGGATGGCACACCAGGCGTCAAGGCGCGTGGGAGTTGTCGTTGCCATAACCGTGATGTTGATTTCGACCTTGTCAACGATCGGTCTGATCATCTCCGTCGATGCCAGTGTTGGTCGAACCACTGATCCGACGAATTTTGCGTTGCTCGCCGGATTCCTGGGGCTTCCGGCGGTGGGGTGTCTGATCGTGTGGCACCGCCCAGCAAACCTCATCGGACGCTTGCTCATGGCGATGGGTGTCATGGCGACTCTCTATCTGCTGGCGTTTGCCTGGGCTATGTACGCAGGCGATGTGAATGCGGCTGCTCCAGCGGGGAACCTGGCCGCATGGCTCGCGTCATTTCTGATCGTCCCAGCGTTTTCGATCGCCCCGTTCGTCGTTGCGACCTTTCCAACAGGCAGGATCACTACAGGGTGGTTGCGACGACTCGCACTTCCGGCGACCGTCGCGGTCTGTGTCCTGACGATCGCGCAGTCCTTGGCGGCGGAGCCGATCGATGGCGTCGATCCGCCCCTGAAGCCGATTGCCAACCCATTGGGTGTGCGCTCGGCAAAGACCGAGCTGGGCATCCTCAGCGCTGTCAGCGTTGTCCTCATCGTGGTGTTCGCGCTGGCCGCGGTGGGCGATCTCGTCTGGCGATGGAGGTCGTCGAAAGGTGTCGAGCGCCAGCAGATCCGTTGGGTGATGACCGCGGTGGTCGTGCTCCCGGTCTCGTTCATCGCCAGCGCACTTGTCGGCCTCGTTGCAGGAGAACGAGCGCACGATGTCGCGTTGGGTTTCGGCCAAGTCTTGTTCCTCGTATCGCTTTCGGCCGCGATGGCCGTGGCGATACTTCGGTTCCGGTTGTTCGATCTCGACCGCGTGGTACGTCGCACGATCACCTACACGTTGCTCAGCGTTGGTGCGGCCCTGTTCTACATTTCGATTGTCGTCTCGGTCGGCGCGGTGGTGACGGCCAGCTCGAGCGGCGTGCGCGCAGCCGTCGCGGCTGCAGTTGTGGCCCTCCTGTTCACGCCGGCCCGAGCACGAATCCAACGGTTCGTCGATCGGGCCGGTGATCGTCACCGAGTGGACCCGTACCAAGCCTTGTCGACGTTGAGCCGCAAGCTGGATCATGTGATCGATCCTGATGACATCCTTCGCGTCAGCGTCACAACGATCGCCGGCACCCTCAATCTTGGATATGTCGGCATCGAGCTTGCCGGTGACGGCCACGGCCCCGGAGGCGTTGTCGTGTCCTCCGGTCGGATCGCCGGCGAGCAGATGCGCTACCCCATCCGCCATCGTGGTGAACTGCTTGGGCATCTGGTCACGGGTCCATCCGGCGACATCGACCACAGCGTGTTACAGGATCTCGCAAATCGGGCCGGCATTGCGGTGGCCTCTGCCCAACTGCGAACTCAGCTACGAAATTCTCGAACCCAACTGGTACGGAGTCGTGAGGAGGAACGGCTGCGCATTCGTCGGGACTTACACGACGGCTTGGGCCCGACACTCGCCGGATTGGCCCTGCGGATGGATGCTGCACTTGCAGACCCAATACCTGAGATCAACGTCGGGCAGATGACCATCATCAAGCGAGATCTGAGCTCAGCCATCGAGGAGGTGCGGCGAATCATGCACGGCCTGCGCCCCGCCGCCCTCGACGAGCTGGGCCTCGCGGAGGCGCTGCGTCAGCAGGCTCGCAGGTTGAACATAGCGGCCAGGGCACCATCGATCCATGTGATGCTTCCGCCCCAGCTGCCACAGCTCCCAGCGGCTATCGAGGTTGCCGTCCTCCGAATTGCCGCCGAGGCAATGACCAACGCAGTACGTCACTCCCATGCCAGTACCTGCCGGGTGACTCTGTGCGTCGACGAAACAGTTCGACTCGATGTTGTCGACGATGGAGTCGGGATCGGCCAGAATCACGGCCGGGCCACCGCCGGCATGGGTCTCGCGTCCATGCGGGACCGCGCCGAAGAACTCGGTGGAAGGTTCGAGGTCGCGGACGCCACAACATGGATTGAGCACAGCCGGCTGTGCCCGGGCACCCTCATCAGCGCCACGATCCCGATCGATACTCCGTGACGCTCATCCGGATCGTCCTCATCGACGACCATCCCGTTTTCCGCGACGGTCTACGTGTTGCTCTTCACAGCGTCCCCGACGTCGACGTCGTCGGCGAAGCCGGAGACGGCCTTGAAGGAGTCGAAGTAGTCCTACGGGAGTTGCCCGACCTCGTACTCCTCGATCTTCGCATGCCCAACCTGAATGGGATCGAGGTACTCCGTCGCCTACACGAGCAGGCTCCCAAGGTTCGCGTGTTAGTGCTGACCATGGCCGAGGACCTCGAGAGTCTCGCAGCAGCTGTAGCTGCCGGCGCCCGCGGCTACCTGTTGAAGGGCGCCGACCGCGAGTCGGTCGTGCGTGCCCTCCATTCGTGCATGGCCGGTGAACTCGTCCTCGGTGCGGGTATGACGCAAGCATTCTCCGCCGTGCTCGCGGCAAACGCAAAGCACGAGTTGCTACGGCCGTTTCCTGAACTCACCTCGCGAGAATTCGACGTCTTGAAATTGCTCGCAGCTGACCTTCCCAACCAAGCCATTGCCCGCCGACTGTACGTGAGCGACAAGACGGTGCGCAATCACGTTTCGATGATCCTCGCAAAACTCGCCGCACGCGACCGGTACCAAGCAGGCGAATACGCACGCAATGCCGGAGTGCACCCCCCGCCCACCTGAACCCTCACCGGCAATGGACAGCGAAGGTTCCCTTCACAAGCGTCCTTTCGACGGCATCGCTGAACTACGTGGGCCGCGGTCTCGCACGGTCAGCACCCGACAGCGGTTAAGAGAGCGGCCGAATCTCTTACAACGACCGGACACGCGAAAAGCCGACGACCAGGACGAACGTTCTCACTTTGGTAACGCGGGTGGACCTTGTGGGACGGCTTTCAAGCCCTCCCGAACAGATGAAACACCTGGTCGAGACGGGTGCTACGAAGCCCAATCGTGGTCGGAACGGTCCGCCGCTGGGGTCGGGAGTGGTCGCGACGGCCGCCACACGGGCCTCGTCGGAGGAAGCGGGACGGCTTTCAAACCCCACTGTCCGACCGGTGCAACGTCGCCTCGGCCGACCTGAGATCGACACCATCATCACCAATTATCAAGCCGGACAAACGCTCCGGGCGGTCGCCAAACACCTCGGGGTCCACCACCACACCATCGCCGCACACCTGCAGCGCCCCGGGATCGCGCGTCGACCCAACCAGCGCCAGACGACCAACGTCGAAACCGCCGAAACCGCCGAAACGCCACGACGATACGCAGCAGGTGACTCCCTCGCTGCGGCCCGCTGACTCAGGCCGGGTGATGCCGTTAGCCGTCGAGTGGTGGCGGTGTCAGGGGCAGTGTTATCGCGTGAACTGTCAGCGATGTCTCGCGACATCAACGGGTGTCCCATGAGTTGAGAGACCTGTTTCCTATGTCCTGACTGACGACAAGGCCACGATCAAACCACGACTTCGCCTCGTCAGAGGCGGCAGTGATCGTGCGCGTGTAGGTTCCCAGGTCGAAGTATCCCATCTGATCCCACGTCGTGTTGCCCCCTCCTCAGGTAGGCGGCCGATGCCACATCGTGAGGCGCACCAGCCGAAGGTATCCCATCGCCTCATACACGCCTTGGCCGTCATCGCTGGCGATCAGCACCGCCGGTAGGTCGGGGGCGGCAAGGGTCGCAGCCCAAGTCAGCGCCGCACCAATACCCCGGCGACGGTGGGTCGCTCGTGTCGATACCCACTCGACGTCGTTCACCCCATGGGCGATGCGCGCGCCTGCCGTGGCCACCGGTTCATCGTTGACGAAGCCCGTGAACAGGCGTATCGAGCCATCCAGCACGGCCGCATCGGCCAGCGCGGAACGTTCACCTCCGGGCATCGGATACGCCTCCACAATGGTGCGGACGAAGACATCGAGGCCCTCTTGATCGACGACCTCCCGAATCTCGAGACCCTCCGGTACGGCTGGGGCTTCGCCACCGGGAGGCCGCAACATGAACGGTGGGTGTCCCATCAATTCGAGCCCGAAGGGGACGAGATCAGGGGTTGGAAATGCCGACAGAAGGACGAAATGCCGATCGGCGGGATAGGCGGCGATGACGGCTTGGATGGTGGCCGCTAGGTCGATGTACGTCGGAGGTTGGAGCAGAACCGCCGCATTGTCGAATATCACCGGCGATCCCGGGTCGGCCGCGCAGAAGGTTTCGGTGCGTACGGAGCGCCCGCCGACCAGCAGCGCCATCGCCTCGGATCGGTCTGCCGTCGCGAGCACGAAGCGCCGCAACAGCGAATCGTCCGGCTCGAGGTCCGGCTCCCATCCATGGGTGAGATGCATGCGCTGAAGCCTCGCGCTAGCGCGCCGACACGGCAAGCATGTCATCACGACTCCGCTTGGAAGTCGCCCTCCGGTCGGCCCGGTCGTCGGGCCCGCACCACCGACGCAGTGAACCGGCCCGCCTCTTGCGTCAGGTCCGGGCACGCGTCGCCCTTACAACCTCGCTACCACGCGCAGGACTCAACGGTGCGAGCCGGAAGTCCCCTTTGGTTCCTCTTTCAAACCCCGCCGTGACCAGGGAGAATGTTGCGAAATCGACAACAACGAGTGGGCGCAGAGGGACTCGAACCCCCGACATCTTCCTTGTAAGGGAAGCGCTCTAGCCAACTGAGCTATGCGCCCGCAACAGGTGGTGGAGCCTATCGGCCAGTCACGAATCACCGAACGGCTCGCCGCGCAGACCGACCGCCTCGTCACCCGAAGATGTGGTTGGCCTCGAGATAGCCGATCTCCATGAGTTCGACGCCCGGCACGACGCGGACCAACTCCTGCCGGATCGGCGTGACGTCCGTGGGAACGGAGAATCCGGGCAGCCAGTCGTCGTGGTGGCCCAAGATCACCGTTCGCGGGCGCAGCATGTCGACCTGCCTCGCGACGAACTGGGCCAACGACCCCTGGATCGGCTCGCCGTCGATGTTCCCTCTGCCTGCTGCACCGAGGATCGCCACATCCGGACGGAGGTCGCGCATGACTCCCGACCAGTGCCCCGAGGTGTCCTGATAGAGCAGCCGCCCGTCGGGTAGATCGAACAGGTACAGCAGCGCTCCCCCGTCGCCGCGATCGCTGTGGCCGGTCATCGATGTCATCAGATGTTCGATCGCCGCGGGGTCGAGCGACGTCCCCATGAACTCGACCAGCTGGGCCATTCGTTCACGCTGCTCCTGATACGTGACACCGAGATCACCGATGCACACCTGATCGGGCTGGTCCATCTGACCGTGCGACCACACACAGCTGTGTTGGCTGGGAAGCACCGACACCTTGGCGCGACCCGTTGCGCCCTCGAGCTCGATCGTCTCCCCGCCGGCGACCGGCATCATCCGATCGAGCGGTACACCCAGCGCTTCCATGACCCGCACTGTCTCGTAGCTCCCGATCAGGGTCGCATCCGTGTTCGCCATCACCCGCTCGGCGCCGTACAGATGGTCGAAGTGAGCGTGGCCGATCACGATGTAGTCGCACTGTTCGATGTCACTCGCGCTCACAGCAGGCGACGGGCCCGCCGCGTTGGTCGCACGATCGATGTAGGCGTCGAGCAGGATGTGTAGGCCCGCGGTGCGCAGACCGAACGTCGCGCAGCCGTACCAGTCGAGTGTGGTGGTGGTCTTCGACATATCGCGACGGTAGTGAGATGGCGCGAGTCGAGCCCCAGTCGGACCGCCGACGCATCCCGACGACCAGCGCGATCGCACATGGCAGATCGTCGCCGGCAGGTACCAGGTGATGCGCCGGTACCGGGTCGAGACCGACGTCAGTTCCCACTCGTGCTGCTGTCCCGGGGTGACAACCTTCCTGGCGTCGCATGCCGTCAACGCGCAACGATGCAGCGATGACGTCTGACATCGAGCTCCTGCGGGCTGCGGCCGACTACGCAATCGAATACGCCGCGTCGATCGACGCCCGCGACGCCGCCCCCACGCCGGACGCGATCGAACAGCTCGCAGCGCTCGACGGACCGCTTCCCGATCGACCGACCGACCCCGGCGAAGCGATCGCGCTCCTGGCCGACATCGGAGGCCCGGCCACGATGGGCAGCACCGGGCCCGACTACTACGGCTTCGTCAACGGTGCCACGCTTCCCGTCGCTCTCGGGGCATCGATGCTCGTGAATGCATGGGACCAGAACGCCGCCCTGCCCGTGATGTCACCGGTCGCTGCGAAAGTCCACGACGTCACGCGACGGTGGCTGACCGAGCTGCTCGGGCTTCCATCCGTCTCCGAGGTCGCGTTTGTCACCGGCGCCACAGTTGCCAACGCCAGTTGCCTCGCCGCGGCCCGGGATGCGCTGTTGCTCGACGTCGGCTGGGACGCGCAGCGAGACGGACTCTTCGGTGCACCGGCCATCACCGTGGTCATCGGCGACAAGGCTCACAGCACGCTGCGCAAGTCGCTCGGTCTGATCGGCCTCGGACGCGAAAGGGTCACGATCATGCCGGCCGACGACCAGGGTCGCATGCGAACCGATCTGCTGCCCGATCCGGATTCGCTCGACGGCCCCGTCCTGGTCTGCGCGCAGGCGGGCGAGGTGAACACCGGAGCATTCGACCGCTTCGAGACCCTCGCCGATTGGGTCGGCCAGCACGGGAACGCCTGGCTGCACGTCGACGGCGCCTTCGGGCTGTGGGCGCTCGCCGACCCGACCCGCACCGAACTCGTCGACGGGCTCACCCGCGCCGACTCGCTCGCCACCGACGCCCACAAGTGGCTCAACGTCACCTACGACTGCGGCATCGCGTTCGTGACGCGGCCCGGCGCCCTGCGTCGTACGTTTGCCGCCGTCGCCGGATACCTGCCCCCGGACGAGGGCTTCGAGGCGATGCACCACACACCACAGTCGTCGCAACGCGCCCGCCAGATCGAGGTATGGGCGGTGTTGCGCACGCTCGGCCGTTCTGGTGTGGCCGAACTGGTGCAACGCGCGTGCGACTGCGCCGTGGCGATCGCAGAACAGCTGCGATCCGACGGGTTCGAGATCCTCAACGACGTGGTGCTCAATCAGGTGCTGGTTCGCTATCGCGATCCCGAGACCACCGAGCGCCTGATCACCGAGATCCAGCGCGACGGTCGCATCTGGTGTGGGCCGACGAAATGGAATGGCTCCACGGCGATGCGCATCAGCGTGTCGTCGTGGAAGACCGACCTCGACAACGCACGGCATGCTGCCGAGGTGATCATCGCCTGCGCAGACGCGCTGGCCTAGCCGGGCCTGCCATACCGGCGAACGTCGACCTGTCCGATCAGGTGCGGCGCAGGCCCCTGGAGCGCATCACCGGTCGACCCACGTTCACCACCACAGGGTATCGAACACCTGTTCGTTACCCTGTCACACCCCTTCGCCATGATGGGGGCATGGAGATTGGTGCGGTCGTCGAGCGGGTGCGAACCATCACCTCGACGCGAGCCGCCGACGCTGCCGACCGAGCGGCGATCGAGGCGGCCCTCCGGGCGTCGTCGCAGCTGCGAGCCTGGCTGGCATCGTGCGACGCCGCGTTGACCGCGCGACTCTCGACCCAGGTGTCGTTCCCCGAACAGGCGATCGCCGAATCCACCCGCTCGTCGCTGGGCGAGGCCGGCAAGGCCAAAGAACGCTCCGACACCCTGACGTCGATCCCCTCGTTCGCAGACGCCCTCGACCGGGCCGACGTCACCGCAGCCCACATCGACGCGATCACCCGGGCGGGCAAGCCGCTCGAAGGCGAGCAGCGCTCAGAACTGTTCGAACGGGTCGCCGGTTTGGTCGACGTGGCCTCGGTGGCTTCCGTCGACGAGTTCCGCAAGCGGCTGGCGCTGGAGGTGCGCTCGATCCGAACCGATGACGGCATGGCCCGACTCGAGCGCCAGCAACGCGCTACCCGGCTGCGTTCGTGGACCGATTCCGACGGCATGTGGCGATTCGACGGTCGTTTCGATCCGGTGCTCGGCGTCAAGATCGCCGCCCGGATCGACGCCGAACTCGAGGCCGTGTTCGCCCAGGCAGTGCCCGACACGTGCCCCACCGACCCGATCGAAAAGCAGCGGCACCTGCGAGCGCTCGCCTTCGCTCGGCTGGTGACACAGCAGGGCGGCGCGGCGACACGGCCCGGCCGGCCCGAGTACGTGGTGGTGATCGATTCGTCCCAACCCGACGGGGCAGGTGGCCCGCTGGTCGATTGGGGCATCCCTGTCGAGGTGCCGACACGTGTGCTCGCCGAGATGACCAACGAGGGCGACATGGCAGCGGTGGTGGTGCGCAACGGGATCGTGATCCACGCTCCTGGCTCGCTCGATCTCGGCCGCACCACCCGTCTGGCCAATCGTGCCCAGCGCAGGGCCCTCCGCGGGCTCTACTCGGTGTGCGCCATCCCGGGCTGCTCGGTGCACTACGACCGCTGCAAGCTCCACCACATCAAGTGGTGGCGCCATGGCGGCCGCACCGACCTGCACAATTTGCTCCCGCTCTGCGCCCACCACCACAGCAAGGTCCACGGCGCAGGCTGGAACCTCGCGCTCGGACCACATCGCGAACTCACCGTCAGCCTCCCCGACGGCACCATCCGCAACACCGGTCCACCCGCTCGCAGCGCGGCCTGAGGCCGACATCGCTCGACCGGCCCCCGCATGGCATGGCGAAACCACTCAGCTGGTCCACTCGGCCGGCCGTCGCTGATATCGATGTGCGCCAGGGCAGCTCGCAAGACCACTCGACCATCTGGTTGACCCTCGTGTGCCTGGTTGACCCTCGTGTGCGAAACATGCACTCAGCGACTCGACCGCCGAAGGCGAGGCGCTCATGTGGCGATGGGATCATCACGATCGACGACGACTACGAGCCGAAGCGTCTGATCGGCAAGATCGATGGGCCCGCTGCTCGACCGTCAGCTCACGAAGGGTTTCGGGCGTCCACCGCAGGTCTCAGCCCACGGCGGCCCACGCCGGCCCGATGCTGGCCCGACTGATCACGTGTGGGCGGTGCCGACACGCCCACTCGCCGTTCAGCGATCATGTTCGCTGCGCAGCATCGGCAACAGCTCGTGACCGAGTTGCTCGAACGCAGGCAACTGATCGGCCACGCTCGGGTAGTACACCCCGATGTCGGTGTAACCGACCGCCGAGAGCTGCCTGACCAACTTCACGAACAGCTCATGGTCGTCGTAGTACCTGATCCGGCCGCCATCACCACGGGCCTCGGCATCGAACAGCAGAACACTCCGACGGAGCGTGTCCGGCTCGCGGCCGAGACGGGCACACAGGGCGTCCATCGCCGCCGCACGTTCGGTCAACTCGACGAGCTGAGCCTCGAAATCGGCGTCGAAGCTCATGGTGTTCCAGATGTCCGCGAACCGAGCGGTGTGCTCCATCATCTTCGGGCCGAGGGCAGCCACCATCACGGGGATTCGAGGCGACTGATACGAGGACGGGTTCATCACGGCGCCCTGCGCCGAGTAGTACTGGCCCTGGTAGCTGGTGACGTCCTGGCTCAGCAGCATCCCCACCAGCTCGACGTATTCGCCGAACCGAGCGACGCGTTCGGCGTTCGACCAGTTCGGCTGCCCGATCATGGTCGTCGATGGATCGACCGTGATCCCCGTGCCGAGACCGAGCTCGAACCGGCCGCCCGAGATGTGGTCGATCGTCACCGCCTGATGAGCGAGCACACCTGGGCTGCGCAACGGGATCTGTGCGACACACGTCGCCAGCCGAATCGTGCTGGTGACCGCGGCGAAGGCTGCGAGCGACGTCCACGCCTCGAACCAGGGGGCCGGCGGATTCGCCCAGTCACAGAAGTGATCGCCCACCTCCACGATGTCGAAACCGAGCGACTCGACGTGCTGGACGCGCTCGCGTGCTTCCTCCCAGCGCACATTGGGAAGTGTCAGAACATGAAATCGCAGATCGTGGCCCATCACCAGATGGTAGAGAACGCGGCGACACCACCTGCGCAAACCGGCCCGAGCACGGTTCGCCGAGCCGGATCCGCGAACATGCATCCATGGTCGCAGTTCGAGAAGAGACCCACGGGCACGTCAGACGCCTCACACTGTGCCGCCCCGAGCGGTACAACACGATCACGCCACAGCTCCGCGACGAGCTCGCCGCCGGGATCGACGCTGCCGAGCACGACTCGAACATCCGGGTGATCCTGCTCGACGCAGAGGGCAAGGCGTTCTGCGCCGGCTACGACCTCGATTGGTCGACCGACGCTCAAGCCACCGAGGAGGCCACCGACCAACGGGTCTGGGATTCGGTCCGCGACCAGCACATGATCGGATCGTTCGCCAACGTGTGGGCCAAGCTGCACGACTGTTCGAAACCCACCGTCGCTGCGGTGCAGGGGTGGTGCATCGCCGGGGGCACCAACGTCGTGTTCAACGCCCACCTCATCGTCGCCGCCGAGTCGGCTCGGTTCGGCTACCCGCCCTCACGGGTCTGGGGCGTCCCCGAGGCCCCTTGGAACTGGGTGGCAAGGCTCGGGCTGCAGAACGCCCGGCGCTACATGCTGACCGGGGACGAGTTCACCGCCCGTCAAGCACACGCCATGGGTGCCGTACTCGAGGTGGTACCCGATGACGAGCTGCACGATCACGCGCTCGCGCTCGCGCAGCGGATCGCCCAGGTCCCGGCGAGCCAGCTGGAGATGATCACCTGGTCACTCAATGCCGTCGCCGACGAGATGTACGACCCGAAGGCCTCACGCCGCCTCGGCACACTGTTCGACGGGGTCGCCCGCCACACCCAGGAAGGGCTCGACTTCGTGGAGCGATCCACCGACGTCGGATTCCGAGAGGCCGTTCGCGAGCGGGATCGTCCGTTCGGCGACTACGGGGAGCGACGCCCATGAGCGGCCGTCTGCTCGACAAGGTCGCCATCATCGTCGGAGCGGGTCAGCAGACAGGTGAGACGATCGGCAACGGTCGGGCGACCGCGGTCCGCTTCGCCGAGGAAGGATCCCGGTTGATCCTGGTCGATCGCGACGCCGACGCGCTGGCCGAGACGCATCGCGAGGTCACCGAAGCCGGCGCGATCGCAAACAGTCTCGTCGTCGACATCACTGCCGACGACGCACCCGACACGATCATTTCAGCGGCGATCGACGCGTTCGGTCGTATCGACGTGCTGCACAACAATGTCGGTATCGGGGAACGTGACGCGCCGCCGCACAAGCTGACCGATGACGCGTACGACCGCATCATGGACGTCAACCTGCGCGCCCTGTGGCGCACGTGCCGGGCCGCAGTTCCGGTGATGCGGCGGCAAGGTTCGGGCGTGATCACCAACATCTCCTCGATCGCGTCGATCGCGGCGAACCACATCGCGGCGTACCGGATGTCGAAGGCCGGGATCGACGCCCTCACGAAGAACCTCGCTGTCACCAACGCCCAGTACGGCATCCGGGTCAACGCCATCCTGCCGGGTTTGATCGACACGCCGCTCGGGGTCGATGCGGCCGCTCGTGCGATGGGCATCGACCGAGACGTACTCGCCGCGCGACGTGCCGCTTCGGTGCCGATGGGCCATCAAGGCACGGCATGGGACGTCGCCAACGCAGCGGTCTTCCTGGCCAGCGACGAGGCAGCGTTCATCACCGGTGTCTGTCTGCCGGTCGACGGAGGCCAGTCCGCCCGGGTCGGCTGATCCGGCGACTCACCCGCCACCACCCAGCCGACTCTCCGTCGACTCACGACCAACGGGTGTCAAACCCGCGACTTTGCGTCGATCCGTCACCACCCGGACGACGTCAGCCCCGGACACCAAGCCGCCACCACCCAGCCGACTTTGCGTCGATTCACGACCGACGGGTGGCACTCCCGCGACTTTGCGTCGATCCAGAACCGGCCGCCCGCCGACGAACACGAAGCCGGGCGAACCCGCTCGTCAGTGGACGAGAACGTTGCGGAACTGCCAGGGATCGTCGGGGTCGACGTCCTCGGCGAACAAACCGGGCCGATCGCTGAGCGGTGTCCAGTCGGTGTAGAAACCGGCGACGTTGCCGAGATACGGGGTCTGCACGGCGAGGCAGCGCTCGTGGTCCATGTCGTCGGTCTCGACGATGCCCGCTTCGGGGTTCTCGAGCGCCCAGACGACGCCGGCGAGCACTGCCGAAGTGACCTGCATCCCGGTCGCGTTCTGGTGTGGCGCCAGCTCGCGCGCCTGCTCGATCGTGAGCTGCGAACCGAACCAGTACGCGTTGCGTGCGTGTCCGTACAGCAACACGCCCAGCTCGTCGCGACCGTCGACGATCTCGTCTTCGTCGAGCACATGGCTTTCGGCCGGAAGGCGGCCGGCAGCCCCGAACATCTCGTCGAACGCGATCACCGCCGCGTCACAGGGCCGATACGCGTAGTGGCAGGTGGGCCGATAGTCCGCCGAGCCGTCCTCGTTCCACACGGTGAAGAAGTCGGGAATCGACAGGGCCTCGTTGTGGGTGACGAGGAAGCCGTGCTGCGCGCCGTGCGACGGACACCAGGTGCGCACCTTCGTCGTTGCGCCGGGCTGCTCGAGAAAGATGCCGGGCGCCGTCGGGTTCTCGTGGGTGCGAGCGTTGTTCGGCATCCAACGCTCGTGGGTACCCCAGCCCAGTTCGGCCGGCTGCAGACCCTCGGAGATGAATCCGTCGACCGACCAGGTGTTCCAGAACGAGTCGACCGGCTTCGGGTGAACCACCCGCTGCGTGTCGCGTTCGGCGATGTGGACACCCTGAACGCCGAGGTCGCGCATCACACGTGCCCATCCGTCGCGGTCGCCGACCGCCGGCTGGGGAAGGTCCCGACCCAGGTCGGCCGCGAGGCGTACGAGCGCTGCCTTCACGAACCACGAGACCATGCCCGGGTTCGCCCCGCAACACGAGACGGCGGTGGTGCCGCCCGGCGAGCGTCGCCGTTCGTCCATCACGGTCTCGCGGAGCGCCTGATTGGTGCGGGTGGCGTTGTCGGTCTCGGTGTCGAAGTAGAACCCGGGCCACGGCTCGACCACGGTGTCGATGTAGAGCACATCGAGTTCACGGCACAACCTCATGATGTCGAGCGACGACGTGTCGACCGACAGGTTGATGCAGAACCCCTGGCCATCACCTTCGGTGAGGAGGGGCGTGAGCATCTCGGTGTAGTTCTCCCGCGTGATGTGCTCGCTCAGGTAGCGCACGCCGTAGTGATCGAGGATCGTTCGATCGGCATCGCTCGGGTCGATCACGGTGCAACGCGACCGATCGAAATCGATGTGGCGATCGAGCAGCGGAAGTGTTCCGCGTCCGATCGAGCCGAAGCCGATCATGACCACCGGACCGGTGATGCGAGCAAGGATGGAATCGGCAGAGCCGGTGGTCATGCGAACCTCCTGACGAGGTGGGAGCAACGGCCGGATGCCGTCGGGCCATGGGACGCTATCGACGAAGCGACCCACTTGTGAGCCCGGACATCCCTGCGCCGAAGTCGAGTATCACCGAGGGCTGCGCCGCTCGCGCAACACAGCGTCCAACAGGTCTGGCGTCGCAGCCGCGACGGGCGATCGACGGGCGGCCGGGTCGAGCACGCACAGTTCGCGGCCGAACACCTCTGCCGACACTCCCCCGGCCTCCTCGAGGATCAGGATCGATGCCAGGTAGTCCCACACGCCGTGTCCGCTGTCGATCATGTCGCACCATGCGTCCGTCACACCGCAGGCGACCGAGCAGATGTCGGGGGCCGACGCGCCCATCGCCCGGAACTGTGCCCACCCGTAGTGATGGCTGGGCAGGCCGGACATCCCGAGGATCGACGATTCGAGCGAGGTCGCACCCGACGGACGGATACGAACCCCATCGCGATCCGCACCGCCTCCCCGCACGGCGCTGAAGCGCTCGCCCGTCGCCTGGTTCACCACCACGCCGACCGCCGGGCCGTCATCGTCGACCAGGCACAAGGCCGACGCGTACCAGGGCACGTGGCGCGAGGCGTTGGTCGACCCGTCGAGCGGATCGACGACGACGATGGGTGCGGACGACGATCCCGGCGGCCCCGTGATGCCACTCTCCTCGGACAACACGCGATAGCCGGCGCCGTACAACACGTCGAGACAGACGGCGTCGGCGTCGAGATCGACCGCGTACTGGCCGTCTCGCACCCCCGACGCGCCCCAGTCGGTATTCGCCGCGAGCACGGCCGAAACGGCGTCGGCGGCCGACATCAACGTCTCGACGGCTCGGAGCAGCTTGGGATCGATCACGTCTGCTCACGGTAGTGTCCCTGGGCGTGGCAGTAATCGACGTAGCGGGTTTCGTCGCCGACGTGAAAAGCCAAGCGATCGACTACGGATTCCACGTTCACGACGAACGGCACTTCGTCGAGACCTACTCGCTTCGCCAACTCTGGGAGGTCGACCTGCACCCCGAGGAGGCGTGCGCCGGGCCGATCGACCTGCATCTCTCACTCGACGTCGATCCACGCGCCCTGCTCGGGTTCGAGGACGAGGTCATGAAGATGGACGACATCGACGACGATCCGCCGCGAGGTTTCACGTTTCCACTGTTGTTCACCTGGACGCTGCCGCCGTTGCTGTACCCGCCCGACCTGTTGGTGCTGGCCACCGAAGTCGCAGGCGTCGGAGGTCTCGACCTGCCCGTCGAGGTGTCGGCGATCGACTCGTTCCCCAGCGTGACCGACGCGCCCGAACGCAGCCTCTCGATCGTCGCCCGCCTGGCCCTCGACCTCGCCGACGTCTACATGAACAACGACTCATCCGTCGCACAGGCACTCGAACGGTGCAAACATGTGAGTCTGTACCTGCTCGAGCGCGCCGGCGCCTGGCTCGGCGACGATTTCTGAGCCGAACCGACCGACCCGAACCGACCGACCCGACCTGATTGACCCGAACCGATTGACGAAGGGGATGCCATGGACCTCGAACCACGAGAAGGCCTCACAGTTGCCGAGTTGATCGACATGCTCAGCCATCACCCTGGCGATGCGATCGTCGAGCTGTCGATCATCGCCCCGATCAAGGACGGCGACGACGACATCACCGTCGACCGCTACAACGTCGACGGGGTGATGCCCTGGGCCGACGACGAAGAGTCCGATGAGGTCGTGTGGTTGATCGGAGGCGAGGACGCCGACGTCGACCTGTTCATCGACGCCATCGAGCAACCCGACGACGATCACGACCACGACAGCTGCGACGCCCACGACCACGACCACGACCACTGACGGTCACCTGCGGCCATCGCGCCGCGGCCGCGCACGGCGGTGGCGTCACAGCACCGTGCGCACCCGCCAGAGGTCGGGGAACAGCTCAACCTCCAGCATTCGCTTGAGATAGCTCACGCCGCCGGTGCCACCGGTGCCGCGCTTGAAGCCGATCACCCGTTCCACGGTGGTCACGTGGTTGAACCGCCAGCGCCGGAAGTAGTCCTCGATGTCGACGAGATGCTCGGCGAGTTCGTACTGTGACCACCATCTGTCGGGGTCGGCATAGACCGTTCGCCAGGCCTCGACCACCCGTTCATCCGCCACGTGAGGGAGCGACCGGTCGCGTTCGAGGACGTCTTCGGGGATCGCGATGCCCGACGCATCGAGCACACGAAGCGATTGGTCGTACAAGCTGGGCCGCGACAGCTCGGCTGCCAGCAGCGCGTGCAGATCGGGGCGGTGCTCGTGCGGGCGCAGCAGGGCGACGTTGCGGTTCCCGAGGATGAACTCGATCTCGCGATATTGGTGTGACTGGAACCCGGAGGATTCACCGAGCTGCGTCCGGAACTCGGTGTAGTCGCTCGGCGTCATCGTGCGCAGCACATCCCACGCGCCGTTGAGCTGCTCGAAGATGCGGGCGACTCGACTCAGCATCTTGAACGCCGGTTGCAGCCGGCCGTCGTCCATCACCGCCCGAACCGCGCGGAGTTCGTGGACCACGAGCCGCATCCAGAGCTCCGACGTCTGATGCTGCACGATGAAGAGCAGCTCGTCGTGTGCCTCGCTGAGCGGGTGCTGAGCGGCGAGCACCTGGTCGAGATGGAGGTAGTCCTGGTACGACATCCGACCGCCGAACGACATCTGTGCACCGTCGTCGGCCGGGTCGTATGGCTGGCGGTCGCTCACACTCGCTCCTCGCTCGTGATGTCGACGAAGTTGTCGTCGTCGATGTCACTGTCGTCGTTCGCCTGCAGTTCATCACACCCGACCTCTCCCCGACCGGTCCGCAGAACTCGACGAGTGCAACTCGGGCCTCGGTCTGGGGCCTCGGTACAGTCGGACGCTTCGAGCTCAGGAGGGTCACATGACGGGTCGGGTAGCGGGCAAGGTAGCGATCATCACCGGAGGCGCGTCCGGTATCGGTAGGTCGTGCGCGATCCGCCTCGCCGAGGAGGGCGCGGCCGTCGTCATCACCGACATCCAGGACGAGGCCGGGCAGGCGGTGGCGGCCGGAATCATCGCCTCGGGTGGCCAGGCCGAGTATCTGAGCCACGACGTCACGTCCGAGGAGGCCTGGATCTCGGTCGTGGCCGCCGTCGTGCACCACCATGGCCGGCTCGACGTGCTGGTCAACAATGCCGGCATCGGGATCGGCGGGAGCATCGTCGAGATGTCGCTCGCCGACTGGCGGCGCCAGCAGGCGATCAACCTCGACGGTGTGTTCCTGGGCATGAAGCACTGCATCCCTCCCATGCGCGACAGCGACGGCGGATCGATCATCAACATGTCGTCGGTGGCCGGTCTCAAGGGCAGCGCACGCCTCGCCGGCTACAACGCCACCAAGGGCGGGGTTCGCCTGCTGACGAAGGGGGTCGCCCTCGAGTGCGCCCGCGAGCGATGGCACGTCCGGGTCAACTCGGTACATCCCGGCATCATCGACACCCCGATCTGGGACAGCGTGCTGCCCGGTGCCCTCCAAGCAGGGATGATGGAGGTCGACATCGCTGCGATGGCCGGCATGGCGGTGCCCACCGGCGTGCTCGGCACTCCCCTCGACGTAGCGAACGGGGTGCTCTTCCTCGCCAGCGACGATTCGTCCTACATCACCGGCACCGAGCTCGTGATCGACGCCGGCCTGTCTGCCTAGCGTCGGACGGGCATCTGCCCGGTTATCGCCTGCGGTAGTGACCTTCGCCCCTGACGGGGGCGCGACCGGTGGCATACCGTCGAGGTGGAGGCGGTGTCTCCACCTCGCTCGGCGACGTCGCCCCATGGACGAAAGGAGAGTCCAGTGGCAGCGACGAAGGCACCAGAGCGCGCCTCGACCCTCCGGCCACTCACATCGATCCGTGTCGACGATGTGGCGGTCGCGGGTGGCAAGGGCGCCAACCTCGGCGAACTGATCGCAGCGGGGTTCCCGGTTCCCGGGGGCTTCGTGGTGACTGCCCAGGCCTTTCTGGAGGCGATGGATCGCGCCGGCGCCCGAGAGCCCCTCGCGGCGACCGTGCGCGCCGCTGCCACAGCTGCACCCGCCGAACTCGAGCGCCTCGCCGCAGAGGCGCGCGATCTCATCCGAGGCGCCGGGGTGCCCGACGACATCGCCGACGAGATCCGCACCGCGTACGTCGATCTCGCGGCCGAACGCGGCGTGGAGCAACTCGCGGTCGCCGTTCGCTCGTCGGCAACCGCCGAGGACACGTCCGACGCCTCGTTCGCCGGCATGAACGCGTCGTTCACCAATGTCCGACTCGATGGTCTGATCGATCGCTTGCTGGATTGCTGGGTTTCGTTGTACGGCGACCGTGTGGTCGCCTACCGGGCCGAGCGCGGGTTGACGGACGAACCGGCGATCGCTGCAGTCGTGCAGGAGATGCGCGCCAGCGAACGCGCCGGCGTCATGTTCACCAGCGCCGACGGCAATGCCGATGACCTGATCATCGAGGGTGCCTTCGGACTCGGCGAGTTCGTCGTCGCCGGCACGGTCGAGCCCGACACCTACCGCGTCGATCGCACGACGGTGTCGATCCGCGACATCCACATCGGACACAAGACGATCGCGCTCGTCACCGACGACGACGGCCAACACACCACGGAGCTCTCTGTCGATCGCGTGCTCGCACGAGTCCTCACCGATGACGAGATCATCCAGGTGGCGCGCCTCGGACTCGACATCGAGGCCCACTACAGCGCACCGCAGGACATCGAGTGGACATTCGTCGGCGATCAGCTGTCGATCGTGCAGTCACGGCCGATCACGTTTGCGGGCACCGTCCCCGAGCACGTCGTGCTGCTGCGCGGCCTCGGTGTCGGACCGGGACGTGCCGTCGGACGTGTCAGGATCCTCCAGAACCCGAAGCAAGGCAAGGACCTGCTCGACGGCGAGGTGCTCGTCGCCCACATGACGTCGCCCGACTGGGCGCCCACGATGCGGCGCTCGGCGGCGATCGTCACCGACGCCGGGGGCAGCACGTGTCACGCCGCGATCGTCAGTCGCGAGTTCGGCATCCCCGGTGTGGTCGGCACCAGCACCGCCACCACCGACCTCCACGACGGGCAACTCGTCACCGTCGACGCCGCGTCAGGTCAGGTGTTCGAAGGCGCGATCGAGGCGACCCTGGCGCCCACCCCCGTCGCCCCGGTCGGGCGTGTGCTGGCCCACGTCGTCGAGCCGCTCGCCACCAAGCTGTACGTGAACCTCGCCGTCTCCGAGCGGGCCGCAGAGGTGGCCCAGCTCCCGGTCGACGGGGTCGGTCTGCTGCGAGGAGAGTTCCTCGTCACTCAGGCACTCGACGGCATGCACCCACGCGCCCTGATCGCCGCCGGACGCCGCCAGGAGTTCGTCGACCGCATGTCGGCCGAACTCACGACGATCGCCGCGGCCTTCGCTCCCCGACCGGTCGTGTACCGCACGATGGACTTCCGTACGAACGAGTTCCGCAACCTCGAAGGCGGCGACCGGTACGAGCCACACGAGGAGAACCCGATGATCGGGTTCCGTGGTTGCTACCGCTATGTGAAGGATCCCGAGACGTTCGCCCTCGAACTGGAGGCGTTGGCCGCCGTCCGCGCCCGGTACCCGAACGTGCATGTCATGATCCCCTTCGTCCGCACCAAGTGGGAGCTGGCCGACTGTCTCGCAGCGATCGACCGCAGCCCGCTGGGCGAGGATCGACAGTTGCAGCGTTGGGTGATGGCCGAGGTGCCGTCGATCGTCTACCGCATCCCCGAATACGCCGCGATGGGCATCACCGGTGTGTCGATCGGCAGTAACGACCTCACACAGCTCATGCTCGGCGTCGACCGCGACTCCGAGACCTGCGCGGAACTGTTCGACGAGCACGACGATGCCGTGTTGTGGGCGATTCGACGCATCGTCGACGCATGCCGCGCGAGCGGCATCACGTCGTCGCTGTGTGGACAGGCCCCATCGGATTCGCCCGAGTTCGCCGAATATCTCGTCGGCCTCGGCATCACGTCGATCTCGGTCAACCCGGATGCCGTCGATTCGGTGCGCGCCACCATCGCTTCTGCAGAGAAGCGCCTCCTGCTCGAGGCCGCCCGGGGTCCGAACACCTGAACGGTTCGAATCAACATCGAAAGGATCCACCGTGAACACCACGCTCGCAGCCGACCGCTGGCAATCGGTGCGTGACCAACTCGTCGGATTGCCCGGGGGCGATGGCGTCAACATCGCCCACGAAGCCGTCGACCGGCATGTTGCCGAGGGCTTCGGATCGACGATCGCAATGAGATTCCTCGGCAAGCACGAGGCACCGGACGACGCCGGCGAGCAGTACACCTACCAGCGGCTGGCGACCGAGACATCCCGATTCGCCCATGTGCTGCGTGGGCTCGGGGTCTGGCCGGGCGAGACGGTCTTCCTGCTCGCCGGAAGGGTCCCGCGGCTGTACGTGGCGGCGCTCGGGGCGCTCAAGGGCCAGCACGTCGTGTGCCCGCTGTTCTCGGCGTTCGGGCCCGAGCCGATCAAGCAGCGCATGGTGCTGGGCAATGCGGCCGTGCTCGTGACCACCGCATCGCTGTACCGGCGCAAGATCGCCGGCATCCGCGACGAGCTTCCCGTCCGGCACGTCATCCTGCTCGATGTCGACGACCAGGCTGACGCCCCGCCCGACACCTGGGCCTACGGCCCTTTGTTCGACCGGGCGATCGGCGTGTTCCAGATCACGGCGACCTCTCCAGAGACGCCTGCGCTGCTGCACTTCACGTCAGGCACCACCGGGACACCGAAGGGGGCGCTCCACGTGCACGACGCGGTCGCCATGCATCGGGCGACGACCGAGCAGGTCTTCGGGCTCCGACGCGGCGACGTCTACTGGTGCACCGCTGATCCTGGCTGGGTGACGGGGACGAGTTACGGCATCATCGGACCGCTCACCGTCGGGGCGACCTTGATCGTCGACGAAGCCGAGTTCGATGCGCAGCGCTGGTACCAGATCCTCGAAGGTCAGCGAGTCGATGTCTGGTACACCGCCCCCACCGCGATTCGCATGCTGATGTACGCCGGGGCAGAGGCCGCGGCCGGCATCGACCTGTCGTCGGTACAACGAGCATTCAGCGTCGGTGAGCCGCTCAGCGCGGAAGCGGTGAAGTGGGGCATCGAGCATCTTGCGATCACCTTCCGCGACACCTGGTGGCAGACCGAGACGGGGGCGATGATGATCGCCAACACCGCCGAGGACGTCGTTCTCGCCGGATCGATGGGACGCCCCGTCTGTGGGATCCAGGCGGGTCTGCTCACCACGACCGACGCCGGTGAGATCGTGCTCGACGACTCCGGGCACGTGATCGAGTTGGATGATCCCGACCGGATCGGCATGATCGCATTGCGCGCCGGCTGGCCGTCGATGTTCCGTTCGTATCTCGACAACGAAGAGCGCTACCGCAAGTGCTTCGCCGACGGCTGGTACCTGGCCGGCGATCTCGCCCGCCGCGACCCGAGCGGCTCGTTCTGGTTCGTCGGCCGCGCCGACGACGTCATCAAGACCGCCGGCCACCTGATCGGACCGTTCGAGGTCGAGAGCGTGCTCAACGAGCACCCCGACGTCACCGGGTCTGGCGTGTACGGCATCCCCGATCCGGTCGCCGGCGAGATCATCCACGCCCGGATCGTGCTGCGACGAGGCGTCGAGCCCACCGACCAGACGATCTCGAGCGTCATGGCACATGCCCGGCGCCGCTTGGGCGCCGCGGTCGCGCCACGCGAGATCGTCGCCGTCGACCGCCTGCCCATCACCCGCAGCGGCAAGGTGATGCGCCGGGTGCTGCGAGCGCGCGAACTCGGGCTGCCCGAGGGTGACCTGTCCACGCTCGAGGGTCCGGTCACCGACGACCAGGCAACCGACCACGAAGGGAGCGACTCATGAACGACCTCGACACCACCACCCGCGCGGAGATGTTGCGCGACATGGTGTTCGTGCGGCGTTTCGAGGAACGTTGCGCCCAGCTGTATCAACAGACGAAGATCCGCGGGTTCCTCCACCTGTATGTCGGCGAGGAGGCGATCGCTACGGGTGTCTGCCACCGGCTGCGACCCGACGATGCCGTCGTCGCCACCTATCGCGAGCACGGCCACGCTCTCATGAAGGGCGTCTCGGCCGAGTCGGTGATGGCCGAGATGTTCGGTCGCGTCGACGGTTGTTCGGGCGGCCGGGGCGGTTCGATGCACCTGTTCGATGCCGAGCACCGCTTCTACGGCGGCAACGCGATCGTCGCCGGAGGTCTCCCGGTCGCGGTCGGGCTGGCGCTCGCCGAGAAGCTCGCCGGGCGAGACCGCGTCACCGCGTGCTTCTTCGGAGAAGGAGCGATGGCCGAGGGCGAGTTCCACGAGAGCATGAACCTGGCTGCGTTGTGGGATCTCCCGGTGTTGTTCTGCTGCGAGAACAACAGGTACGCGATGGGCACCGCCCTCGCCCGGTCGGAGGCGCAGACCGATCTCGCGCTGCGAGCCAGCGGGTATGGGATGCCGGCCTGGTCCGTCGACGGGATGGATCTCGAGGCCGTCGTCGACAGCACCGAACGCGCCCTGACGGCGATCCGGGCCGGAGGTGGCCCCGTGTTCGTCGAGTTCCAGACCTATCGGTTCCGGGCCCACTCGATGTACGACCCCGAGTTGTACCGCGACAAGGGCGAGGTCACCGAGTGGCGCGAGCACGATCCGATCCACATGCTGTTCGACCGGATGGTCGCTGACGGGCAGATCGAGGCCGACGGTCTCGCTGCGATCGAGCAGGAGGTAGACGCCCGGATCGAGCTGGCCGTGGTGTATGCCGACGCCTCGCCGATCGAGGACATCGCAACGCTCGAGCGGCACCTGTACGCCCCCAACCCCGAGTCCCCCACGCTGCAGGAGGTCACCTCATGAGCGCCACCGACAACAACGGCCAGATGACGGGTCGTGAAGCCATGCGCGAGGCGATGCGTCAGGCGATGCTGGCCGATGACCGCGTGTTCCTCATGGGCGAGGACGTCGGCCGATACGGCGGCTGTTTCGCCGTGTCGGCCGGCATGCTCGACGAATTCGGCCCCGACCGCGTACGCGACACTCCGCTGTCGGAGTCGGCGTTCGTCGGTGCCGGAATCGGCGCCGCGATAGGCGGCATGCGGCCGATCGTCGAGATCATGACGGTCAACTTCAGCCTGCTGGCCCTCGACCAGATCATGAACAACGCCGCGACGCTGCGACACATGTCGGGCGGCCAGGTCGGCGTGCCGCTCGTGATCCGAATGACGACTGGCGGAGGCCGGCAACTGGCGGCCCAGCACAGCCACAGCCTCGATGGCTGGTACGGGCACATCCCAGGTCTCAAGATCGTCGCCCCCGGCACGATCGACGACTTCCGCTGGATGCTCGGGCCGGCGCTCGACGACCCGGATCCGGTGATCATCTTCGAAAATGGTGGGCTCTACGGAGCGAGTGGCGAGGTCAGCGAGACCGACCCGGGGCTTCCGCTCGACCGGGCCATCGTTCGCCGGTCCGGACACGACATCTCGCTGATCACGTTCGGCGGCACCCTGCCCACCTGCCTCGACGCCGCCCAGGAGTTGGCAACGCAGGGTGTCGAGGCGGAGGTCGTCGACCTTCGATCGTTGCGACCGCTCGACGACACCACGATCATGTCGTCGATCGCACGCACCCATCGCGCGATCGTCGTCGACGAGGGATGGAAGTCGGTCGGGATCTCCGGTGAGATCGCCACGCGCATCATGGAGCAGGCCTTCTACGAGCTCGACGCACCCGTCGGGCGTGTGTGCACGGCAGAGATCCCCCTGCCGTATCCCCGCCATCTCGAACTCGCCGCGATGCCGAGCGTCGATCGAATCGTCGCAGCCGCGCAGCTGGCGATGCAGGGCCGCACCCCGGAGATGGCGGTGGCGTGATGACCACCGCCACCCATGAGGGCACCCTGTTCGCGATGCCGTCACTCGGCGCCGACATGACCGAGGGGCGGATCACCGAATGGCTCGTCCAGCCGGGCGACCACGTCGAACGCGGCCAGATCGTCGTGATCGTCGAGACCGACAAGTCCGATATCGAAGTCGAGGTGTTCGAGCCCGCAACGGTGGCCGAACTACTGGTCGGCGAGGGCGACCTCGTACCGGTCGGCGCGCCGATCGCACGCTTTGACGGTGCCGTATCCGGCACCGTCGCTCACGAAACAGTTCCACCGCCGCGCGCCGCGACGAGCACCACGGTGCACGTCGAGGCAGCTCTCCCCTCTGAGACACCGAACCCGACTGCCAACCAGGTCACCTCCCCGATGATCCGGCATCTGGCCGACGAACTCCATGTCGACACGAACCGCATTCGCGGCACCGGTCCAGGCGGACGCGTGCACCGCGATGACGTCGAGGCCGCGGCCGGCGAGCCGAATCGACGGCGGATCACGCCGCGCGCACGACGACTGATGAGCGAACGGGGCATCGACCCTGGCCGGTTCGCCACGCTTGGCTATGTCACCGGCGACGACGTGCTCGAACTGCCGATCGAGAGCGATGGTTCCCGCGATGCCGAGCCGTCGCACGACCGCCCGACCAAGGCGGAGACGATGCGCCGGCACATCGCCGATCTGATGTCCCGATCGTGGGCCGAGATCCCACACTTCCACCTCGCCCGCCGCCTCGACCTCCGTCTGATGTCCGACCGGCTCACGGAAGCCAACGGGCAGCGAGCGATCGCCGACCGAGTCGTCCCAGGGGCGCTGTTGCTCTGCGCGGCAGCGCAGGCCGCAGCAAAGGTGCCCGCGTGCAACGGGTGGTGGCGTGACGGTGGCTTCCAGCCCGCTGACGAGGTACGTCTCGGCGTGGTGCTGTCGCTGCGCAGCGGTGGCATCCTCGTGCCGACGATCGACCAGGCCGACGGACTCACATCGGTCGAGATGATGCAACGCCTCGCCGAACTGGTGCAGCGCGCCCGGCAGGGCCGGCTCCGCGCCTCGGACATGGGTGAGGCCACGATCACGGTCACGAATCTCGGTGACCTCGGCGCCGATTCGGTCGCAGGCGTGATCCATCCACCCCAAGTTGCGCTCGTCGGGTTCGGTGCCGTGCATGATGCGGTCGTCGCGTCCGACGGGCTCCCGACGGTTCACCCGACCGTCGACGCCTCGCTCGCCGGTGACCACCGAGCGATCGACGGTCTCACCGGCTCCCGCTACCTCGCGCAGCTGCAAACGCTGCTCGACGGACCACTTCTGGAGGAACTGCAATGAACGCACGTCAGACCATCCTCGATGCGATCGAGAGGATCGCCCCTGATGTCGACCCCGGCCTGCTGCCCTCCGACATCGATTTCCGCGAGGAAGCCGAGCTCGACTCGATGGACTTCCTCGGTGTGCTGACCGCGGTACAGGAAGCGACCGGGATCGAGGTCCCCGAGACCGACTACAGCCAGATCGTGACCATCGACCAGTTCGCCGACTATCTGACGGCGAGGCTGCAAACGGTCGGGGGCTGAGCGAAATACCAGCTCGGGCCCAGTAGGACGTCCGGTAGTCTGGTTCGATGGGACTGCTGAGCACGAGCAACATGAACAAGGCCAAGGCGCTGCTGGAGAAGAACCGGCACAAGGTCGGCGATCTCGTCGGCAAGGCCACCGAGCAGGTCGACAAGGTCAGCAAGGGCAAGACCTCGAGCGTCACGTCCAAGATCGACGACGCCGCCAAGAAGTTCTCGGCCGGCGGGGCTGCAACCGAGCAGAAGGCCGACACCGCTGACGCGCCCGAAGCCACCGACACGGGCGCAGACGCCGCTGACGCGTCCGAAGCCGCCGACAGCACCACCGACGAACCACAGTCGTAGTTGCGTCGACGGTGTTCAGCCGTCGATACGAGCGAAGAACGCAGCGAGACCTTCGGTGTCGAGCCGTGCCGTGAGATTGCCGTCGGCATCGCGTCCCAGATCGAGCGCCGGGCAGAAGAAGTCGTCGTGGTCGACCCAGAAATGTGGCGATCCGCTGACCCCGCGCCGCCGGCCCTCCTCGTAGTCGGACGCGACGGCGTCCTTGGGCCACTGTTCGCGACCGGGGAGCCCGTGCTGTTCGGCAATCCGGGCCAGCACGTCGAGATCGCCGACATCGAGCCCGTGCTCGAACAACGCCGCTCGCACCTCGAGGCTGATCTGCAACCCGGTCGACATGTCACGGGCGTACGCGGCGGCCGCCAGTTCGAGCGCCGGAACGGTACTGGTCGGCCAGCGATCGTGACGCAGCCCCGAGAAGTCGTCGACGCCGAGCTGTTCGGTGAGCGCCTTCGCCTTCATCTCGACGGCCGTGACGTCGAGTCCGGAGCCGTTCACCCACTCGAGCGGCCAGGCTCGTACGTGCACGGCGACCGGCCGACCGATCTCTGCGATGTGCTCGATGACGCGCTTCAATCCGACATGGGTGAACGGGCAGGTGATATCAGCGAAGACCTCCAGGGTCGTCGCGGGGTGGTCGGCGCCGGCGGACATCTCGACATCTTCGCCGATCGGGGCCTGGGCGAGCGAACGGACTCCGTGGAACGAACCGTCGCCCGGCGTACAGTCGGCGGCATCGCCACCACGACCGACATCGACGCCGAGCACGTCGCTCGGCCCCTGTCGGCAACGACCTGCGATGGTTTCCCGGCATGAGCAGGGCATTCGACGAACTCGCCCACGAATCGACCCCCATGGGCGACATCAGCCTGCGTCGTCGCCTCGAACCCACGCTGCAGGTCGATGTCTACGAGGTGAAGCTCGGCGACGAGTTCCTGATGTCGAGCTTGTTCACCACCGGCGAGCGAGCGCTGGCACAACTCGGCCTTGCCGCGGTCGGCGGCGACGAACTCGACATCGTCATCGGCGGTCTCGGGCTCGGTTACACCGCCCAGGCGGCACTCGCGGACCCGCGAGTCCGTTCGTTGATGGTGATCGACGCACTCGACGACGTCATCGAGTGGCATCGACGACATCTGGTACCGCTCGGAGCCGAACTCACCGGCGATGCACGCTGCCGGCTGGTGCACGGCGACTTCTTCGCGCTCGCGGCCGACACGCTCGCCCGCGATGCTCGAGTTCCGATGCGTTTCGACGCCGTCCTCGTCGACATCGACCACTCCCCCAGGCACCTCCTCAGCCCTCGTCACGCAGGCTTCTACACGCCGGACGGGCTTCGTCACCTTGCCGGACAGTTGCGCCCGGGCGGCGTGTTCGGACTCTGGTCCGACGACCCTCCCGACGACGACTTCGTCGCCGTGCTCCGCTCTGAGTTCGCAACGGTCGAACCACACATCGTCACCTTCCCGAACTTCTACACCGGCGGACAAGCCAGCAGCACGGTGTACGTCGCCGTCGCCCACGACGATCACTGACCCGCGTCGTCGGGGCGGAGCTCCGACGTTTGTGACGCGCGCCGACCTTCACTTTTCGTCCAATGCCTTCCGACCAGGACCATGTGCCCTAGCTCGTGGCCGAACCCGGACGGACGATGGAATGGCGAGGCCGGGAACATCTCCTCCCGTGCGGGCGCGAGGCTCCCTGCCCCGATCGACGAAAGGAGCAGCCATGCGTCCCACTCGATCAATTACCCGATTAGCGGTAGCAGCTGCAGCCGCTCTGGCCTTCGGGGTTCTGGTTCCGACTGCACAGGCAGCGGACCCACCCACGACCGAACGCGTCAGCGTCGACAGTGGCTCCGGCGGTGGCCGCGAGCTACCGGCCGTGAGTTCCGACGGCACCCGGATCGTCTTCGTCGGGCGGGGCGAGAGCAACCAGGGCGTCTGGCTGCGTGACCGCACCGCCGGTGTGACGTACCGCCTGACGAACGGCTCGCACTTCAACCCGGCGATTTCCGGCGACGGCAACACGATCGCCTACGTGGTCTACGGCACGAACCGCACGATCTTCCTGAGAGACATCACTGATCCGCTCGATATCGGCACACCAGAGCGCGTCGATCGTTCGACGGCAGGCGCCGCCAGCGACGGGCTCAGCGACTTCCCGTCCCTCAACCAGGACGGCACGCTCGTTGCGTTCCACTCGACCGCGTCCAACCTCGATCCGCTGACGCCACTGCCGACGAGCGGTGGGCCGAACAAGGTGTATCTGCGAGACATGACCGCCGAGACGACGGTGATGCTGAGCGTCGACATCGCCGGCATCGCCCCGCCAGGCAACGCGATCAAGCCCGACATCTCCCCTGACGGGCGCTACGTCGCGTTCGCATCCGAGCAGGTGCTCACCACCGAGGTGACGCTCGCTCCGGTCGTTCCCGCTCCGATCCTGCTGGCGAAGCCCGCAGATCCGGGCGGAGACGAAGGAGATGAGACCACCGAGACGTTCCAGCAGATCTATGTGATCGACCGGACGGCAGGCACCATCGCGGTCGCCAGCGTCAGCAGCGACGAAGTGCTCGGCAACGGCGCCAGCGCTCTGGTGTACGGGCCAACGGTCAGCGATGACGGCAGCATCGTGGCGTTCGAGTCGGACGCCACGAACCTCGACGGGACCGACGTCAACGGCGTCACCGACGCCTTTGTCCGCGATCTCGTTGCCGGCACGACGACACGCATGAGTGATCGGCCTGCCTTCCAAGAGTTCGGCCCGCTCGTCCCCGTGTCCCCCGTGCGCCTGGTCGACACCCGCACCGCGAACACGGTGCTGGGGCCGGGTGACTCGATCACCGTGATGGTGCGTGGAAAGTATGGAGTGCCCGAAACGGCCAGCGCCGCGGCGATCAATCTGACCGCTGTGTCCGACACCGCGTACGGCTACCTGACCGTGTACCCGACCGGCGAGGAGCGACCGCTGGCATCCACCCTCAATCTGGCTCCAGGCGCGGTCGACACCAATGCGGCAACGGTCAAGATCGGTGCCGACGGCAGCATCACCGTGTTCAACAGCCATGGCGACACCCACGTGATCGTCGACCTCAACGGCTACTACGACCACGCGATCGACATCTCGTTCGAGGGTGGCGGATTCAACGCGGTCGCACCGACGCGGCTCCTCGACACCCGTACGCTCAGCACTCCTGTTCGCCCGGGTGAGACGGTCGTGCTGCCGGTCGCCGGTACCTCCGGCGTGCCCGCCACGGCGACAGCTGCCGCCCTCAACGTGACGGCAGTGGCACCGACAGCAGCCGGCTATCTCACGGTGTACCCGAGCCTCGAGGCCAAGCCGCTCGCGTCCAACCTCAACTTCGTGGCCGGGCAGGTGGTCGCCAACTCGGTGATCGCCAAACTGGGCACGAATGGCGCAGTGAGCATCTTCAACCCGTTCGGTAACACCGACGTGGTCGTCGACCTCAACGGCTACTTCGACTCGGCCGAGATGCACGGCGGCCTGACTGCGGTCACGTCGGCCAGGTTGCTCGACACTCGCACCGCGAGCGATCCGCTCGGGGTGATGGAAACCGTCGAGCTGACGGTCGTCGATGTGGGCGGTGTCCCCGCCGACAACGTCACAGCGGTCGTGCTGAACGTGACCGCCACGGCACCGACGGCGGCGAGTTATCTCACCGTGTACCCGGGTGGCGCTGAGCGCCCGCTGGCGTCGAATCTGAACTTCGTCGCTGGTGAGACCCAGCCCAACCAGGTGGTCGCAGCGGTCGGTGACGATGGCAAGATCGTCATCTTCAACCGCTTCGGCGACGTTCACGTCATCGTCGACGTCACGGCGTACTTCACGAGCATCCCATTGCCGGAAGGTGGACTCGGCCCGGCAGTGACCGGTGACGGAACCGCCGTCGCATTCGAGTCGTCTGCACCATTGACCGACGACGATCTCAACGGTGTCAACGACGCCTACCTGTACCTGATCGACACCGCGACGCTCGAACGTCTGAGCGTGGCGATCGAGGGTGGTACCGAGGCGACCGGCACCCGCGTCGACGGCCACACCGGTGAGGTGGTCCCCGTGAACAACGGAGTCGACGTCTCGGTCGGCACGACAGCGACTGCCATCGCATTCGTGTCGAACGGCGACCTCTCCGCCGATCGCCCGATCGGTGAGGAGACGCCCGACGAGATCAGCACCGAACCAGCATCGTTCATGCGGTTGAGACTGGCATAGCCCGCTAGAGCGATACCGGCCACGATCCGGTGGTGATCGTCAGATCGTCACCGGATCGTGTCGCGTCCCGGGGCGTGATGCGATGCCCCTCAGTCCACGAGCCGATTCATGGTCCCACAGGTTCCGTGGCCTGCATCGCTTCTGACGGACACCATCTCGAACTCGAGCGCGGAACCCAACCGCAGAGTCGTTTGCTGTCGCCCGTCGGTTCCCACAGCTCGGGCTCAGAACCGGGCTCAGGCCGGGTGCACCTCGAACTCAGTGAGCGGGGCCCACTCTTCCTCGGGGATACGTGTCCAGCCCTCATCGTTGCGAAGTTGATCGCTTGCGCCGCCCACCGGGGCGAGCTCCGTGATGGCCAACTCGCGATACCGGATGCGGTAGCTCATGCCATCCTCGGTCGACTTGACATCGGTGCGCACGAACACGCGGGTGCCATCGCCGAACTCACCGAATCCGACCGCGTGCACCATCGAGGCGCCTGTTTCCGCGGCTTCACCTTCGCCATTCTGCTCACCCAGCGAGCCGGGTGCCCACAGGCGACACCATTCATCGACACGGAGCTCGTCGGCCCCGTGTCCCGACACCAGGGCACCGGTCGGGTGCCCTTCGGCATCGGTCTCGATCTCGATCTCGTAGCCGGGAGATGTCCCAGAGAATGCGGTGGCGCCCAAGCCGTTGTTGCTGGCGGTCAGAACGATGTTCGCATCGGAACGCCCGCGGCACATGCCGGTCGACCCCGGTGTTGTAGCGACCTCCGGGAGCGACGAGCCCGGGGCTACGGCCGCCGCGACCCCGATGCCGCCCAACGCGGCGATGAGCGCCACACCGAGCCACCGACGAGGTCTGCGGGGCTCGTTCATGTCGTGCTCCCTTCTCGATGGAAGCGATCGGACCGTGGCAGCGTCGAGGCGGACGACGGGCGCCGCGGCTTCGGCGCAGCGCGCGCCGCCACATCACGGACCACGGAATTCACACTCGTCCGGCGTCCTGCGGATTCCGCCAACATGAATGACGGACTCGACACTCGGCCGGATCCGATGTTCCACATCGATCGTCCGTCCCCGGCACCCCCCGGGCCAGGGACCAAAGTCCCTACCGCCGCGTGGTGGAATGGAGACATGGACATCGCTGCGCTACTACTCGAGCTGTACGGTCGGATTCCTCCCCTGGCAGAGGAGGCCGTCACCGGACTCGACCGTGAGCAATTGACCTTGCAACCTGCGCCGGGAGCGAACACGATCGGATGGCTCGTCTGGCACCTCTCGCGGGTCCAGGACCATCACGTCGCCGAACTCCTCGGTGTCGACCAGATCTGGACCGGCGGCGATCGCGCCGCCGGTTTCGGCCTCGAGCCCGATCCGTCGAACACCGGGTACGGACACACGGTCGATCAGATGGCGGCCGTCCATCCCCAGCGCCCCGAGCTGCTGCTCGACTACCTCCGGGTCGTCGACGAGCGGACGACGGCGATGCTCGCCGAGCTCGTACCGGCCGACCTCGACCGCATCGTCGACCGCCGCTGGGATCCGCCCGTCACGCTCGGGGTCCGCCTGGTCAGCATCGCTGACGACTGCCTGCAACATGTCGGCCAAGCCCTGTACCTGCGGGGATTGCTCGGGCTCTGAACCACCGATCTCACGGGTGCTTCGGAATCATCCATGGTCCTGGTTGACTATCGAACATATGTTCGATAGCATGAGATACATGTCGATAGAGGCGCTCGCCGAGTACGTCGCAATGAGTGACATCGACCTCGACGCCGAGATCCGTCGGGTCGAGCTCGAGACCCGTGCCCTGCAGGCCCGACGGTCGTCGCTCATCGCCGTGGCCGAGGCCCGGCAGATCCACGCCGCTGACGGCCATCACTCGATCAAGGGATACCTCCGCGCCACCTGCAATTGGTCGAACGCCAAGATCGCCCGGCAACGGTCGCTGGCACGGTCGATCGACGCCGTACCCTCGATCGCCGATGCGCTGGGGGCCGGCCACATCGGCGTTCCCTCCGCGATGCAGATCGCGCGGGTGCACGCGAATCGGCGCATCAGGCACCTCCTCCCGGCGATCGCACCGGTATTGCTCGAACATGCCGAGCACCTGTCGTTCGACGACTTCAAGATCTGCGTCGACCGGTTCATCATGCTCGCCGATCTCGACGGCGCGTTCGACGGCCTGGCCGCCGACATCGAGCACCGCACCGCTCACGTCACCGCCGTCGGCGGCGGTGTTCACGTGTCGGCATCGGGCGGTGACCCGATCACGTCCGCGACCATGACCGCCATCTTCGAACGCTTCGTGCAGGCCGAGTTCCGTCACGACGTCGACGCCCGGAGCGACGAGCACGGCGACACCGCCGACCAGCACCCGTTACCGCGATCGGCGACGCAGCGCCGGTTCGATGCACTCAGCGCGATCTTCGACGCCGCCGCCATCTCCGATGGCGGCAAGGCCCCCGACCCGCTCGTCAACATCGTGTGCGACGAGCGCACGCTCGACGAAGCATTCACCCGCGCGGGCATGTTGTTGCCAGGTGGCTCACGGCTCGACGTCGACGAGCTCGGCGCCGTCGTGGCCGACTGGATGCACGACCAGATCACGATCGATCCGGCTTCGCTGCTCGACCGGCGTTGCGAGACCAGCACCGGGATCGTCGTCCCGCCGATCCTGGCCGTGCAGGCCGCCCTCACGGGTCATGTCCGCCGCGTCGTCGTCGACTCGGCCGGGGTGATCACCGATCTCGGGCGCAAGCAGCGCCTGTTCACCGGATCGAATCGGGTCGCTGCCAAGCTGCTGCACCGGCGCTGCGGCCATCCCGGGTGTGACATCGCCGCGACGTTCGCCGATGTCGATCACATCGACGGGTGGGCCGCCGACGAGGGCCGAACCGACCAGCACAACGCCGACGTCAGGTGCGGCAAGCACGATCGTTTCAAACATCGTCACCGATGGCGCACCCGGCGCGACCCCACCGGGCGCAAGTACTCCGTCAGGCCTGACGGCACCGTCGTCCTGCCCGTCGGCGAGCGCACGCCCGACCTCACCGTCGACGAGCTCGAACGCTGCGTCAGACGACGACTCGACGAACTACGTCAGCACCACGCTGAGGTCTCAGCTCCCCGCTGAGGTCTGAGCGTCTCGCAGCGGGTCTCGGTTACCGGTCCGCCGTGACCAGCCATCCGGCAGCGCCGACTCGCACGCCGACGCCAGGTTCGTACCGTTCCGACAGCGACATACGGATCGCGTCGATCGCTGACGCACGGGCGGTCGGGTCCTCGATCCGACCGACCAGGCCCCGAACGATTCCCATGCCCAGCATGAAGTCCGCAGATTCGTCGAGGGATCCCCCGCCGGCGATGAGGATGCGCGGCGACAGCGGAGAGATCTCGACATTCGTGAACCCTGCCGCGTCGAGCAGGGCGGTCGTCTCGTCAGGATCCTTGAGAAAGAACATGCCGGGGCCACCGGCCCGCCCGCCGAGCGCGGGCACGTCGGCGTGTTGGGCCACTGCGTCGCGGACGATCACGAGCCACTCGTTGGCGTCGATCCCCTGCCACGAGACCAACGCGAGGCGACCCGACGGCGCCATCGAACGACGGAGATTCGCGAACGCCGATACCGGATCGTCGAAGAACATCAAGCCGAACAGGCTGATGATGATGTCGAAGGCGGCGTCGTCGAAATCGTGGATCTGCGCGTCGGCGACGATGAACCGTGCATTGCCGAGCGACTGCGAGCCGGCCCGGGCAGCAGCTACCTCCAGCAGCGGGGTCGAGATGTCGACACCGAGCGCCTGACGAGCGGTCCCAGCTGCGCTGAGTGTCGTCACACCGCATCCGCAACCGACATCGAGCACTCGATGGTGCGCCTCGAGGCCGGCGGCTTCGAGTAGTGCTGCTGCGAACGGTTGGAGTTGCCGGTCGTATCGGTCGGCGTGATCGACGTAGTGCACCGACTCGCCGCCGTTCCACGCTTCGGACTGCTGCTGATTCACGTTCACGACAGATCCTTCATGTGGTCGAGTGCAGACCGAGGACGATACAGCGGCCTCGCGACCCGAGCACCAGCGTCAAGAGTGCATCACGGGCAGACTGCCACCGAGATCACTGCCGGGCCATCGCCGCCCTGATCTCCGCCTCGTGATCGACGACGTGCTCGCCCGACACGTCATACACGATGCGGTTGATCCGACCCGTGAACGCGAACGGCGCGGCGTAGGCCTCGGTGACCGGTGACCCGATGTCGGCCCCGACGTTGACGCCGGCTGCCAGTCCGATCAGGAGAGGGATCGTGACCGGAAGCGACCCGCGTCCGGCCGGTTCGCCATCGATGAAGAACAACACATCACCGGGAGTGCCCTTGCCTTGACGTGGCTGAGCCTCACCGGTCGGGACGAACTCGACGCTCAGGGCTCGGTGACCAGCGGGCACGTCGACGTCACTCGTCAGATGGAAGAGCTGATCTGCCACATAGTTGTATGCGAAGTGCAAACGGCCGTCGGCGACATAGAAGACGTAGCCACCATCGATGCCACCCTGCGAGACCAGCACGCCCTCGGCTCCCTCGTCGGGGATCTCGACCAGCGCCGTGATCGTGTACGGCCGGTTGAGCAGCTTCGGTGCAGCGCTCGGAGCGATCTCGCTGGTGCCAGGGAAGTAGACATACCGCGATCGGTCCTTGGCGATGACCGGCCGAGCCTCGGCGAACCGTTGCTGGGCCCGACCATCCAACGGGAGCACGTTGTACTTGCCGGCTTCGACGTACCACTGTGCGATCAGTTCGATCAGCTTGTCGGGGTGCTGATCGGCGACGTCGTGGTTCTCGGCGAAGTCCTCGGCGATGTGGTACAGCTCCCAACCGTGGGCGTCGAGCTGGGTCAGGGTCTCGGCCGTGATCGGGTCGCCGAACGCACGTCCCGACTCGACGTCCGACTCGACGAATGAGGCTCCGGGCCAGGGACACACGGCTCGCCAACCGTCGTGATAGACCGATCGATGGCCCAGCATCTCGAAGTACTGCGTGGTCCTGAGGCTGGGCGCACCAGGATCGCGGAGTGCGCCGGCAAAGCTCACCCCTTCGATCGGCGACTGCGACACGCCGCGGATGTCGGTCGGCGCTTCGAGACCGAGCAGATCCAACACCGTCGGCACCATGTCGACGGCGTGTGTGTACTGCGGACGAACCTCGTCTCGCGCCTGGATGCCATTTGTCCAGTGGACGATGAACGGGTCGCTGATGCCGCCTCGATAGGTCTCGCGCTTCCAGCGGCGGAACGGCGTGTTGCCGGCCCACGTCCAGCCCCACGGGTAATGGTTGAAGTACCTCGGGCCACCGATGTCATCGATCGCCGCCAGATTCTGCTCGAGCGAATCGGGTACGAAGTTGAAGAACTTGTTCTCATTGATCGAGCCGGTGGGCCCACCCTCGGAGCTGGCGCCATTGTCCGACAGAACCATGATCAACGTGTCGTCGAGTTCGCCCAGCTCGTCGAGGAACGCGAGCAACCGACCGATGTGGTGATCGGTGTGTTCGAGGAACCCCGCGAAGACCTCCATCATCCGCGCGTAGAGCCGACGCTCGTCGTCGGACAGGGATTCCCACACCTGGACATCGGGGTCATGGCGTGACAGCTCGGCGTCGGCAGGAACGAGCCCCAGCTCCTTCTGGCGGGCGAAGGTGCGCTCGCGGTAGGCCGACCAGCCGTCGTCGAACTTGCCGCGATACTTGTCGGACCACTCTTGGCGGACGTGGTGCGGGGCGTGCATCGCTCCCGTGGCGAAGTACATGAAGAACGGCTTCTCGGGCGCCACCTGCTTCGAATCGGCGATGAAGCCGATGGCACGGTCGACCAGGTCTTCGGTGAGGTGGTAGCCCTGCTCGGGGCTGGTCGACGGCTCGGTGCGATGGTTGTCGTGGGTCAACTCGGGGTAGTACTGGTGCGTGTCGCCACCGAGGAATCCGTAATACCGTTCGAAGCCGCGGCCAAGGGGCCAACGGTCGAATGGCCCGGCCGCGGTCGTCTGATCCGTGGGCGTGAGGTGCCACTTGCCGACCGCATACGTGCTGTACCCCTGCTGCAGCAGCATCTCGGAGAGGAAGCCGTTCTCGAACGGGATGTTGCCGTCGTAGCCGGGGAATCCTGTCGAGGCCTCGGTGATCGCGGCCATATGGTTCGAGTGATGGTTGCGCCCGGTCAAGATGCATGTCCTGGTGGGCGAGCACAGAGCTGTCGTGTGCATGTTGTTGAACCGCACACCGCCGGTGGCGAGGCGATCAAGGTTCGGCGTGGCGATCGGGCTTCCGTAGCAGCCGAGCTGGCCGAACCCGGTGTCGTCGAGGATGATGAACAAGACGTTGGGTGACCCGTCACGCGCCCGACGCGGTTCCGGCCAGGCCGGCGCGGATCTGTCGAACGTTCGACCGATCACGCCGGGGAACGTGGTACCGGGACGGTACTCGTTGAGACCTGATTCTTCCGGCACGATCCATCTCCTTCGTCGAGGCCAATCGCCTACGACAACGGTACACCTGGTCGTGGTCGCGGGAGCAGCGCGAGGGTGGCGAAATCAGTGGGCCGTCGAACGGGGGGCGTCCCACGCCTCGCGCATCGTGCCGGTCATCCGGTCGGCGAGCCGGACCTGTACGACGAGTCCGGCGACCGCCGCTACGACCCAGATCACGTACCAGTACCAGTCGTCGTTGAGCTGCTCGGTCACGACGGCCGAACGCGTGATCTGGTCGGTGTCGAGGGTGCCGGTGAGAAGCATGAGACCGCCGACGATCGCGCTCGCGCCGGCGGCTGCACTCAGCAAGATGAGCACGAGCAGGGGCAGATCGCCGGCAATCGCGATGAAGGCGAGCACGATCCCGAGCGCCAGACCGGACAACACGATCAGCCACGACCAGGTGACGCCGAGCGCGACCAGCGCGCTGGCGCCGAGGGTGAACCCGATCGAGCCCATCGCGAGTGCGATCGAGACCGCGTAGTACAGGTACGCGATCGCTGCGAACAGGAGGGCGAGCACGATCGCGAGCGTCCACGACAGCGTGTTGCTGAGGATCCCGCCGTCGCTCCCACCGATGCTCGCCCCGAGCGCGAAGCCTGCCAGGCCGCCCCAGATGGAGATCACGATCCGCATCGCGATCCAACCCTGGAAGCAGAACACGAATCCGACGACGAGGGCGAGCAGCCCTGCGACCCAGTCACTCATGCCCGGACCATACCCTTTGGGGAGCACGGTCGGAGTCAATCATTGGGTGTTGCGTCGAGATCACGCGGCCCAGATCGCCGGTCGAGCGGAGCACATCGGGGTCGGCGCCGTTCGGGAGCTAGCAGAACAGGGTGGCACATCCGTCGCCGAGCCCGGCCGGGGGCTGGTTCGTCGTGGCTGCCTCGTACGACGGGGAATCGAGCTCGCGGACGCTTCGAGCGAGGACCAGCGGGTCGATACCCGGATCGACGACACCGATCACGACGATCGTGTAGCCGTCGGGTGACCA
>JAHEDX010000092.1 GCA_024641005.1 Acidimicrobiaceae bacterium
AAATCCGTCAACGCATCATTGCCCTTGGCAACCCAAAAATCGTTCACCGCAGGAACCCACGCCGACACATCAGCACCCTTGGGCGTCGTACCCTTCAACCCCTCCAACTCGCCACCACCGGCTGAGGCATCGCCGCCGCCGGTGTCGGCGGATGCACCGAAGCCGATCGACTCGTCGATGAACTCGTTGGTCATGAGGTCATCAGGTGTGATGTCTGCCGGGAAGTCCATCGAAGCGGCCGACAGGGCATCGATGATGGTCTGGATCCGAGCCGGGTCCATGTTGCCCACCGTCGAGTCGGGGCCGTTGCCGGCGAGTCCGAGTTCGAGCTGCGTGGCGACCGAGAAGTCGGCCAGTTCCGCGGGATAGGTCCAGAACGTGGCGTATGCCGCAACGGTCTCGACGATCAGCGCATTGGTATCGGCCGGCGACGCGTAGTAGTCGACGGTCGCCTGCTGGATGATCGGGATCAGCTGATCGAGGCAGGGACGCAGCGTCTCGAGGTCGTCGGGGCGGATGCCCAGGGTCTGCGAGTACACGGGGAAGCCGGCATCGTTCAGCGTCTGGAACGCGAGGTCGCGCCCGAACTCTTCGACCTGGTTCTTGTAGATCCAGGGTTCGGCGGAGGCGAAGCCCTGCTGGGCGATGTTCTTCTCGGCGACGAATCGACCAGGCGAACCGTCGTAGGACGGGTCGATCTGGTCGGCGTTCCACACGCCCTGGGCGGCGAACACGTCGCTGAACGTGCCACCGCCGAAGACGTTGATGGTCACGTTGTTGGTGCCGAGGTCGGCCAACGTCTTGATCTCGGGATAGGTCTCCGGGTCCCAGTAGATGATCTGGGGGTTTTGCTCGAGCGGAGCCATGACGGACAGCAGCGGTGCTTCCGCGTAGCGGAGGATCTGGCTGTCGGTCGTTGCATATCCGAGCGTGAGCGAGTCGTCGAGGTACATCTCGGCGGCCACGGACGGCGACGCGATGGCGGGGCCTCCGGCGCGGATTTGGACGTCGACCCCGTAATCCTGACCATCCACCACGAGGCTGCCGGTGACAGCCTTCTTCTCGGTGTCGATGGTGTAATCGTCGCCGAGTAGGTGGTACACGGCGCCGTGCTCGGCCTCCGGGAACCAGTCGGTCTGGATGCCGATCACATCAGGGCAGATGCCGGCAAGTGACATCGAGTCGCCACCGGGCGTCGTGTCTCCTGGCGCCGATGTCACGGCTGGCGCGTCGGTGGATTCGGTCGTGTCGTCGTCGCCGCCGCAGGCCGCGGCGACGAGTCCCATGACCAGGACGGTGGCGGATATCTGGTGATATCGCTTTCGGTTCATTGTTGGTGCTCCCCCTAGGAGTGATTACTGGATGGGTGGATGGATGGGTGGATGGATGGGTGGATGGATGGATCTAGGCAGATCTGTTAGAGCGGATTCAGGACCGGTCCCCATGCCACTTGCCGATGGCAAGATTCTGGATCCAGCCGAACACGAGGAACACGGTCACACCGAGCACTGACGACATGATCACCGCCGCCAGAAGTTGCTCGCCGTCGAGGTTGTTGGCGTACTTCCTGAGCGCCTGGCCGATCCCCGCCTCGCCCCGTCCGAAGATGAAGTCGCCGACGATGGCGCCGATCACCGAGAGACCGGCGGCGATCCGCAGCCCGGCGAAGATCGCCGGGGAGGCGGCCGGGAACTGGAGCTTGAACAGGCGCGTCGGCCGATTGGCATGATGCAGGGTGAACAGATCATGCATGCCGCGCTCGGCCGACTGGAGGCCGAACAGTGTGTTCACGATGATCGGGAACAGTGAGATGATCACGCACACGATCAAGCGGCCGGTCGTTGCCGTTCCGAACCAGAAGCCGATGAGCGGAGCGATCGCCAGGATCGGGATCGCTTGCAGCGTGACCATGTACGGGTACAAGGCCCGTTCGAAGAGCTTCGACTGGCTCATCACCACGGCGATCGTCAGGCCGAGCACAATGCTGATGGACAACCCGACCATCGCGACCTTGGTGGTCGCCCACAGCGCCCACAGGATGTCGGAGAAGTTGCCCCAGTCGAGAAAGCCGACGTCGAGCACCTGGTGCGGCGGCCGGAGTAGGAACCGACGGCGCTCGTCGAGCATCTGGTACGACACGAAGTACCACAGGCCGAGAATGAGTATCCCCATGATGATCGGCGGCAACACCACGGTGAACAGCGTGCGTGTGGTCGACCGTGGCGGCGTCACCCGCGGTGTCGATGCAGGCACAGCAGCTGCCGCCACGGCATCATCGGTGTCCGTCGACGTCGGACGGTGGGTGTCGGTCATCAGTGTGATCCCCGCAGCGCATGCGAGACCTCGCCGCTGAGCCGAGCGAAGTCGGCGTCGAATCGGAGGTCGGGCGATCTCGGATAGCCGAAGGGAACGTCGAACTCGGCGATGATTCGGCCAGGTCGGGACGACATCACCAGGACGCGCGTCGACATGAAGACGGCCTCGCTGATCGAGTGGGTGATGAACAACCCGGCGAAGCCCTCGCGCTGGAACAACTGCTGTGTCTCTTCGTTGAGGTGCTCACGGGTGATCTCGTCGACAGCGCCGAAGGGCTCGTCGAACAGAAAGATGGGTGGGCTGAGCGTGAGAGTGCGGGCGAGTGACGCTCGCATCCTCATGCCTCCGGAGAGTGACTTGGGATAGTGGCCCTCGAATCCGTCGAGGCCGACGAGCGAGATCGCATCGGAGGCCAACTGCGCCCGTTCGGCCTTGGGGATGCCGTGCAGTTCGGCCAGCAACTCCACATTGCCGCGTACGGTGCGCCAGGGGAGCAGAGTCGCATCCTGGAAGACGTAGCCGAGGCGATCACGGTCGACGATCACCCGACCGGCCGTGGGTTCGAGCAACCCGGAGGCAATCTTCAACAGGGTCGACTTACCGCAACCGGAAGGGCCGACCACAGTGACGAACTCGCCCTTGCGAATGCTGAACGAGACATCCTGGATGGCTTCGGTGCCATCAGGGAAGATCATCCCGATCTGCTCGAACGAGAGCGATTCTGTTGCGGTTGCCGCGGCTGCGGTCGACATTCGTTCCTCCAGCTCCGGGCGCCTCCCGGCAGACCAACTGCGTCCGCCGCACCGTAGTCGGTCGACGAACACGTTTCTACAGCGAAGGCTCTCGCGACGGTGTCGTTCACGCGCCGTTCACAGATCTCCCGGCACCTCGGCTTCGAGCGCCCAACTGGGCGACCAACGGTCGGCGACGACGACGGGAACGATGTGCGAGTTGAGCACTCCGTCGGTGTACTGGTGCAACGCAATGGCCGAGGGCTCGTTCGTGTAGCTCGGCACCGCCCCCGACAGATCGAGTGCGAGTTGCACTGCCGTACTCGGACACGAACTGGCCACCGTGCCGGCGAAGCGGTGATGGATGGCGCGGTGCACGTGTCCGCACACGATCGCCTCGACGTGTTCGTGGCGGCGCAGGACGCTCGCCTCCAGTTCGGCGCCCGTGAAACCAGCGTCGCGGTCCATCCAGGGGATTCCGGACGCGAACGGGGGGTGGTGTTGGAAGATGATGGTCGGGCGCTCGCGTGCGGCCGACAGCTGTCGATCGAGCCAGATCATCTGATCGGTGGTGACGCGGCCGTCGTGACGGCCGGGTATCGAGGTGTCGAGCCCGATCAAGCGCACGGGGAAGTCGTCGACGACGTAGTCGATGGTGTCGTCGGGGCCGCCTTTGGGAAGATCGGTGAACCGGGAGCGGAGCTCGGTGCGATCATCGTGGTTGCCGGCGATCGCTAGCACCGGCATCGAGAGAGCACGCAACATCGAATCGAGGTGGTCGTATTGCGTTGCGCCACCATCGTTCACGAGGTCACCGGTTGCGAGCACCAGATCAGGGAGCGGGTTCAGGCGGTTGATCAGGTCGATGGCTGCGCGCAGTCCGCTCGCGGGATCGACGCGGTCGGCCATCAAGCCGTCCGGCTCGACGATGTGACAGTCGGTGATCTGGGCGATCAGCATCGCGAGGACCCTACTGCTCACGCCGCCGGTCACCCGCCGCCTCGGTCGTCGGGACCTTCGGCACGTGCACTCACCGGGTCGCGTTTCCTACAGTGCCTGCCATGCGTACTGGGATATTCCTGTTCGGTGGCGTCGAGATGTCTGATGCGGGTGCGGGTCCACCTGCGCCGACCGACCGCCGCTACGACAAGCACGAGGTATGGAGGGCGACCGAGCAGATCCTCGACATGGGCGTGCTGAGCGATCGACTCGGATTCGACTCGTTCTGGCTGACCGAGCACCACTTCCAGTTCGAGGGGTACGAAGTGATTCCGAATGGTGTCCTGATCGGCTCGATCCTCGCCGAGCGGACCGAACGGATCCGGATCGGGATGGCGTTCAACATCGTGCCGCAGTGGCATCCCCTGAAACTGGCCGAGGATTTCGCCACCCTCCACAACATCTCCGGAGGGCGAGGCATCCTGGGTGTGGGTCGAGGCACCGTGCCGCGCGAGGCGGAGCCGCTGGGGACCAAGATCGGCAGTTTCGACAACCCAGACCAGGTGGCTGCGGACGAACTCAACCGCAAGATGTTCGACGAGGCAATGGACGTGATCCGGCTCGCACTCGACAGCGAGACCTTCTCGTACCACGGCGAAGTCTTCGACTTTCCACCTCCGGGGATACCCGATCGCGGCGGCTTCGTCGAGCAGTTGACGCTCGTGCCACAACCGTTGTATCCGTACGACATCTGGCAGGCGATCACGTCGCCTCCCTCGCTCGAACAGGTGCCGAGATCGGGCTGGGGCGGCGTGTTCTGGAACTGTCATCACTCGTTCATCAAGATGCGATGGGAGCGGTTCGCCGAGGTGTACGAGCAGGCGCACGGGCGTGCGCTCGATCGAGGCGAGAAGCGGATGCTGGTGTTGAACACGTGCATCGAGGACACCCGCGAGCGAGCGATCGCATCGGTGCGGGACGGCCATGACGAGTTCTGGAAGTTCCTCGGACCCTACGGCTGGAGTAAGGGATACATGGGCGACGACGGTAAGCCCGCGCCCCCAGGGTTGATCCCCACCCTCGAGGACTCGATGGACCGCCAGCGCACCTGGATCGTCGGATCACCCGACGAGGTCGCCGAATCGATCGCCTGGTATCGCGACGAACTCGGTATCGAGAATCTCATGATCTTCCCGGCGATGCCGGGGGACCCGTACGGCAAGGTCGAAACCCAGCTGCACCGTCTGGCCGAGGAGGTGCTACCACAGATCGACTGACCAGACCTGCCGTCGAACCCGGCGCGTTGGTTGTGCCGCCTCGGCCCGACAGACCTCGTTCGTCAGCGGCCGAAGTCGAATCGGACGATCTCGGCCAGCTGGTCACCGAGGTGCGTGACGTTGGCCTCGAACAAGCCCTGACCGCGCTCGGGCGTGGCACCGGTCGGGTCGCCGATATAGCCGTCCTCGTCGAAATCGTTCGACAGCCAGCCGAACATCACCGATCCACCGAACTTGACGAACCGGTTGTCGGCGAGCGCTTCGGGCACCTTGCGCGTGGCCTTCGAGAGGTCGACCAGTTCGGGCCGCAGATGCATGAACACCGAGGTTTCGTTGAGACCCCCATGGATGCCCATCCCGAGCTCACTCTCGGTCGACACTCCTCCGTACGCGGGCGGCACCGATGGGTGCACCAGGAACGTCTTCAGGCCGAACTCGAGCCGGAGTTCCCGAAGTGCGGTGTTGAGCAATGTGGTGTTGCCGCCGTGCCCGTTGAGCAAGACGAGCCGCTCGGCGCCCGTGCTGGCTACCGCCCGCCCCAGATCGCGCAGGATCGCCATCATGGTGTCGGCCGAATACCAGAGCGTCCCCGGTGACCATGCATGCTCGTTCGACTTGCTGACCGACAGGGTCGGGAGCTGCCAGATGTCGAGATCCTCCCCGACAGCGTCGACGACCGCTGTCGCTGTCTCGTGAGCGATGACGTGATCGACGGCGAGCGGCAGGTGGGGGCCGTGTTGTTCGACCGCTCCGATCGGCAAGAGGAGGGTGGACGACGGGCTGATCCGGTCAAGGATCTCGGGACCGGACAGTTCCTCGTAGCGACGACTCATGCGCGGCAGGTTAGTGACACCTACGCTGCTGCACGATGCGCACCGTGATCACGAATGCCAGGCTCGCCGACCGCCGAGTCGTCGATATCGCTGTCGACGACGGACATATCGCTTCGGTGACGGCCGCCGGAGGCGGCCCCAGCGGCACCAGCGGAGATGTGTCGGTGATCGACCTCGAAGGTTGGTTGCTCCTCCCTGCAATGGCAGAGCCACACGCCCATCTCGACAAGGCGCTCACCGCCGAGATCGTGCCGAACCCCAGGGGTGACCTCGCCGGGGCGATCAATGCCTGGGTCGCAGCGGCCGAGGCAGGCGTCTTCACGCAGGACGACATGGTGGTGCGGATCCGAGCGGCGATCGACAAGCTGCTGTTCAACGGCGTCACTGCGATTCGCAGCCACATCAACTGCGGGTCCGGGGCGGGGATTTCGCATCTCATCGCCGCACAGGAGGCAATCGTCGGGTACGACGGCCTCGTCGATATCGAGTTCGTCGCGTTGACACATTCACCGATGGCCGGAGTTGGAAGCGAGGCCAACCGGCGGTCGCTGCGAGATGCCATCGACCACGGTGTCCATCTGGTCGGCGGCTGCCCGCACCTCGAGCCTGACGGTGCCGGATCGATCGCCGAAGCCATGTCAGCGGCACGGTCGGCAGGGCTCGCGATGGACATGCACGTCGACGAGACGCTCGATCCGGCGATGCTGACGATCAGAGACCTGGCCCGAGCAGTGATCGACTCCGGCTTCGCCGGCCGCGTGACGGCCAGTCACTGTGTCAGCCTCGGAATGCAATCACCACAGGTGCAAGCGGCGATCGCGCGCGAGGTCGCCGAGGCCGGCATCACCATCGTCCCCTTGCCGCAGACCAATCTGTTCCTGCAAGGTCGTGATCATCCGTCTGCGACGCCGCGTGGCCTCACCGCCATTGCCGCGCTGCGCGAGGCCGGTGTGCTGATCGCGGCCGGCGCGGACAATGTCCAGGATCCGTTCAACCTCGTGGGGCGATCCGATCCTCTCGAGACCGCCGCCTTGCTGGTGATGGCCGGCCACGTGCTTCCCGATGACGCCTATGAGATGGTCAGTAACAATGTCAGGCGCGCGATGGGGCTACCGGTCGTTCGTTTCGATGTCGGCGACCCAGCCGACTTCGTCGCCATCGATGCCCCCTCTATCCGTGCGGCGATCGCAGACGCGCCGGCCGACCGGATGGTGTTCAAATCGGGGCGCCTGATCGCCTCGTCGGCGACGACCCGAACGATTCATCGCTGACGATCGCCGATCGGCGGGTACGCGCGGGACGGACGCTTCCCATGACGGTCGGCTCGTCCTACATCAGACCTCGTCGGGATACGGAAACCAGCGCAGGTACTCGAAGTCGGCTGTCGTCGCCGGCAGGCCGAGCGGCGACGGCGGGGCATCGGCAAGATGACCCAGCAACGTGCGGGCCCGCTCGAGGTACTCGACGAGGCCGCCCTCGGGCAGCAGCCGTGGCCGCCGCTGATACGTCATGGTTCCGTCGGTATACGACACGTCGTGTAACGACAGCGGCGCCACAGCGAGACCGTCGCGGTGTTTCCACAGGCCCGTGTCGGGTTCGAAGCGGTAGTAGGGGAGCAGCTTGCGTCCTTCGTCTGCCAACAGCGCCACGGCGTTGACGATGTAGTCGAACGTGTCGTCGTCGATGAAGTAGTTGAAGTTGACGCGGACCCAGCCCGGCTTGATGCCCTCGCATCCGCGGGTGATCTCACGTTCGAACTCGTGCGAGCGATCCAGATCGATGCCCAGTAGCCGATGGCCGTAGGGGCCGGCACAGGAGCATCCGCCACGTGATTGGATGCCGAACAGGTCGTTGAGCACGCTGACCACGAAGTTGTGGTGCAGATAGCGTCCGGGCACCGCCGTCGCCGACTCTGCGACGTCGCGGACCACGAACGAGACGATCGACAATCGCTCGGCCTCGCGACTGCCCAGGATCATCATGTTCGGGTGGGCGTTCCACACGTCGATCGCTCGGCGGACGAACCGCTCCTCGCGGGCCTTGATGGCATCGAGACCCACGGCCCGCTTCAGCTGGAACACGAGGCCGGCCCTGATCGATCCGACGATGTCCGGTGTACCACCCTCCTCACGGTGTTCGACGCCGGTGAGATAGTCGTGCTCGCGAGGGTTGACGTACGCCACCGTGCCGCCGCCCGGCACGTCGGGAACACGATTGGCGAACAGCTCCCTGCGTGCGACCAGCAGCCCGGGCGTGCCAGGGCCACCGATCAGCTTGTGCGGTGAGATGAAGATCCCATCGAGGTATCCGTCACCGTCGGTGGGCGAACCCATGTCGATCGACACGTATGGTGCGGCGGCGGCGTAGTCCCAGAGAGCGATCGCTCCGTAGCGATGCAACAGAGACGAGACGGCGACCGTGTCGGTGACGATGCCGGTGACGTTGGACGCAGCCGAGAACGATCCGATCAGCTGCGGCCGATCCCGGTACCGCTCGAGCTCTGCTTCGAGCATGGCCAGGTCGACGTGGCCGTCGTGGTCCTCGTCGATCGTCACGACGTCGGCGATCGATTCGCGCCACGGGAGCTCGTTCGAATGATGCTCGTAGGGCCCGATGAAGACGACCGGGCGCTGATCGAGAGGGACATGTTCGGAGAGGTGATAGGTGTCCTCGAGCACCGACGGAATGCGCAGACCGAGCACGCCGACCATCTTGGCGATCGCTCCGGTCGAGCCACTGCCGCAGAACACCACAGCGTGTTCGTCGCAGGCGCCGACACAGTCGGCGATGATCGCCCGTGCATCCTCGCGAAACCGCGTCGTCTGCAAGCCTGTGCCGGACGACTCGGTATGCGTGTTGGCGTAGAGCGGCAGTACGACGTCGGTGATGTAGTCCTCGATGAACGACAGTGATCGACCCGAGGCGGTGTAGTCGGCGTACACCACCGGCCGGGGCCCGAAGGGGCCGTCGACCATCTCGGCGCCACCGATCACCGACGATCGGATGGTGTCGATCAGGGCCGCCGGGTCGGTCATTCGACCAAGGGTACCGACCGGGTTCGTCAACTACCGAGCGGCGACCGACGACACCCGGGCGCGTGGGTCGGCTGCGCCGGCGAGGATGCCACGCGGGTCGAGCACGATGGCATGTGCGTGGCCGAAATCACTCGCGTACGCAGGGAGTCGACGGGTGCGATGACCTCGCTGCGCCAGGCCGGTCATCCAGGCCTCGGGCGCGTGTCCCTCGATGCGGACCAGCGGACCACCGGGCGACGTCCAGGTGTCGAAGCCGGTGCTGTCGCCGGCCAGCGCCCATCGCGGCGCAGCGATCGCGGACGCCGGCGAGTCCTGATGTCGGAACAGCCTGGCCGCCAGTTGCAGCAGGATCTGCGGCTGGGCATCTCCTCCCATCGTGCCGAACACCGAAGCGAGGTCAGCGCCTCGTGTCGCCAAAGCGGGCGACAAGGTGTGCGGCGGACGCCGACCCGGGCCGAACTCGGCCGGATGCCCGGCAAGCAGATTGAATCCGATTCCCCGGTTGTGCAGATTGATACCGGTGTTCGGCTCGGCCAGCCATGAGCCGAGCCCCGAGGCGTTCGACTGGATCAGCGAGACCGCAAGCCCGCCGACCTCGGCGGTGCACAGGTAGGTCGTGTCACCGTGTCCTGCGTTCGTGCTCAGGCGTGATGCCAAATCAGCGTCGAGCAGATGAGCCCTGTCCCGGATGGCAGACAGCAGTTTGCGACCGTCTGCGTGCTCGTGCAACACGTCGGGACGGTCGAATCCGGCTACCTTCGACGCCTCGATCAGCAAGTGCGCCCACCGCTCGTCAGTGTGATCGTCAGGCAAGTCGAGGCCGTCGGCGATGATGCCCCCGCCGAGCGTCAGATAGCCCTGGGAGTTGGGGGCGATCGTGTGCACGTCGACCCCGAACATCCGAGCGGTGAGTGGCTCGACCCAGTCTGCATGCGCTCTAGACAGATCGGAGGCCGTGAAATGTCCGGCGCCCAGAGCGAGTAACCCTGCGCCGAACTCACCTTCGTAGTGACCCTCTCGGCCGTGCCGAACGATCGAGTCCAGTGCCCGGGCGGCCCCGGGGAGGCGAACGAGGGCGCCGACGCGACCGGCCTGAGAGGCCAGCTCGTGCAGGTTCTCGGCACCGGCAGGGTCCAGCCGGGCCAGCGACCCGACGAGCAGAGGGCTGGCGGGAAAGCCGTTCTCGGCGAGGTCGATCGCTGGAGCCAGGATCTCGGCGAGCGACAATGAGCCGAACCGAGTGTGGAGCTCGATCCAACCGTCGACGCACCCCGGCACGGTGACCGTTCTGATGTCGTGGTGGAACGGCATCTCGGCGTGGCCTTCGGCACGCAGCCGGGCGGCGTCGGCGCCTGATCCGGAACGACCGCTCGCATTGAGTGCAAGCACCTCGCTCCCCGTGTGGACGAGAGCGAACAGGTCGCCGCCCATACCGCACAAGTGTGGGCCGACGACAGCGATGGCAGCATTGGTGGCGATCGCGGCGTCGACTGCGTTGCCGCCCAGCTGGAAGATCCGGTCGCCCGCACGGCTGGCAAGTTGATCGGCCGACGCGACCATGTGCTTCGAGCCGCGCACACTGCTGTGTGGAAGAGAGGTCATCGCCATCACGGTAGGCGCGGACGTACGCTCTCGCCGTGCTCCATCGCTCTCAGGTCTCGCGCTCGCTGGTGGGCGGCGGCGCTGCGGTGGCGTTGCTGGGCACCTTCCTCCCGTGGCTGAGTTCGGGCACCGCGCTTCGCTCGAGTTTCGAGCTCTTCGAACTCATCGAGCGACTCGGATTCTCACCCGATGGGTTCGTGGGCTGGGCGCTTCGACTGTGGCCGATCGCGCCATTGTTGCTGGTGACCAGCGCAGTCGCCCAGGGTCTGTCGTCGGCCGATCGCCGGGTCCGCCTGGCTCGAGTGTGGCTTCCGATCGTGGCCGCATCATACGTAGGTGCCACCGCGACGGCCGTGCGGTTCGCTCCGGATGACGGGCTCTTTCGGCTCCGGTTCGGGATCTGGGTGACCCTGCTCGGGGCCGCGGTGATGATCGCCGGCGTCGTGATGGGGCCGAACGGCGGATTCAGTCTCGAGGAATCGGAACCTTTGGAAGCTTCTTGATGCGCGACCGTCGACTGCGGCGGTCGGGCACCATAGACCGCATCTCCTCGAGTTTCCCGAAGCACAGCAGACGATCACCCGCCTCGAGTTCGCGGGACATCCGAGGATTCGGGATGACCGTCGCCCCACGGTGCAGGGTCAGCACGGTGATGTCACGGTCGCGCAGCCCGGATTCGGCGATCGTGCTGCCGATCAGCTCGGCTCCGTCGTGCACCATCAGCTCGGCCACGCCGTAGCCCCTTGACACGGTGAGTCGCTGGCGAACGTCGATCTCGGGGAACGCGACCTGATTCGCGATGTGGTCGATGATCGCTCCGGCGACATCGAGCTTCGTGGCGGTTTCGATGCCCTCGAGGCCGGGGGAGCTGTTGACCTCCATGACCTGTGGACCGTCGGCCCCTTCGAGCATGTCGACACCGGCGACACGTAGGCCCATGATCTGCGCCGAACGGACCGCCGTCTCCTCGTAGGCGGGTTCGAGTTCGACCGCCTCGACGCGTCCTCCCCGGTGGACATTCGATCGGAACTCTTCTCCTTGGGCGACCCGGCGCATCGCTGCCACCACCCGGTCGCCGACGACCAATGCTCGGATGTCGCGCCCTTTGCTCTCGGCGACGAACCGCTGGATCAGTACGTTCTGCTTGGTGCTCTGCAGCGTTTCGATGATCGCCTCGGCGACGCGCGTGTCAGGGGCGAGGATCACGCCGATGCCCTGGGTCCCTTCGAGCAGCTTGATCACGACCGGGGCGCCACCGACCCGTTCGATCGCCGGCAGTACGTCGGCCCGGTCGCGGGCAAACGTGGTGGCGGGCATGCCGATGTGATGGCGGGACAGGATCTGGATCGCACGCAACTTGTCGCGCGAGTTGGAGATGCCGTTCGCCGTGTTCGGCGTGTAGACGTCCATCTGCTCGAACTGTCGAACGACGGCAGTACCGAAATAGGTGATGGAGTTGCCGATCCTTGGCAGGATCGCGTCGTAATGCGAGAGCTGCTTGCCGCGAAACTGCAGATCCGGTTCGGGCCCCGACAGATCGATCGAAAACCGCAGCGTGTTGAGGACTTTTACGTCATGGCCACGGTCGAGGGCCGCTGCCCGCAGCCGTTGTGTGCTGTACGAGCGGGGGGCGCGGGAGAGGATCGCAAGTTTCATGCTCAAGATCCGCGAAGCTACCAGCGTGTGCGACGCGAGCGGTCCGATGAGCGTTGCCGGCTGGCGGGAATGGGTGTCATTACCGGAGTTCGGCGTCAAGTGGGTCAAGGCCAAGCTCGACACCGGAGCACGCTCGTCCGCGATCCATGCATATGACGTGGAGGAGTTCGTGCGCGACGGTGTCGCATGGGCGTCGTTCGAGGTGCACCCATGGCAGCGTTCCGACCTCGATGCTGCCCGCGTCGAGTTGCCCGTGATCGACCGTCGAGTGGTGCGCAGCTCCACCGGCCACGAAGAGGAGCGTCTCGTGGTGACCACCATCGTGAGGGCGGTCGGACACGACCTGCACGCCGAGCTGACGCTCACCAATCGCGACGAGATGGGCTTTCGGATGCTGGTGGGGAGAGAGGCGATGCGTGGCGCCGTGTTGGTCGACCCCAGCCGGTCGTACCTCGGAGGTAAGCCGTCACGCGCGATGCGACGACGCAACCGGACCACGGCGGTCGACTGATGGCACGCGCACCGTTCACCATCGGCGGAATCGAG
>JAHEDX010000035.1 GCA_024641005.1 Acidimicrobiaceae bacterium
CCACGGATCACGGTGCCGGTCGACCTCGCCGCTCGGGACTTCATCGAACCGTTGGTCGAGGCGGGCTTCGACCAACGGGCACCGACGATGGTGGTGTGGGAGGGCGTGTCGATGTACCTCGACCCGGACACGGCCGAGCACGTCGTCGCCCAGATCGCGGACGCCCTGCCCGAGGGCGGCCGGTTGGTCGCTGACTATGCCGAGATGTCGTGGTTCAAGGGTTCCGATTTCGAACGGACGACCCGATCGATCTCCAACGATCTCAGCCGGGGCGGCGAGCCGCTCAGGGCCGGCCTGCGCGACGTCCACGCCACGCTCGACCGTCACGGATTCGACGTGATCGACGACGTGGCGACCGAGGACCTGCGCCCCCGGTACGGCCTCGACCCGCTCCCCCGCCACTACCCGACACGCATGTTCACCGCCCGCCGCCGAGTTACGAAACGTGCCAGGCACGTTTCGTAACTCGTTGCTGATCGGGCTGGGGTCACTCGTCAGACCGGCAGCTTGCCGGGCAGGTCGACCGTGCCGCGGCGCCGCTGGAACCGCCATCCATCCGCAGTGCGGACGAGATCGTCGACGTGGTGACCGACCATCGAGATCCGTGCGAGACCGTCGTCGGCCATCTTCGCCACCGACCACATGACGGTCGAGTGGGCGGCGTCGCCGTCGAGTGCGATCCGTGGGCTACTCACGATGTGGAACGTCGAGCCGACGCTGTCGGCGAGCGCTGCGGTCATCAATGCCTTGATCTCCGAACGGCCCACCGCGCGGCCCATCGGGCCGAGCAACACCTCACCGTCCACTGCGAACAGCTCGGCATAGGCGTCGAAATCCCCTGCATCGAGATGCTCGCCGTAGTCGATGAACAATTGATTGATGGCCTGCAGATCTTCGAGGCGTTGGAGACGAGCTTCGATCGAATCGGTCACGCCCCCAGGTTGTAGGTTTCTGACGAAGGTGTCAAGTGGCGCGATGCAGTCGCATCGGAGAGGTCGAACATGGGCAAGTTGAACGGGAAGGTGGCGGTCGTCACCGGGGCAGGCCGCGGCATCGGCCGTGCGATCGCTCTCGAATACGGCCGAGAGGGCGCTGCCGTGGTCGTCGCGTCTCGCACGCCATCGACCGTCGAATCGGTGGTCGGCGACATCCAGACCTCGGGCGGCGAAGCGATCGGGATCACGGTCGACGTCGGAGAACGGGAACAGATCGAGCACATGATCGCCGAGACGGTCGCCCGGTACGGCCGGCTCGACATCCTCGTGAACAATGCCCAGGGTTTCGGCACCAAGGCCGAACCAGCGGGTTCCCCGGGCCACATTGCGCTCGAGGACTTTCCGGAGGACACCTGGGACCACACCTTCCAGACCGGCCTCAAAGCGACCCTGTTCGGCATGCAGTCTGCATTCCCCCACATGCGCGGACACGGCGGCAAGATCATCAACTTCGGGTCGGGGAATGGCATCGGCGCCATGAAGGGCACCGCTGCCTACAACGCCACCAAGGAGGCGATCCGGTCGCTCACGCGCACTGCAGCGGCCGAGTGGGGTAAGTACGACATCTGCGTGAACGTGATCATCCCGACCATGGCCACCGACTCGGCCGAGGCATTCTTCGAGGCTCGCCCCGGCATCCGCGAGAAGCTTGCCCAGCAGATCCCACTCCGCCGATTCGGCGACGTGGATCGCGACATCGGCCCCGTCGCAGTGTTCCTCGCCTCGAGCGATTCCGACTTCATCACCGGCCAGGCCATCCACGTCGACGGCGGCCAGATCCTTCGCCCCTGAGACAACACCCACCTTCGATCAAACCACGAGGAACTGCACGATGCCCAACTTGTCCGAACTCGTCGATCCCACCCACACCACGATCATCACGATGGAACTCCAGAAAGGCATCGTCGGCGACGAGGCGATCCTCCCGGCGCTGCCGATCGCCGTGCGAGAAGCCGGGATCCTCGACGTCGCCGGGCAGGTCTGCCGGACCGCACGAACCGCCGGCGTCAGAATCGTGCACCAGACGATGCAGAGTCGAGCCGATGGCGCCGGGCAGGCGATCAACTGCAAGATCTTCGCGATCGGCGCCAAGCGGCGAGCCGAGGTCGGCTACGAACCGACCGACATCGGCCGTCCGGGAGCCGAGCTGGTCGACGAACTCGACGTGCAACCGAGCGACATCGAAGTGCCGCGCATGCATGGGATGACGCCGTTCACCGGCACCGAACTCGACGCTGTGGTCCGCAACCTCGGCACCAAGACGATCGTGCTGATGGGAGTCTCGCTCAACCTCGGGATCATCGGCGGCGCTCTGAGCGCACTCGACCTCGGCTATCAGGTCGTGATCGTGCGAGACGCAGTAGTCGGGCTGCCGAAGGAGTACGGCGACGCAGTTCTGGCCAACACACTCTCGATGATCGCCACCATCGTCAGCAGCGACGAGCTGATCGCCGCCTGGAGCCGGACGTGAGCCGGCGGCGCGGCGAGTTACGAAACGTGCCTGGCACGTTTCGTAACTAGCTGCCGAGGCGGTTGAAGTCGGGTGGGCGCTTCTCCATGAACGAGCGCACACCTTCACGGAAATCGGGGCGGCCGAAGCTTTCGACCATCAGATCTTGCGACTCGAATTCGGCGGCACCGAGGCCATTGTGGAGTTGCTCGTACACCTGGCGCTTCATGATCGCCAACGAGGTGGGCGAGCATTTGGCGGCCAGATCCTCGATGTAGCTGCGGCAAAAGCTCAGTAGCTCGTCGGGTTGCACCAGGTAGTTGGCGAGACCGAGGTCACGGGCCTCCTCACCGTGCACCCGCCGCGACGAGAACAGCAGATCGAGGGCGACCGCCGGGCCGACCAGGCGCGGCAGCAACCAGCTCAGGCCCCACTCGGCGATCAGGCCGCGCTGAGCGAACGCGGTGAGGAACAACGCGTCCGGCGTGACCACGCGCAGGTCACAACACAGTGCGAACGGATACGCCATACCGGCACACGCGCCGTTGACCGCGGCGATCACCGGTTTCTCGATGGCCATCACATACGGAAAGCGACCGCTGAAGTCGCCATCGACTTGGCGCCACGCAGGTCGCTCGGCATCCACGAGATCACTGCCCTCGCCACCAGAACTGAGAGCGTTGAGTGCGTTCATATCGGCACCGGCGCAGAATGCTCGGCCGGCGCCCGTGATGATGATGCCGACGACCTTGGCGTCTGCCTCGGCGCGCCGCAGCGCATCGCGGATCTCGTCGTCCATGGCCGCCGTCCATGCGTTCAGCGCAGCGGGGCGGTTCAGTGTGATGGTCGCGACCGGGTCGTCGACCTCGTAGAGGATCTCGTCGTACACGGTCGCCACCTTGCCACAGGCGAGGCGACTACTTCTTCTTGAAGCCGTCGATCGTCGAGCGAATGTCGTCGGTCGTGAACGACTCGGACTCGGCCATCAACGCGAACGGTGCGGCCCGCAAGATGTAGTCCTGGAGATGCAGGTTGAGGGCACGCTTGGTCTCTTGCACCGCCTGATGCGGCAACGAAGCGAGACGCTCGGCCATCTTGCGCGCTTCGGTCATCAAGTCCTCGTCGGGGTAGGCACGCGTGGCGAGCCCCAGCTCGACGGCTTTGGCGGCCGGGATGCGATCCCCGGTGAGCAGGTATTCCTTGCACTTGAGCAGACCCATCAGGAGCGGCCAGAACACGGCACCACCGTCGCCACACACGAGGCCGATCGCGGCATGCGTGTCAGCGATGAAGGTGGAGTCGGCGATGTAGACGATGTCGCTCATCAGGGCGAGGTTGGCACCGAGACCCACCGCCGGGCCGTTGATCGCGGCGACCACCGGCTTGGGGAATTCGGCCTGGGCCTCCATGAGGCGCTTGGCACCGCGCAGCGACCTGCGACGGTACTCGTTGTCCTCATAGCTCTTGATGAAGGCGGGGATGTCGCCGCCGGCGGAGAACGCGCGGCCGGCGCCGGTGAGGAGGACGGCCTTGACCGAGTCGTCCTCGCTGAGATCCCACCAGATCTCGCGCATCGCCGAGTGCATGTCGTCGAGGAAGGCGTTCATCATGTCGGGGTTGTTGAGCGTGATCGTGACGACCGCGCCGTCCTGCTCGACGAGGATGTGTTCTGTGGGCGTATAGGGCATGGCGTCTCCGGGTCGGGGTCGAATCTGACAATTACGTCAAGTATGGCGCGGTGGATGCAGGCACGCGAAGCCGTAACGCCACGAGAACGTCAGAGCGACCTGAACGACCCCAACGAGGGCCATGCATCTCAGCTGATCGGGCCCACTTCGCCGCCACGCCAGGCATCTGATCCGGCGCGCGATCGATCGACGGCACCCGACTCGTAGGCCAGGACCGGCTCGACGCCCGACGAGTCATCCATCGCAGCGAACGCGCCGATCGCGTGCATCAGCCGGTGGCCGCCGAGGAACGACGAACACAGATACGCCATCTCGACGATCTCCGCAGTCGTGAACACCTCGGCCAAGGAACGAAACGTGTCGTCGTCGATCGAATGGTGGTCGTCCGCGAGCAGGTCGAAGAAGTGCAGAGCAGCCCGCTCGCGCGGATCGAAGTTCGCCGACTCGGGCGACAAGAGACAGGCGATATCGTCCTCGCTGATCGAATCGTCCTTGCGAGACGTCGAGCAGGGTGCACACATGGCGGACTGGGCACTGTGCAGGCGCAGCAACTCGACCAGGCGCCGTTCGAGCACCCCCTTGCGGAACGTCGCTTCGTAGCTGCGATGCATCGCGGTCATTGCCGCGGTGCTGTAGGCGACGATCTGCAGCGGAACGGTCGTGGTGTACATGCCGGTCGCGCTACCTGCTTCCATCATCACGCGAGTGTCTTCGGGCACCTCGTCGTACGGAATCGGTTCGATGCGCATGCGCTGGCCCCTGCCTGCTCGGTCTGCCTCACCATCATGCCACGGCGTCGGGAGGGTCCGGTAGCGGAGCTGACAGAACTGTCAAGTTAGAGTGACCGTCATGAGCGAGGTCTCCATCGAGAAGCCGGCACGCCGGTTCCTGCACATCTGCTATTGCTGCACCGACGACCAAGAGGTCGCCAAGTTCCTCGTCGACGGGCTCGACATGAAGCAGGTCATGCGCACCACGGACCAGTACGACTCGGGCGCCATCCTGGGGCTCGACTACGACGTGCGCTCGGTCGGCAACTTCGTCTACGACCGGCGCGGGCCGCGCACCAGCCCGGCGGTCGAGGTGCAGGGCTGGTACGACCCGACCCCGGTCGGCGAACCGCCAGCCGACGGGCTCCAGCTCGGCATCCAGGCACTGGGGTTCGCCGTGCCATCCGTCGACACGACGGTCGAGCGGCTGACCGCACTGGGGTCCACCGTCACATTCGACGGTGGATCACCGACCGACGCCCGCCACGCCACAGTGCGCGACCCTCGTGGCGTCACGCTGGACATCGTCGAGGACGGTTCGTTGGCCGACGGCGAATCACAGATGCATCACCTGCGCATCAATGTGGCGAGCATCGACGACTCACTGCCGTTCTACGAGATGCTCGGCTTCGAACTGTTGACCCGCTCCCCGTTCGACAACGGAGGCTTCGCCGGCGTCGACGGAGAGGTCGACGCCGAGGTGGCGTCGCTCAGGTTGCCCGACGAGCCGTTCGAGGTGCGCCTGATCCAGTGGAACGACCCGGCGGGCCACGGAGCCCACCCGTCCGACCCGTTCCACGCAGGCATCTTCCGCGCCGCACTCGGCGTCGACGACACCCGCGCCTCGTACGAGTATCTGACCGGCACCGGAGCGACCTTCGATCGGCCTCCGATGCAGGTCGAGCTGAGTGGAACACCGGTGCCCGACATGTGGATCACGTTCATCAGCGACCCGAACGGCATTCCCTTCGAGTTCGTACAACGCCCCCGCAGCATCTTCCGCTGATCTGCAGGCGCGACCACCGCTGCGCCGGCGTCAGCCGAGGCCGGCAGCGACGATGACGTCGGGATTGAAATACTCGCGCCACCGGATGATCCTGCCGTCGGCGACCTCGAAGAAGGCCGCATACGAGTTCGGGTAGGCCTCGCCCGCCTTGGTGAGCCCGTTGCTGACGTACTCGGCTGCGATCAGGCCCGACGGCGTCGCCCCGTGCACGCTGATCTCGGTGAAGTCCATCCGATCGAAGAATTTCGGGAGCATCGCGATGAACGCGTGGGCGTCCTCGCCGACCAGCGTCCGCGGGTGACCCCCGGCCCGGAACGGGAACTCCAGCACCAGGTCGTCGGCCAGGCAACGCCGCGCCTCGTCGATGTCGAGCGCTCCGACCGCACGAAGCGCCCGCTCCACGATCTCCACGTCCATCTCCGCGAAACCGTGTTCCATCTTCGTTCCTTCCCCGCGACTCTTCATCTGACAGGTGTGTCAAGTTAGGATTGCACGCATGAGCACGATCAGTCGCATCGGCACCGCGCTACCGCCGTGGGGCACCGCCACGGCCCGCCAGGTCGGCGACGACGAGGACGCCGTCACCCTCGCGGTCGCAGCCGGTCTCGCCGCCATCGGTGACACCGACCCCAACGTCATCAACCAGGTGGTCGTGGTCAGCCGCGACTTCCCGCTGCTCGAAGGTGGCAACAGCGCTGCGATCCTGGCAGGGCTCGGCCTGCGCGAGGACGTGCGCATCAGCGAGACGATCGGCGGCTCGCCGGCCGTCCTCGATGCAGTTGCCGGCGCCGTCCACACGACGCTCGTCATCGGCACCGATGCAGCCGGGTCGGCGGGAGCCAGCGCCATCGTCTGCGGCGCCGGCGGCGCACCGCTGGGGATCACCGGGCGGGTGACCCGCAGCATGCCGGTCGTCACCCGTGATGCCAACGGCAACAGCTCCGACTACGCCGACCCCCGACTGTTGCGCGAGCGCGGCGTCAACGAATCACTGTCACGGCTGGGCACCCCGACACCGCTCGTGGCAGCCGGGCTCGCCGCCCGTGAGGCCGCCGCTGTCTGCACCGGCACACCACCTCCGCTGCTGACCGTCGGCGCCAGCGCGATCGGGTTCGCCATAGCGGCACTCGCCGATCAAGGAGCCGCCGGCCAGGTGCTGGCCGCCGAACAGGCGACGCTCGTGCTCGCCGAACTCGGGGCGGGCAGCATCACCGTCGCCCGCGACGAACCATCGGCCCGACCTCGCCCCGACGGCAAGCTCGCCCCAGGCTCATCCGTCTCAGTCTCACTGTCGGCTTACGAGCGGGCGTTCGATCCAAAGCTCCGCCTCGAGGCCGGCAAGTGTGGCAGCTGCGGCGAATTGTCGTATCCGCCCCGCCATCGCTGCATCGAGTGTGGATCGGAAAAGCCGACCTTGCTCGTGCCGCTCCCCCGGCACGGCGTGGTCTACAGCCTGGCCACGATCCGGGTCCCGGTACCCGGCCTGATCAGCCCCTACACAGTGGTCATCGTCGAACTCGGCGACACGGGCGTGCGCACGCTGGTGCGACTGACCGGCGCCACACCCGGATCGGTGAAGATCGACGACACCGGGTCGCTCGTGTTCCGCCTCGTGGCAGTGCGTCAGGGCGTACCCGACTACGGCTACGGGTTCCTGCCCGACAGTACGTTCACCCAGAACAAGGAGGTCGCAGCATGAGTGCAGCGCACGAGCACGGCACCTGCAATCGCCGACGATGGTCAGCCGACGCGGTCCGTGCGCACGACGGCTCGGAGGTGGCGTCATGAGGCGCGTCGCGATGGTCGGTGCCGGGATGACGAACTTCGGTGAACTGTTCGACCTTGGCATGAAGGACATGGTGCCGATGGCGGTCACCGAGGCCGTCGACTCGGTCGACAAGGGGTTCGATCGTGCCGACATCGAGGCGGCGTGGTTCGGCGAACTCGTCACCACCGACGGGTTCGCGACCGGAATCCTGGCCGACTCGTGCGGCCTGCTCGACATCCCGGTGTCGCGACTCGAGAATGCCTGCGCTACCGGCAACGACGCGGTCCGCCACGGTGCGATGGCGATCGCCAGCGGCATGTACGACGTCGTGCTCGTGGTCGGCGCCGACAAGGTTCGCGAAACGTCCACCCGCTCGACGTTCTGGGATTGGATGGGCATGACCCGTGACGCCGCCTGGGACTTCCCGCTCGGTCTCGTCGCACCTGCCAACTTCGCGCTCCATTCGGCGCGATATCTGCATGAATCGCCGGTCGCAACCCGTGAGCACCTGGCGATGGTCGCCGTCAAGAACCACAAGCACGGGGTCACCAATCCGAAGGCGCAGATGCGCTTCGAGATCACCGTCGAGCAAGTTCTCAATGCTCCGATGGTCGTCGATCCGTTCGGTTTGTACGACTGCACCCCACAGAGCGACGGCGCTGCCGCCGTGATCCTGGTCGCCGAAGAGCTCGCCGACCGCTACACCGACAAGCCGGTGTGGGTACGCGGAACCGGGCTCGGTCTCGACAGGGTGATGCACCAGCACAAGCGCGACATGACCTCGTTCCCACCCACCGTCAAGGCTGCCAAGCAGGCGTACACGATGGCGGGGATCGGCCCCGACGACATCGACGTCGCCGAGGTGCACGACTGCTTCACCGGTGTCGAGCTGATCAACTACGAGGACCTCGGGTTCTGCGAGAAGTGGGGCGCCGCCAAGATGATCGAGAACGGCGAGACCTATGTCGGCGGCCGCATCCCGATCAACCCCTCCGGCGGCCTGAAGGCGAAGGGACACCCGCCGGGAGCAACCGGCGTCGCCCAGTGCTTCGAGATCTGGGAGCAACTCCGTGGCCACTCGACGAATCAGGTCGACGGCGCCAAGATCGGCCTGACCCACAACATCGGCGGCCCCACCGCCGTATCCGCGATCACCATCCTCGGTATCGACAAAGCCTGACCACTTACGAAACGTGCCAGGCACGTTTCGTAACTCCGGAGCCACCACGATGAGCGACCGATCCCCTGCCGATGCTCCGTTGCCGAGCGGTGACGACCCGTGGGGCTACAGCGACCGACGCGTCGTCGTCACCGGTGCCGCATCGGGCATGGGCAAGGCCGCCTGCGAGATCCTGGTGGCCCTCGGGGCAGAAGTCGTCGGGGTGGATATCCAACCCATCGACATCGAGGGCGTGGCGGAGACGCACCGGCTCGATCTCAGCGACACCACCGCGACCGACGCCGTCACCGACGCGATCATCGATTCCGGCGGCCGTCGCGTCGACGCGTTGTTCAACATCGCAGGCATCCCGGGAACCGGTGAACCACGAGCGATCCTGGCGATCAATTTCTGCGGGTTGCGCCGGTTCACCGAGCGGATCATCCCGGCGATGCCGCCCGGTTCGGCGATCTGTTCAATCGGCTCCACCGCTGCGGTCAACTGGCCGTTCCACGTGGACGAGTTGCTCGATCTGCTCGCCGTCGACGACGACGCAGCGGCACTCGACTGGCTCGTCGACCATCTACCGCAGCTCGGCTACCCGTACGACGTGTCGAAGGAAGCCGTCAACGTCTACACCGCGTGGCGGGCGATCAGCCTCAACGCGGTCGGGATCCGGATCAACTGTGTCAACCCCGGCGGCACCTACACCCCCGCCAGCCGTGACTTCGCCAAGGCGGTCAAGTCGAAGGATGGGGGTGCCGAGATGATCGAGCACTGGCCGAAGCTGATGGGCCGGATGGCTCGGCCCAGCGAGCAGGCGTGGCCGATGGTGTTCCTCAACAGCCCTTATGCCGGCTTCGTCAACGGAGCCGTGTTGTTCGCCGACGCCGGCCTCACATCGGGGATGTTCACCCGGCAGCATCACCCGGCGGTCGCCGCAGGCATGTTCTGGAGCCCTCCCGTCAGGTCGGAGCCAAGCAGATGACCCTCGGCGATCGGGGGCAGGGGTGGGTCGACGAGACCACGGTGCAGATCGACAAGCGGGTCGTCCGAGCATTGTCCCAGCGTGAACATGCGACAGACTGACCGGGAACCGACGGAGGGGAACAGCAACGTGTACGACGTCATCATCCGAGGCGGCCACGTGGTCGACGGCACCGGGGAACCGCGCCGCCTCGCCGACATCGGCATCACCGGGGACCGGATCACCAGCATCGGCGAACTCGCCGACGCCGAAGCCGGTCGGGTCATCGACGCCACCGGCCGAATCGTGGGACCGGGCTTCATCGATGTCCACACGCATGTCGATGCACAGGTGTTCTGGGACACGACGGTGTCGCCGTCTCCATTGCACGGCGTGACGACCGTGATCGCCGGCAACTGCGGGTTCAGCGTGCAACCGCTCAGCGACGACCCCGCCGACGGCGAGTACTTGATGAAGATGCTCAGCCGCGTCGAAGGGATGCCGCTGAGGTCGCTCCGGGAGGGCGTGCCATGGAACTGGGTGTCGACCTCCGACTACCTCGACGCCGTGGACGGCACCACATCGATCAACACCGCCTTCAAGGTCGGGCACTCTGCGGTTCGCCGCGTCGTGATGGGAGCGGATGCCACACGCCGCGAGGCGACCGACGACGAGATCGCAGCGATGTGCGCTCTTGTTCGTGCCGGGCTCACAGCCGGAGCGATCGGCTTCTCGTCGTCATGGTCGAGCACCCACAACGACACCGAGCAGAACATGGTGCCGAGTCGGTACGCGACGCGCTCCGAGCTGATCGCCCTGTGCGCTGTACTGGCCGACTTCCCGGGCACCTCGCTCGAGTTCATCCCGAAGATCGGACCATTCGACGACGAGGTCGCCCAACTGATGGCCGACATGGCCGTCGCCGCCAATGCTCCACTGAACTGGAACGTGCTGACCGTCCACCCGAAGACGCTCGACGACGCCTTCGCCAAGCTGGGCACGAGCGATATCGCCGAAGCGCGAGGCGCCCGAGTGGTCGGGCTCACTGCGCCGATGTCGCTCGACTTCCGTATGAGCTTCGAGAGCGGCTTCCTGCTCGACGCCGTGCCGGGCTGGGAGGAGCCGATGCTGCTCCCCCACGACGACAAGGTGGCGCTGCTCGGCGACCCCGAGCGCCGCGCCGAGCTCGGTGAGATCGCAGGCGGCCAACACGCGATGCGGCACTTCACCAACTGGGCGAAGATGACGATCTTCCACACCGTCGCCCTCCAGAACGCCCGCTACCTGGGGCGCAACATCGGCGAGATCGCCGACGAGCTCGGCAAGACGCCGTGGGACGCGCTGTGTGACATCGCCCTCGCGGACGACCTGCTCACCTCGTTCGGGCATCCTTCGACCGATGAACCCGACGACGTCTGGGCGGCCCGGCTGCAGGTGTGGCGCGACCACCGGGCCGTCATCGGCGCATCCGATGCCGGCGCCCACCTCGACATGTTCTTCAGCGCCGACTACGCCACGAAGATGCTCGGCGAGGCGGTCGTGAAGCGCAAGATGCTCCCGCTCGAAGAGGCGATCCATCTGCTCACGGCCGTGCAGGCCGACCTCTACATGCTCAAGGATCGGGGGCGGATCGTCGAGGGGGCGTACGCCGATCTCGTCGTGTTCGATGAGCAGAGGATCTCCTCGAATCCGATGGAGATGCGGGCCGATCTTCCCGCCGGCGCGGCACGGCTCTACGCGGAGCCGAACGGCATCGATCGTGTGTTGTGCAACGGCGTCGAGATCGTCCACGAGAATCAGTTCACTGCTGCCCGCCCTGGCATCGTGCTACGCGCCGGCACCCACACCGGCTGACGTACGAAACGTGCCAGGCACGTTTCGTACCTCGGCGACGAAAGCTCAGGAGGTCTGATGGATTACGGAATCGCAGGCAGAACCGCGCTGGTGGTGGGCGGTAGCAAGGGTATGGGCCGTGACTCTGCCGAGATGCTGGCGAGCGAGGGCTGCCGCGTGGCGATCCTCGCCCGCACCCAAAAGCACATCGACAGCGCCGTCGCCCACATCGTCGAGCGCGGCGGTGAGGCGATCGGCATCTCGGCGGACGCCACATCGAAGGACGACATCGACCGCGCCGTCGCCGAGGTGACGGCAGCGTTCGGGCCACCCGAGATCGTTGTCACGCAGGCCGACTTCCACGTGCGGGGCTTCTTCGAGGAGATCGAGAACGATGAGGCGTTCGTCGACTCGTTCCGCAGCTACACGATGAGCCAGATCTACATGTTGCGAGCGGTGTTGCCAGCTATGAAACAGGCGAACTGGGGACGGTTCGTCCACATCGGATCGGCCACTGCCAAGGAGCCGCAGAACAACCCGCCCCACACGGTCGCCAATGGCACGCGCCCGTCCACCGTCGGCCTGCTGAAAAGCCTTGCGGACGAGTACGCCAGATTCGGCATCACGATCAACACGATCGCGCCGGGCTGGATCGCGACCCGCACGACCGAGTGGTACCTCGAAACCCACGAGGGCCTCACCGATCCCGACGAGCGTCGGACCTGGATGATCGAACGGGCCGGGGTCCCTGCTGGACGGCTCGGAGCACCCGCCGAGATCGCCTCCACGATCGTCTACCTCTGCTCAGAACTGGCCGGCTACCTCACCGGCCACTACATCGCCGTCGATGGCGGCCACCACCGCTCCGCCTTCTGACTTACGAAACGTGCCTGGCACGTTTCGTAAGTTTTCTGGAGTTGACGCTACTGTCAGATAGATGAGCGATCGGTTGTTGTCCGACGATGTCGTCGGGACATTCACGCTGGGGGGCGACCTGACGATTCGCCGTCTCGGCTTTGGTGCGATGCGGATCTCAGGGGCCCGAGACGCCGACGGCGTCCGCGATCGCGAGACGGCCAGGCAGCTCGTGCGCCGAGTCGTCGATCGGGGCGTGAACTTCATCGACACCGCCAACATCTACGGCTACGGCGAATCGGAGGAGATCATCGCCGAAGCGCTGCACCCCTACCCCGCCGACCTCGTGATCACCACCAAGGCCGGCTACCTGCCCGGCAAGATCCAACGCGGCCACATCACGCTGCCGACCCAGGGCGATCCCGATCACATCCGGGCCGAGTGCGACAAGAGCCTGCGACGGCTGCGCGTCGACACGATCGACCTGTATCAGGTGCACGCACCGGACCCCCACGTCCCCTTCGACGAGACGATCGGCGCGTTCGTCGAGCTCCAACAGGCCGGCAAGGTGCGCCACATCGGAATCTCCAACGTGACCGCCGAACAACTCGCGTTCGCCCAGCAGCATTGCACCGTCGTGACGGTGCAGAACCGGTACAACGCCGGCGACCGCACGAGCGACGCCGTCATCGCCGCGTGCGAGGCGCAGGGCATCGGCTTCATGCCATGGGCCCCGGTGCTGCTGCCCAACCGTCGAGTCAGCAGCGTGACCCAGCAGATCGCCGACACCCACGGCGCAACCCTGCAACAGGTCGCCCTGCAATGGCTACTCCATCGCTCGCCCAACATGTTGCCGATCCCCGGCACCTCACAACTCGCCCACGCCGACGAGAACATCGACGGCGCCTGGGTCCCCCTGACCATCGACGAAGTCAGCCGCATCGACGAAGCCGCAGGAGCATGACGATGACCACCGAACCATCCCTCAGCCCCCACGCAGCCGAACTGCGCGCAGTGCTCGCCGCCATCATGGAGCAGCATCGCGAGCGCTGGGGCGACAGCAACGAATGGGCGGCACTCGCCGATTTCCAGCGCGAGTTGGGCAAGGCAGGCTGGGGTGCGCCACAGTGGCCGGTCGAGATCGGTGGACGCGGCCTCGGCGTCGTCGACACGCTCGCCTGCGACAGTGAGTTCGCACGGGCCGACGCGCCCAACCGTGTCGCAGTGTACGGAACCAACAATGTCGGTCCGACGATCGCCTCCTTCGGCACCGACGAGCAGAAGGTGCACCTGTCCGCCATGTTGAGCGGCGACGAGTTCTGGTGCCAGGGGTTCAGTGAACCCGACTTCGGTAGCGACCTCGCCGGCCTGCGCTGCCGGGCCGAGCCGACCGACGACGGTTTCATCGTCAACGGCCAAAAGGTCTGGACCTCGATCGGGATGCATGCCACACATTGCATGTTGCTGGTGCGAACCGATCCCGATGCAGCCAAGCACGCCGGCATCTCGGCACTGCTGGTGCCGATGGACACGCCCGGGCTGACCCGCCGCCCGATCAAGCAGATCAACGGCGAATCAGAGTTCGCAGAGCTGTTCTTCGAGGACATGTTCGTGCCCCGGTCGGCATTGCTGGGCCCACTCAACGAGGGCTGGCGGATCACCATGGCCACGCTCGGGTTCGAACGCGCCGGCGTGATCAGCATCGCCGGCAAGCTGGCCAGCGACATCAAGGAGATGACGTTCTCACCAGAGGTGGCCAGCGCCTCTGCAACGATGCGACAGGAGGTGGTCGCCCTGTACTCCAACGCCCGGATCCTCGAATGGATGGGCCAGAAGGCGCTCGCCAACATCAATGACGTCGCCGCCACCGGGGCCGTCGCCTCGCTGATCAAGCAGACCTGGTCGACGCTCAGCAAGCGATTCGCCGAGGCCCGCTGCGACCTCGCCGGGATCGACGCCGTCGCCGGGCTCGCGCCCGAGGCCGGCCAGGGTCTGCTCACCAGCAGGGCCTCGACGATCGCCGGCGGCACCACCGAGGTCATGAAGAACATCCTCGGCGAACGCAACCTGGGTCTGCCGAGGGAGCCGCGCTGACATGCAACTCGGCTTCTCGACCATGAACACGCCCGAGGACATCCGGCCCGATGTGCTGGCTCGGGCATTGGAAGAGCGCGGATACACGTCACTGTTCATCGGCGAGCACTCCCACATCCCCGCCTCACGGCGCACCCCCTATCCGTCCGGCGGCGACATGCCCGACCAGTACCGCCGGATGATGGACCCGTTCGTGTCGATGACCATGGCGGCCCAGGCGACCGAGCGCCTGCAGGTCGGCACCGGGGTCTGCCTCGTACTCGAACACCATGTGCTCGACCTGGCCAAGTCGGTCGCCACCCTGGATCTGCTGTCGAGCGGGCGCGTGTTGTTCGGGGTCGGGGTCGGATGGAACGCGGAGGAACTCGAGAACCACCGTCCGGACATCACCTGGGCGCAGCGCTACCGGGCGACCGAGGAATGCGTCGAGGCGTTGCGACGGTGCTGGGTCGACGACGACTCCGAGTACCACGGCCAGTTCTTCGATTTCGACCCGGTGTGGTCGTATCCCAAGCCGCTGCAGCGACCACACCCACCGGTGCTGTTGGGTACCGCGGGCAGGCTGGGCACCGAGCATGCGGTGCGCTGGGCCGACGAGTGGATGCCGATGGACGTAGCACTCGGCAACGTGCCCAAGCGGATCGCCAAGTTTCGTGAGGTCGCGGCCGAGGCCGGTCGCGAGATCCCGATCTCCCTCGTCACGTTCGGCGACCCGACAGCCGAGACGCTCCACGCCTACCGCGAGCTCGGCGTCGTTCGTTGCGTGATCGGTGCAGCCCGCGAGGGCTGGAACGATCCGGCGACGACCATGCCCTTCATGGACAGGTACGCGCCGCTGATCGCCGAACTGGCGTGAACGAGGGCTTCACCTCCGGCAGCGGAGTACGGATCCGCTACCTCGACAATCTGCCCACCGATCCGAGGGGGCTCCCGATCCTGTTCTCCCCCGGGTTCACCGACTACGCCGACGAGTACGAAGAGGTGTTGAGCTTCTTCTCACCTCGTCGTGTGCTGGTGGTCGAGGTCCGGGGGCGGGGCGGCAGCGAGACCCCGCCCACTGGCTACCGCGCCGCCGATCATGCCGCCGACCTGCAGGCCGTACTCGACGAGGAGGGCATCGACCGGTTCCACATGATGACCTTCTCTCGTGGTACCACCTGGGGCCTCGACGTGGTCCTCTCCGATCCCGCACGTGTCGCGACGGTCTCGATCGGTGACTACTGGGCCCGCGAGCACGCCCTCGGCACCGAGATGGCCGACCAGGTGATGTCGGGCCGTTTTCGCGGGTCACCGATGGCCGACCGGGTCGAGCCACACGTCATCCCGTCATTGTTCGCCGCATCCGTGGATCGCGACCTGCACGACGACCTCGCAGCGACCGGGCTTCCCGTATTGGTCGCCACGGGTACCGAGCCCGGCTGCATCTTGACCGACGACACCCTCACCGAGTATCGGTCGCGCATCCCTGGCGTCGAGTTCGTCACGATCGACGGCGCCTCCCACGATCTCTTCCGACCGGATCGTCTCGCCTATCCGCGGGCCGTCGAGTCATTCATCGCCCGCCGTGCGCCCAGCACCTGATCTTCAGTTCCAGGATCGGCCGCGGCCGAGGGTCGCCACTCACGGCCTGTGGCAGAGTACGACTGTCGACGCCGCCATTCGGTGTGACACGGGAGGGGAAGTCATGAACACGGTGGATCTGATGATCGATGTGACCGAAGCCGCCGGTCTCGGTGAGCAGGCGACGATCGCGCTGACGGTCACATTGCCGGCGCCGGATTCGCTGGGTGCTGATCCGGTGGTCTGTTTCGCCAAGCCAGGGGGCGGCTATTCGAGGGGGTACTACACCCTGGATCTACCCGGTCCTGGTTCCGGCGCTCAAGCCGATTGGCACGCGGAACGTGGCTGGGTCTTCGTGTCGGTCGACCATCTGGGCGTGGGCTCCAGCAGCGTCGACCACGACCCCACCAGACTCGACTACACGACCTTGGCGGCGGCCAGCCATGCCGCCGAGGCCGAGGTGCTGGCGCAGCTCGCGGCCGGAACACTCCTCGACGGTTACCCGCAGATCGAGAACCCGCTCAAGATCGGCATTGGCCAATCGATGGGCGGATGCATGACCGTCATCCAGCAAGGTCGCTACCGCTGCTACGACGGCATCGGTGTGCTCGGCTACAGCGCCGTGCACACGCACCCTCCGGTCAAGCCGGGCGAGGAACCGATCGTGGCTACCTGGCTGCCACGCGACACGCTGCTGACCGAACCGATGGTGATGGTCAACCTGCCGGAATACATGGCCGCCCAGCGCCAGACGTTCGACGAGAGCGAGATCATCGACAACGGCATGGCGATGGCATGGGGATTCTTCTACGACGACGTCGCCATCGAACTCCAACGGCGCGATCTCATCGACTTCCCGACCCGCAACGGCGACGTGGCGCCGTGGGCGTCGGCGACGCTCCCGATGGCGGTCGCCGCCTCATGCCTCACTCCGGGTGCGATCGCTCCGGAAGCGGCCGCCGTCACCGTGCCGGTGCTCGCAGCGTTCGGTGAACGAGACACGTGTGCCGACCCGAAGGGCGAGCCCCGGGCCTACCTCTCGGCGACCTCGGTCGATCTCTTCATCTGCCAGCGGATGGGTCACATGCACAACTTCGCGAGCACCCGCGAGCTCATCTGGCAGCGCATCGAAACATGGTCCCACTGGGTACGCGCTGTGAAGTCGACACCCTGAGCGCGACGCCCGAAGCGACACCCACGACCGGCCGGCCGAACGTTGGACGCGTGACGCAGATCGGTGACGACACATTGGCGGAGCAGCGTTCGCGTACGCGAACTCAGACCCACCGGCTGGTCATCGCGAGCAGGCGCTCTCCGGTCATGTCCTTCAGCTTCTGGCCGACCATTCGCTGCACCAGTTCGCTCGTCTGATAGCGCAGTTTCGGGTCGTCCTCCGTTGCGATGCCCCACAGGAACTCGGCGATCTCCTCGTTCGTCTGGGCAGCATCGAAGGCCCCGTCCTGTACGGCCTGGAATCTGCCTCGCGGGCCTGCGTACGGACCCTCGCTCGACTGCTGCTGTGGCCCGCGCGACTTGTCGACGAACACACCGGCGACCGGACCGGGTTCGATGACTGAGACGTGCACACCGAACTGGGCTGCGACCGGGGCGAATGACTCGAGCAGGCCCTCGAGCCCGAACTTCGACATGCAATAGGCGTCGTTGAACGGTTGACCGATCGCGCCGGCAACGCTCGACACGGCGATCAGCCTGCCACTCCCCTTGCTTCGCCAACCGGGCATCGCTGCGTGCAACAGCCGAACGACACCCAAGACGTTCGTCTCGAACGAGGCCCGGAAGTCAGCGATCGAGAGCTCTTCGGTCGTGCCGTCGATGCCGATCCCGGCATTGCTGATGACGACATCGATGCCGTCGTGATCGGAGATGATGGCGGCGACGCCGTTGGCGACCGAGTCGTCGTCGGCGACGTCGAGCACGCGTATGTCGGCACTTGCACCGGCATCGTGGAGCGCGACGTGCAACGGTGCTGATCGATCGAGGTCGCGCATCGTCGCGACCACGTCACAGCCCTGCCGGGCAAACTTGACAGCAGCGGCGAGGCCAATGCCGCTCGAGCATCCGGTGATCAACACGGTGGTCGACGCGGGTGTCATCTTCACTCCTCCTTGGGCGGTCGCAGCAGCATTTCTTGGGCCACCATGGCGACCAGATTGCCGTCGAGGTCGTGGGCGGTGCCGGTGTAGAGACCGCGATGGGCGCCGACCTTGGCGGGCTTGCAGTCGTACACGACCCAGTCGTCGGCGCGACTGGGATGGTGAAACCACAACGCATGGTCGATACTCGGCCCGCCGGGCGGCACACCGTCCATGGCGAGGTCGCCGAACCCTGCAGTCACGTCCGAAGCGAAGGCGTGCATACAGGCGTGCACGATCGGGTCATCGGGGAGAGGGACGTTGACCCGGATCCAGGCGCGATCGACCGACATAGGTCGCGGCCGCTGCTCACCTGCGGCGGGCGGCACATGGATGTCGAGGATGGGGCACCACGTCCACGCCAACGGCGGAGACTCCATCGGTCCTCGCAGCCCCACCGCCGGCGGCTGGACGTACTCGGGGCCGTCGATCGGAACGCTGAACGAGCAGGCCATCTCCCAGATCACCTCACCACCCTGCATCGCAGCGACTCTGCGAGCCGACAACGAACGTCCGTCACGATCGCGGTCGACCATGAAGATCACCGGCTTGGTGTGATCACCGCGGCGCAAGAAATAGCCGTGGAGGGAGTGAGGCGTCCGATCGTCGGCGACGGTGTGGGAAGCGGCCCGCAGCGCGAGTGCAGCGACCTCACCGCCGTACAAGCTGGTGCGATCGGACGGCCAGATGCCGGGAACGCCGCGATAGATATCGCGGTCGATCTGTTCGAGCTCGAGAAATGCCAGCAACTCATCGGCGGAGTGGGCAGCCCACAACGGATGCCTTGCCTGATCGGTCACCGTGCGATCCTGTCAGCGCCGACGCCGGTGATCATGATCAGAACTCGACACCACATCGATTTGACGATAGTGTCAAGTCACGCGAATCGTCGCACGCAGCATGTGGAGGAACACCGATGACGACCCTGGAAGCCGACCGGACCGCCAGCGATCCTGACGTCGACTACCCGATCTACGACGCCGACCAGCACTACTACGAAGCGGCCGACTGCCTGACCAGGTTCCTCGAGCCGCAGTACAAGAGCGTCGTCAAGTGGGCCGACGTCGGCGGCCGCACGACCGTCATCATCCACGGCAAGCAGCTGATGGTTGTCCCCAACCCCACCTACGATCCGGTCGGCGCCCCCGGCTCGCTCGAGGTCTACTTCCGGGCCCAGAACCAGGGGGCCATGGAGCTGCGCGACATCGTCAAGATGCAGCCGATCCAGCCCGAGTACCGCGACCGCGCCGCCCGCATCGCACGTCTCGACGAGCAGGGGGTCGAGCAGACGTGGATGATCCCGAGCCTCGGCCTGGGCATCGAGGAGATGCTGCAGGAAGACCCCGAGTCGGCAATCGCAATCTTCCGGGCCTACAACCGCTGGCTCGAGGACGACTGGGGGTACGACCGCGACGGTCGGATTCTGACGGGCCCGATGCTGACGCTGATCGACGCCGAGGCCGCCGAGGCCGAGCTCGATCGCGTGATGGAGATCGGCACCAAGATGGTGATCATGAAGGCCGGTCCGGTGGCCAGCCCGCACGGTCGGCCGCCCTCGCCCGCCGACCCCAAGTTCGACCGGATCTGGGCGAAGCTGGCCGAGGCGGGCATCGTCGTCGCCATTCACGCCGGCGATGCGGGCTATACCAAATATCTCTCTGACTGGGGCGAGAGCCCGCGCTACACCGGGCTCAAGTCGACGCCGCTCACCGAGGTGTTGTCGGTCGCGATCGAGCGTCCGATCTTCGACATGATGGCGGCGATGATCTGCCACGGCCTGTTCGACCGGCACCCGAAGCTGAAAGTCGCCACGCTCGAACTCGGCGCTGCATGGGTGCCCGAGCTGCATCGTCGCCTGCGGGTCACCTACGGCAAGACGCCGCAACTGTTCGGCCGCGACCCGGTCGAGTCGTTCCGTGAGCACGTGTGGGTCGCCCCCTTCTACGAGGACACCATCACCACCTTGCGCGACATCCACGGCGCCGATCGGATCCTGCTCGGTTCCGACTGGCCACACCCCGAGGGTCTCGCCTCACCTCGCAAGTGGATCGGCGACTTCGTCGACCTCGGCGAGGCCGACATGCGCAAAGCCCTCCGCGACAACCAGAAAGCCCTCACCGGCTGAGTTACGAAACGTGCCAGGCACGTTTCGTAAGTCCTTTCGTCACTGGGTGGCGATGATCTCGCCGCCGAACCATTCGAGCGTTTCGATCGACGCCTGCGGGTCGTCCCCGCACAGGTTGAAGGCGATCCAGTCGGTGCCGATCTCGGTCAGGCGTCCGATCTGGTCCCGCATGTGGTCGGCATCGAGCCCCTTCCGGACATCGAGCATCGGCCACACGCCGGTGTTGATGATCTCGAGCGTCGCGGGATCGCGTCCGATCGCGGCGCATCGGGCGCGGACATCACCAACCCGTTCGGCGAAGGCGTCGAGGGTCGGGATCGGCACCGTTCGCAACGTGCCGATCCGGTCCTCACCGATCATCATGCCGAGCCACCCCTGCCCCTCACGCACGACCCAGTCCGTGGCCCAGGCCGTGTTGGCGTGCAGCCAGAGCGGGGGGTGCGGACGTTGCAGCGCGGCCGGCACCGACCGCACACCACGTGCCGAATAGCCGAAGCCGTCCGTCGTGACATCCTCGCCGGCCCACACCTGCTTGCACACCGACATCGCCTCCTCGAAACGCTGGCGACGGTTGTTCGGGTCGACGCCGAGGGCATGAAACTCTGACTTCAGGTAGCCGGTGCCCAAGCCGAGCGTCACGCGCCCGGCACTGAGATGGTCAAGGGTGGCCACCTGGTGAGCGGTGATGAACGGGTTTCGATAGGTCGGCAGCAACACATAGGTCAGCAACCGGATCCTCGACGTGACGGCAGCGCAGAATCCGAGCGAGGTGAACAGATCGGCCACGCCCTCCCCACCCGACTCGACCCACCGGTTCGACGGTGCCGGATGATCGGTGAACGAGATGGCATCGAAACCGAGCCGCTCGGCACTGGTCGCCCACCGCGTCACCTCGCTCGGCGAGATGATCGCCGGCGTCCAGCGCGAATCCCCGATTCCGTGTTGCACTGCGAACTTCATGTCCTGCCCTCTCCTGTGGCAACGTGATCGACCATGACCGGTCAGCTCTCCGACGACGACAAACTGGCGATCGCCGAACGGTTCGCCGCAGCGAGCCGCCAGAACGATGGCGCGGCGTACGCCGCGCTGTGCGCCCCTGGTGCCGTGACCTGGCACAACTTCGACGGGCTCGAGGTCGGCACCGAGCAGACGGTGAGAACCGTGGCGTGGCTGCACCGCACCGTTCCGAACTTGGCCTGGACGGACATGGCGTTGTATCCGACGCCGACGGGCTTCGTCTCACAGACGGTCATGACCGGAACCGCCCCCGGCGGCGAACTGCGAGTCCACTCGTGCGTGATCGTGACGCTCGACGACGAGGGGCTTGTGAGTCGGGTCGAGGAGTACCTGGACCCGACTCAGACGGCGGTGTTGAGCGGCTGATCCCTGCCGACACCTCACCCACCTGCCCTCAGCAGCACCTTGCCGGTCGAGCGGCGTTCCGCGACCGAGGCGAGTGCTGCGGCGACGTCGGCGAGCGGGTGCACGGCCGAGATATGCGGATCGATCCGCCCCGAGGCGAGCAGTTCCAGCAGCTCACGCTCGTCGCGGGCTGCCAACTCGGGTTCGAACTGGGAGAAGGTGCGGATCTCGAAACCCTTCACGACGCATCCCTTCAACAGCACGAGATTGAGAGGGATCCGCGGGATCTCGCCGGACGCGAAGCCGATCGTGACGAACCGCCCTTTCCAGCGCAGCGCACGCAATGCCTGTTCCGCGAGTGGCCCGCCGACCGGGTCGAGCACGACGTCGATCCCATCGGGGAACCGGTCTCGGAGCGAGTCGCGCAGGTCCTCCCGCTCGTAGTTGATCAGGTGTGAGGCGCCCCGATCGCCGCACAGCCCCAACTTGTCGTCGGTCGAGGCTGCGGCGATCACCTCGGCGCCGAGTACGGCCGCCAACTCGACCGCCGCCAGCCCGACCCCTCCGGCGGCGCCGAGCACGAGTACACGTTCGCTCTCGCTCACGTCGGCGACCGAACGGATCGCGTGATACGCCGTGGCATGTGCTACCCAGAAACCGGCGGCAGCGTCGAGCGCCACGTCGTCGGGCACCTTCCTGACGGCCCCCACCGGAACCACGACCCGCTCCGCGTAGGCGCCGGTCATCGCCGCCCCGAACACGTGGTCGCCGACCGCCACCTTGTCGACACCAGCACCGACCGCCGCGACCACCCCCGAGAACTCGCTCCCTGGCACGAACGGAGTCGGCACCGAGACCTGGTACCGATTGTCGATGATCAGCACATCGGGATAGTTGACGGCCGCGTACGCGATCTCGACGACGACCTGCCCAGGACGCGCCACCGGATCGGGAAGTTCGATCACGTCCAACGATTCAGGCGGCCCGTACCGGTTGCAGACGACAGCTCTCATGTTGTCCCCGATCCTCCCTCACCGTAGAACTCGCCCGTCGGGGTCGTTCCCGTGGCACAGTAGTTGACGATGACGTCAACTGGCCCCACCGCACCCGATCCCACTTCTCCCCTCACCGAGTATCCCGAGTCAGACGAGTTGCTTCGGGAACTCGACGACCACGGAGTCTTGTTACTCACCCTCAATCGGCCCGAGCGCAACAACGCTTGGACCTACACCCTCGAGGACGCATACTTCGGCACGCTGCTCGCCGCTGCCAACGACCGAGCCGTTCGGGCAATCGTGGTCACGGGAGCCGGCAGGTCGTTCTGTCCGGGTATGGACCTCCAGATCCTCGAGCAGTCGGCCAAGCACGGCCAGACGTCAGGGATGCATCGTCGCTGGCCGATGACCACGGCCCGGCAGGTGCCCAAACCGGTGATCGGCGCCATCAACGGGGCGTGCGCCGGGATCGGTTTCATCCACCTCGCCAGTTGCGACATCGCGTTCGCATCGAGCGCCGCCAAATTCACCACCTCGTTCGCCCGGCGCGGTCTGCCCGCCGAGAACTCGCTGTCGTGGATCCTCCCTCGCCTCGTCGGCACCGCCGACGCCATGGACCTGCTGCTCTCGGCACGCGTCGTGCTGGCTGACGAGGCCGAACAGTTGGGTCTCGTCAGCAAGGTGCTCGAGCCCGACGAGCTGCTCCCCCACGCGCTCGCCTATGCCCGCGACCTGGCCGACAACTGCTCACCGACGTCGATGGCCCACATCAAGCGTCAGGTCCTCGACGACTGGGAGCGCTCCGCCGAAGAATCTCGCCTGCGGGCACTCGTGCTGATGTCGGAGATGGGGGTCCACCCCGACTTCAAGGAGGGCGTCATGAGCTTCCAGGAGAAGCGGCCCGCCCAGTTCGCCGGCCTCGACGCTCACCTCCACATCCCCAAAGCCGTCAACCGCTGAAACTCGCGAAACGTGCCAGGCACCTTTCGTAACTTTGCGGAGCGCCACATCGTCAGCCACGGCCTGGGCATGATGCAGTATCCCGTCGGCACGTGCCCGTCATCCGACATGGGCGACCACATCATGGGTGTCGTTGCGCTCGCCTGGTGTACCGACGACGCCGCGGCCAGGTGGGGCGAGTCGTGGGCACGACACGGATCGATCGAGATGCGGTTCCGATCACACCTCACGGCGGGGCTCGACCTGATGATCGCCACGAACGAACGCGCCGACCTCATCGCCGTCGAGGTCATCGATGGTGCGGGCACTGTCTACGCCACGGGCACCCTGGGCCCAGGTCCGACCACACCGATCGCCCCGAGCGGAAGTCCGCCGAGCACCCCTCACCCCGTGCCTCCTCGCGACGAGCTGCTCGACGGGTACGAGTTACATCCGATCGACTTCGATCACGTCGCCGAACGCGACCTCCTCCTCGCCTGCCATCTCACCCACGGCGCGCTGTGGGCTGAACGAGGGTGGGCTCACCCGGGGTGGCTCGCCAGCGCCGCCAACGCGATCGTGCGCCACAACGTCAACTTCGAGGACGGCGGCTATTGGATGCACGCCGGCGTCACGGTCGACCTTCACCAGCCGGTTGCGGACGGCGCCCATCTGACCGCCCGCGGACGGGTGACCGAGCTGTTCCAACGCGCCACACATCGATTCATGGTGTGCGAGGTGTCGATCGAGTCCGACGGCACACCGGCGGCGTCGATCCGATCGACCTCGGTCTACGGAGCAGCAACAGCACCCTGACTTACGAAACGGACTTACGAAACGTGCCTGGCACGTTTCGTAAGTCAGGCGGGGTCGCGGGGGAGTCCGAGCACGCGTTCGCCGACGATGTTGCGCTGGATCTCCGACGAACCGGCGTAGATCGTGTGCGCCCGCGAGAACTGGAACGTGTACTGCATGTCGCGGATCCGATGCTCGGGATCACGATCGTCGTCGTCGCCGGCGAGGATCTGACCGTCGGCGCCCATCAGGTCCATCTCGAGCTCGCCGAGACGCTGGTGCCATTTCGACCAGTGCAGCTTGCCGATCGACGACTCGGGGCCCGGCTGGCCGCCCTGGAGGATCTTGGTGACCGTGCGCAGGCCCGTGAGCCGCATGATCTCGAGCCCGATGTACGAGTCAGCGAGGCGCTGTCGAATGATCGGATCGCCGGCATGACCGGAATGCTTGGCGAAATCGACCACCGAGTGGTATTCCTCCGCGAATCGCAGCTGCTGCGCCAGGAACGCGGTGCCCCGTTCGAAGCCGAGCGTGGCCATCACCACTTTCCAGCCCTCGCCGATCGGGCCGACCGCCAGGTCAGCCGACGTGCGGGCATCGGAGAAGAACACCTCGTTGAACTCGGCGGTGCCGGTGATCTGAGTGATCGGCCGCATCTCGACGCCGGGCTGGTCGATCGGGCACAGGATGAAGGTGATGCCCTGATGCTTCTTGGCCGCCGACGGGTCGGTCTTGCACACGACGAAGATCCAGTCGGCGATGTGCCCGAGGCTGGTCCACACCTTCTGACCGTTGATCACCCATTCGTCGCCGTCTCGCGTGGCATTCGTCTTCACGTTGGCGAGATCGGAGCCGGCATCGGGTTCGCTGAACCCCTGACACCAGAACTCCTCGGCGCGCAGGATCGGGGGCAGGAAGCGCTGCTTGTGCTCTTCGGTACCGAACATCATCAGGGTCGGACCGAGTAACTGCTCGCCGAAGAAGCCGACGCGTTGTGGACCACCGGCGCGGGCGTACTCCTCGCTGAAGATCATCTGTTGCGTGAGCGGCAGATCGCGACCGCCGTACTCGACCGGCCAGCCCATGCCGACCCAGCCGCCCGCGGCGAGCTCGCGCTCCCATGCCCGCCGGACCTCGAGCTCGTCACCCTCGCCCATGTCGGCGCCAGTGCCCAGGGCGGCATACTCGCCCACCAGATGCTCGGCCATCCAGGCCCGCACCTCGACCCGGAACGCCTCGTCCTCGGTCGAGAAGGTGAACTCCATCAGCCGTCCACCTCGTTGGCTGCGAACCAGCTTCCGGGCATCTGACCGTCGACGTACACCCGGCGCCGCTGGAACTTCCACACGCCAGCGATCCGCACATACTCGTCGAGATACCTGCCCCAATGATCGAGCCCGCCAGCGTCGATCGCGTTGCCGATGATCACCGCGAAGTAGCAGCGACCCGAGGCATGATCGGCGTCGATCAGATCGATCTGATGCGTCGCGGTGAAGTGCCTGATGTAGGTGGTCGCCGCCCGTTCGTCCTGCGCGCGAACACGGCCCTGGGCACCGGTGAAGATCAGCTTCACCTGCTCGAGCCCGTCGTACGTGTCGCGCTCACCCCTCGCCTGCCCGACCTCCATCACGGCGTCGTCGGCGAACAGTGCAAAGAGCTGATCGAACTTGCCGGTGTCGCCATAAGAGTTGTAGCGAGCCACCAGGTCGCGAATGCCTTCGCGGGCGAGGAGATCGTCGAGGTTCATGTGCGCTACCGTAGTCGACACAAGTGTCAGATTCAGCCCCGACGGGTTGCCGCTCCCCATCACGGAGATCCAACATGACCAACATGCAGCCGGGCGCCCATGTCGAGACACGCGGCGACGCACCAGCGGTCATCATGGCCGCCAGCGGGGAGGTCGTGACCTACCGCCAGCTCGACGAACGCTCGAAACGAGTCGCCCAGCTCCTGTACGCGTCCGGGCTCCGGCCTGGCGATCACATCGGGATCATGATGGAGAACCATCCCCGCTATTTCGAGATCTTCTGGGGCGCGCAGCGGGCCGGGTTGTACACGACACCGATCAATTGGCACCTGAAAGCAGACGAGGCCGGCTACATCATCGAGGACTGCGGCGCCACCGCCGTGTTCGTGAGCGCAGCGCTCGCTGACGTCGCCGGCGAGTTGTCCGACTACCTCGGCAACGTCAAGGTCCGTCTGATGATCGACGGCACCGCCGACGGCTACGAGAGCTACGAGGCGGCGATCGCCGAGTATCCGGCCGAGCCACTCGACGGCGAGACCGAGGGCACCTTCATGTTCTACTCGTCGGGCACCACCGGGCGCCCCAAGGGGATCACGCCGAAGATCGACCCGAAGCCGTTCGGTGCCGGCGGCGGCGCCCTGATCGGGCTGATCCAGATGATGTACGGGTTCTCGCCCGAGACCGTCTACCTCTGCCCGGCCCCGCTCTACCATGCCGCTCCGCTCGGCTGGTCGACGACCTCGCAACGGCTGGGTGCGACCGTCGTGGTGATGGAGAAGTTCGACCCCGCGCGCGCCCTCGCACTGATCGAGCAACACCGCATCACGCACGCGCAGTTCGTGCCGACCCACTTCATCCGCATGCTCAAACTCTCCGACGAGGAACGGGCGGCTCACGACCACTCGAGCCTCGAGATGGTCGTCCATGCCGCCGCGCCGTGCCCGGCAGAGGTCAAGCGCCAGATGATCGACTGGTGGGGCCCGATCATCAACGAGTACTACGCAGGCAGTGAGGGCAACGGCTTCTGTGCGATCAACAGCGAGCAGGCACTGTCGCACCCGGGTTCGGTCGGCATCCCGTTGCTCGGCACGATCCATATCTGCGACGACGACGGCGAGCAACTGCCTGTCGGTGAGGCAGGCCAGATCTGGTTCGAGTCCGACCTCAAGTTCGAGTACCACAATGATCCCGAGAAGACGGCCAACGCTTACAATGAGCACGGCTGGAGCTCACTCGGCGACATCGGCTACCTCGATGCCGAAGGGTTCTTGTACCTGACCGATCGCGCCTCGCACATGATCATCTCGGGTGGGGTCAACATCTATCCCCAAGAGGTCGAGAACGAGCTGCAGCTGCATCCCGCAGTGGCCGACGCAGCCGTGATCGGCGTGCCGAACGCCGATCTCGGCGAGGAGGTCAAGGCGGTCGTGATCGCCGCCGAGCCGTCCGCCGCCAGCGACGAGTTGGGCCGGGAGCTGATCGCGTACTGCCGCTCGAAGCTGGCCCACTACAAGTGCCCCGTGTCGGTCGACTTCGTGACCGAGTTGCCGCGGTTGCCCACCGGCAAGCTGCTCAAACGTCAGCTGCGAGACGCCTACTGGCCGGCCCCGTGAACACGCGACCATCACGCTGAACACGCGCCTGCTGCGGCATTTGAGAACGGCATTGCCAAATAGCGCCGAGCGGCGTACGATGGCATGACGCAACTCGCCAGACCACCCCTGGCACGCACTGGAGGCACCCCACACGTGGACAAGATCTGGACCAATTCCGGCGACTCTCACGTCATCGAACCCGACGACCTGTGGCGCGAGAACGTTCCGAAGCAATACGCCGATCTGATGCCGCACTCCGTCAAGGACGACGACGGCGAGTGGGAAACCGTGCACGTCGACGGCAAGTCGTTCCGACGCAAGCTGCCCAACGCCGCCCAGCTCGAGTTCATGGAGTCGTCGATGCGCGCCCCGGGCGCCTTCGACCTCAGCAAGCGGATCGTCGACCTCGACGGCGAAGGCGTGTGGGGCGAGGTCGTGTTCCCCTCGCTCGGGCTCTGGAATGCGTCGTTCACCACCCGCGATGCGCTCAAGTCGGCGATCGAGGTCAGCAATGACTGGTGCAAGAGCGAAGTGATGAGCATCTCGCCGCGGCTGGTGCCGACCGCTCAGGTCTCCATGCTGTCGATCGACGATGCCGTCTCCGAACTCGAGCGCTGCGCAGGGATGGGTTACCGGGCCGTGTTCCTGCCGACCACTCCCCCGTCGCTCACGCCCGACTACCACCGTGACGACTGGGAGCCCTTCTGGGCGGCAGCCGAAGCGGCCAACATGGTGATCGCCTTCCACATCGGCACCGACCCCGTGCACATGGACGAGGGCGAACAAATTGGTATCACCTATCGCGGCCCTGGCGGCGCGATCCTCAACTACACCGAGACCACGTTCTCAGGCCAGCGGGCGGCGATGAAGATGGTGGCGTCGGGCGCTCTCGACCGCCATCAGGACCTCAAGGTCCTCGTGTCGGAGGGTGGCGCGACCTGGGTGCCGTTCCTGGGTGATCGCATGACCGAGGGCTACCGCCAGCACAACATGATGGTTCGCCCGAAGCTCACCCGCACACCCAAGGAGATCCTGTACTCCCAGGTGTACGCGTCGTTCCAGCACGACGAGACCGCCGTCGCCGCGGTGACGGCGATGGGGTATCAGAACGTGATGTTCGGCAGCGATTACCCCCACATGGAGGGCACCTACGGGCACACCCAGGAGACGCTGCACGGCTTGTTCGACGGCGTCGACGACGCCACGCGGTACCGCATCACGTGCGGAGCCTTCCTCGAACTGTTCCCGGAGGTCGGCCCACCGCCGGCACTCGCCGCGTAAGGTGGGCTGATGGCCGACAAGCGCTCCGTGGGTCGGCCCCGCCAGTTCGATGACGATGTCGAGCGTCGGCTGATCTTCGACGCCGCCTACGCCGCATTGCGCGACGGAGGGCACGACTTCACGATCGCCAACATCTTGTCGACCGCCGGGGTGTCGACGCGCTCGTTCTACCGGCACTTCGACTCGAAGGATGCGCTCCTCAACGCGATGTATCTGCGCGACGGCGAGTGGGCCGCCGAGCGCCTCTTGAAACGACTCACCGACGCCGGCACGCCGCGCCAAGCGGTCGAGTGGTGGATCGACGAGATCTTCAGTTTCACGCGTTCGCCCAGCCGCGCAGAACGTGTCGCCGTGCTCGGCTCGATCACCGGCGTCAGCGCCGAGCACGCCGACGCGGTCACCGCCCGGGGTCGCGAACTCCTCGTCGAGTCGCTCCGGTCGGCGATCGATGCAGGCTGTGCCGACGGCTCGTTCGTGGCATCCGATCCGGCGACCGCGTGCGAACTGGTGGCCGTCGCCGCGCTGCACGCTGCCGGGTTGGCAGTGCCTCACCAGCCACTCGACCAGATCCAGACCACCGAGTTCTGCCTGCGTGCGCTCGGCGTGCCGGAGTGACGTCGGCTCGGACACTGTCCTCCGAGTAAATCTTCACCTATATTTTGGTAATGGGTCTCCGAACCGCCATCACGCTGGCCGATTTCGTCTGGAGTGATTCGCCCGAGTTCTCGGAGACGGCGCAACACGTCGTCGACGCCGAGACGCTCGGTGTCGACACGGTCTGGTCGGCAGAGGCCTGGGGCACCGACGGCATCGTGCCGCTCGCCTACCTCGCCGCCCTCACCTCCCGGATCCGGCTGGCGACCGGCATCTTGCAGATCACCGCCCGCGCCGCGCCCATGACGGCGATGACGGCGATGACACTCGACCACGTATCGAACGGTCGCTTCGTGCTCGGGCTGGGTGCCAGCGGACCACAGGTCGTCGAGGGTCTCCATGGCCAGCCCTACGCGCGACCGCTCGAGCGCCTCGAGGAGACGGTCGACGTGATCCGGCTCGCGTTTGCGGGCGACAAGATCGAGTACCACGGCAACCAGATCGAGCTTCCCCTCCCCGGCGGCATGGGCAAGGCACTGCGGATCGGACAGCCGCCCCGCCCCGGCATCCCGATCCATCTCGCCACGCTCGGTCCCAAGGCCCTGCAGTTCGCCGGCGCAGCCGCGGACGGCTGGGTCGGCACCTGCTTCGTGCCGGAGACCTCCGGCTACTACTTCGAGCAGCTCGGCATCGGCGCCGATCAGGCCGGTCGGCCACGCTCGATATTCGACGACGGTTCGTTCGAGATCGACGCCGGTGGCCCCGTCGCCTTCACCGACGACGTCGAACGCCCGTTGCGGGGCCGCAAGAAGGCGCTCGCCTTCCAGCTCAGCGCGATGGGTGCACCGACGATGAACTTCTACAACGACGCGTACTCTCGGATCGGGTACGCGGAACCGGCCGCCGAGGTGCGCTCGCTCTGGTTGGCCGGCAAACGCGACGAGGCGGTCGATGCGGTGCCCGACGAGATGGCACATCGAACCTCGTTCATCGGAACAGATGCCATGGTCCGCGACCGGATCCGCGCCTACCGGGACGCAGGCGTCACCTCGTTGCGGCTCCAGCCGATGGGCAAGACCCCGTCCGAGAAGCTCGACACGCTCGGCCACATGCTCGACCTCGTCCGCGAGGTCAACGACGAAGGATGATCGGCATCGTGAGCGACACCGATTCGATCGACCAGGCGACACCATTCGATCGCGACGACGGCCGACCCGCCCGCCGCGAACCGGCGGGTGGTGCAACGAGATGAGCCGACGATGACCCTGCCCGACACGATCTGCGACCCGCACCACCACCTGTGGCTGCGGCCCGGTATGGAATATCTGCCCGGTGACCTGCTCGACGATCTCGCCACCGTGCCACAGGTCGCCACGACCGTGTTCGTCGAGTGTGACGCCTGGTACCGCGAGACCGGGCCCGAACATCTGCGCGTTGTCGGCGAGACCGAGTGGGTGGTCGCCAGCGGCCCAGAAGTCATCGCCGGCATCGTCGGGGCCGGCGACCTGCGGCTCGGCCCACTGACGGCTGCGATGCTCGAGGCCCACGTCGAGGCCGGCGAGGGACGCTTCCGCGGCATTCGCCAGCGCGCCACCTGGGACGCCCACCCGTCGATCAAACCGGGCGTTCCCTACCCCGGGGAGGGACTGCTGCTCGACCCGTGGTTCCGACGCGGGTTCGACGTATTGCACTCGATGCAACTCTCGTTCGACGCGTGGATGTATTTCCCGCAGCTCCCCGATCTGGTCGATCTCGCTCGCGCCTACCCGGAGGCGACGATCATCCTCAATCATCTCGGCGGCCCGATCACCCTCGGCCCGTACGGCGACCGCACTGCCACACTGAACGCCTGGCGTCCACTGCTCACCGAGGTGGCGGCGTGCCCGAACGTGCTGCTCAAAGTGGGTGGCCACGGGATGCCGATCTACCGGGGTCGCCCGCTCGACGCGGCACCAGCAGCCACACCATCGGCCGCACCGGACGGATCCGCCGATGTCGAACAGCTCGTCAGCGCGTGGAGCGAACCGATTCGCTTCTGCATCGAAGCGTTCGGCCCCGACCGATGCATGTTCGAGAGCAACTTTCCGGTCGACAAGCTCACGATGAGCTACGCCACGTTGTGGGAGGCGTTCGACATCATGTCGTCCGACCTCTCCCCCGCCGAACGCACCGACCTCTTCCACGACACCGCCGTCCGGGCCTACCGGCTCTGATCCTGCGACACCGACAGGAGTAACCATGACCGAGACGATCATCACCGAGGACACGCCGTTCACACTGGACGACGACACCTATCACGAGCCGACGCTTCCCGACCCGCTGTGGTTCGAGACAGCCTGGTTCTCGTTCTCGGTCCCCGAGCGCCGGATCGGTGGCTGGCTGCACGCCGGCCGCCACACCAACAGGGGCACGATGACCTGGCGCGTCTTCCTGTGGGACCCGAAGGGCTCCGATCCGGCCCGCATGGCGTACTACAAGCTCGCCTCCGACGTGCCGTTCGGTGCCACCCCTGCAGGTGACCAGGCCGGCCCCGACGAGACACACTCGGTCGACCTGCGCGACGTCTCCTTCCCCGATGGCGGCTGGAGCATGAAGGCACTCAACCCGCTGATGGACTATCACGTCGCCTACGCGGATCCCGACGCCCGATTCGGCATCGAGTTCGAGCATCGCAGCATTCATCCGCCACACCGCTTCACACCCGGTGAAGCACCATGCGTCCACAATCCACACATCGACCAGCTCGGCCACCTCACCGGAGAACTGGTGCTCGACGGCGAACGGATCGAACTCGACTGCTATTCGATCCGCGACCGCACCTGGGGCCCACGGAGCCGACATCACTCACACGGCGCTCAACCCACGACACAGGCCAAGGCGAGAGTGGCCAATCCCGGTGGGCCGACGTGGCGTGAGATCGAACGCGAACGCGGCCGTGGCCGAATCCAGTACATCTTCGGCCACTCCTGGGACGACACAGGCTGCGACACCGGCTTCCTCAGTTTCGTGCGCACCCAGGACGGCACCGCCGACGGGTGGTCACCGCTCAACATGGGTTGGCTGCTGCGCGACGGCCGGTTCGTGCGGCTCGACACCACGCGGAGTCGGATGAAGAATTACCGCCACCCCGACACGGGCTGGAGTGCCCACATGGAAGTCGACCTCGTCGACCGGGAAGGCCGCACGATGCAGGCCGAAGGTGTGGCGCTCAGCCACAACTGCGAACACGGCAACGGTGCCAACGCGTTCATGCGCTGGGACCTGGTCCTCCCCGACGGCAGCAGCCGGACCGGGTGGGGCGAGGACCAGGATGGCTGGCGCACCGATCACTTCGCCCGGATGTTGCGTGCCCTGCGCTCGGGTTGAGCCTGACGACATACCCCACACGACGCTCTGCGGCCGAGGAACCGACCGGCGCGATCAGCGGTTATCGCGTGCGAACTCGGCGATCACCAGGCCGAGCCGATCCGGTTGGTCGACCATGACGAACGTCGCCGCGTCCTCGATCGGTACCAGCCGCGCGTCTCGGAAGTCGTCGGCAAGACGTTCGGCATGGGCGATCGGGAACAGCTCGTCGTCGACGCCCCACGCCAGCAAGACGGGGCGATCGAACGCACGGAGCGCGTCGACGGCGTCGAGGGTGACGCTGGGCACGAGCGACTGGGTGGTTCGCAGCGCGTCAGCGCGAGCAGCCTTGCTGGTGGCGAACGCCTCGAAGATCCGATCGGCATCGGCGCCGGCCGGTGGGTGCACGCAGACCGATTTCATGAAGTACCGACGACCCGGTCTGGACGCCAGGAACCGAATGAACGCAGCACCGATCGGAGGCACCTTCCGCGAGATGGCAGCGATCCGGTCGAAACCCTTCGGCGGGAAGTGCTCGTAGCTGTCGCAGTTGGTGAGCACCAGGCGGCCGATCCGTGCCAGGCCGGTGTGGCCGGTGGCGAGCGCCGCCAGGCACAGCCCGCCTCCGGTGTCGTTGCCGACCAGCGTGACGTCGGTGAGGTCGAGCGCCTCCAACAACGCGGGGATCCTCACCGCCGCGGCCGCCGCCGACACGTCGGCGTCGGGAGCCGGATCGGAATGTGCCCCGAGCGGCCAGGTGGGCACGATGCACGTGAAATCGTCGAGCCGGTCGACGACGTCGTGCCACAACCCGCCGCCGACGTAGACCCCGTGCACGAACACGACCGTCGGGCCGTCACCCGTGGAGCGATAGCGGATCCGGGCGCCGTCCAGGTCGATCGCATCGTCGGTGGATGATGTCGTCATATGACTCTCGATTCGTCTGTGGGTCGGTTCGGCGCAGAACGCTCAGAACCGAGGGCGGGTCGCGGCGAGGTCGAGCCCGGCGATCAATGCGTTGCGGAGTTGGCGGGGATCGACCACCTCGTCGATACCGAGCCGGTCGGCGAGCCCGTACGGCCCTCCTCGCTGGGCGCGCTCGATCTTGCTGCGGGTGTCGTCGTCGAGATTGGCTGTCTTGCCGCCGCTCTGGGCGGGCATCGATGCGATGTTGGCGCTCGGCAGCGCCAGCGTGAGCGTCTGGCGGTCGTGCGGCATGTGGGCCATCGTGACCAGACCGAACCCGAAGCCCTTGCGCATCAACACGCTGATCTTCGGCGTCTTGAGGCGACGGGTCGCGAGATACATCCTGCCTCCCCACTTCAGCACCCCGGCCTGCTCGGCCTCGGGACCGGCCAGCACCCCGGGATTGTCGAGCAGGAAGACGACCGGGTGGCCGAACGTGTCGGCGATCTCGATCAGATCGGTCGCCTTGATCGCTGCCGCGGCATCGAGCGCTCCGGCGCCGAACGCCGGGTTGTTCGCGACGAATCCGACGACCTGGCCACCGATCCGGCCCCACCCGGTGACGATCGCCCGGCCGTACAGCGGCTGCACCTCGAAGAAGTCGCGTTCGTCGACGAGCTCGTCGATCACCTGGCGCACCTCGTACGGCTGACGCGAGTTCGGCGGGATGATGTCGAGCAGTGCCGGCGTCTCGCGAGGGCCACTGTCGGGACCGCTGCGCCGATTCATCAGCTTGTACTTGCTCGATGGGAAGAAGTCGAGATACGCGCGCGCCATCTCGATCGCCTCGGCATCCGTGTCGGCCACGTTGTGCACAGTGCCGGCGATCTCGACACACACCTTCCAACCGCCCAGCTCCTCGGCGCTCACCTCGAGCCCGGTCGCGGCACGGACAAGATCGGGGCCACCTGTGAACAGCGACGCCTGCTTGGTCATCACCACGAAATCCGACATCGGTGCCGCCAGCGCCCCATGCCCGGCCGACACACCCAGCACGAGGCACACCACCGGCACCTCGCCCTTGGCGTCGGCCATCGGCTCGAGGTCGTTCGGCACGCGTGCCGGTGTCGAGGTGCGCTTGCCCATCCGCGCGCCGGCGCCCTCTTTCATCCAGACCAGCGGCACGCCTTCCTGCACCGCCAGCTCGGCGATCCGATACCGCTTGTACGAGCCGCCCGGCCCGACCGAACCGGCCTTGATCGTAAAGTCCTCGGCGCCGACGGCGACCGTGCGGCCGTCGACCTGCCCGAACCCGCACACGAACCCGTCGGCGGGCAAGTCCTCCTTGTTGCCGACGAGCGAGCCGATCTCGGTGAACGTGCCGGGGTCGAACAGCGCGTCGACCCGCTGGCGCACGTCGAGCTTGCCTTTCGCGTAGTGCCGCTCGAGGCGCTCGGGGCCGCCCATCGTGCGTGACCGTTCGCGCTCGGCGGCGAGCCGGTCGAGCCACGGCTCCCACTCCTCACGATTCGACATGGCCCAATCCTTCCCTGGCGGCGAGCAACCGATCCCGAATCTTGGCGCGGTGCGGCTTGAACGTCGAAGTTTGCGGGATCGCGTCGGTGGTCTCGATGATCACCGGCACGGCGTACGGGGGCAGCCGTTCCCTCACCCAGGTGGTCAACTCGTCGGGTCGGGTCGCACCCGCGGCCTCGACGAGCGCCGCCGGCACCTCGCCCAGTCGGTCGTCGGGCAGGCCGACCGCACACGCTGCCACGACGTCGGGATGTTCGAGCAAGGCCGTCTCGACCGTGCCAAGATCGACCTTGAAACCGCCTCGCACGATCACGCCGTCGGCGCGGCCGAGGATCCAGACGAAGCCGTCCTCGTCGATCCGGGCGCGATCCGCGGTGCGTAACCAGCCGTCCGGCAGGTTCTCTGCCCGTTGCGGCGGATCGACCTCGAGCAGGCCGTCGACGATGCGCAACTCGACACCGGGATAGGCGCGGCCGACGCTGCCGATCTTGGTGGCACCGAACTCGGCCCACAGGGCGGGGGTCCAGCCCGTGACGCTGTTGAGGAACTCGGTTGCCCCGTACCCGAGCAGCACCGGGATCCCATACCGTTCCTCGAACGCTCGGATCACCTCGGGCGGGATCGCGGCCGACGAGGTCATGTAGGCGGTGACGCCCTCGAAGTGATCGGGGGTGATGTCGGCGTCGAGGATCATCTTCACGACCGGCGGCGGGGCTCCCATCACCTTCGGGCGGTGCTGTTTCACCAGCGCCGACCAGGTGTGCACGTCGAATCGTTCGGTCATCGACATCGGACGCCCCATGAAGACCAGGCGCGCCATCGACAGCAGGCCGCCGAGCGTCACGAGTGGCAGCGACAGGATCAGCGCGCCCTTGTTCGACTTCGGCTCGCGGCCCTGCGGCCCACCACCGAGTCGCACGAATGTGTCCCACGCGACCGGCAGGCGCTTCGGCGGGCCGGTCGTACCGCTGGTGAGCACCGTCACCGCGGCATCGACCGCCGGGCCCGCCTGGACGGAGTCGGGAACGATTCGGGCCCGGACCGTGAACCCGTCGTCGACCTCGATGCCCAACGCGCCCGACTCGACGATCGCATCGGCGACGCCACTGCGCTCCCACTCGAGCGTGTGCGCGACCACGACCGACGGACGCGTGGACGCGATGTCGTCGGCCAGCAGACGATCGGATTGCAGCGGCGTGAAGAGCAGCGCCGTGCGGGCGGTGGCGAGCGCCGCCAACTCGGCGGCGACGAGCACCGGTCGCTGCCGCATCACGATCGAGATCGCCGAGTCTGCCGGAACGCCGTGGTGGTCGAGTATCGATCCGAGCGCGCCCGCGAACTCGCCGAAGTCGCCCCACGAGAACCAGCGTTGTGCGGGTCGCTCGGTCCCGGGTTCGGTGAACTGGAGCGCTTGCTCGTTCGGCCACTCGCGGTACAGGGACGACAGGCGATCTGCGACAGCCTGGCGAGCGGTCATGCCCGAGCCATGTCCCTACCGATGATGCGATCGAGCAGCGCAGCCCGTGACGCGAGGGTCCGTCCGAGCAGGTGGGCTCGGTACACGTACCGGTGTGGGAGGGCCTCGCTGGTGAATCCCATCGCTCCGTGGATCTGTACGGCGCCCTCGCAGTTCAGCCGGGCCGCCTCGTCGGCGACGTACTTGGCGATCGCCGCTTCGGTGGCCCAGGCCCCGATCCCGTCGCGGACGCAGACGGCGGCATAGCTGGCCTGGGCATTCGCACCGTCGGCGCCGACCTTCATGTCGGAACACCGGTGCTTGATCGCCTGGTAGGTGCCGATCGGCTTGCCGAACTGGACACGCTCGCAGGCGTGGGCGACGGCGAGTTCGAGCACCGCTTCCGCGACGCCGGTGGCGGCAGCCGCAGCGAGCACGAGACCGCGCACGAAGATCGGTTCGGTGGCGGCGTCGACGTGCACGGTCGCTCGGACCTGGTCGGCACGGCCATGGCCGGTCGTGATCGAGCCCTCGACCGGATCGATCTGGTCGACATCGCACGAATCGATCGACACGAGTGCTGCGGATCGATCGTCGCAGACCAGCACCAGCGCCGCGTCGTCGACGTGGGTGACCGAGAGGTCGCCGGCGACCGTGGCGCCGATCGACACCGGGCCGATCGGTGTGCCGAGCGCAACCTTGACGGCGCCGGATGCGATCGTCGATGCCAGATCGAGGTCTCCGGCCGCAGCCGCGAGGTGGGCGGCGAGTACGCCGGGCAGGAACGGGCCGGGCACGACGCCACGTCCGAGTTCGCGGAACAGCATCATCTCTTCGACGAGCGAATAGCCGACTCCACCGGCCGACTCGGGTAGGCCGAGCGAGAGCCAACCCAGTTCCGCACACTCGGTCCAGATGCCGGCGTCGATCTCGGGGCCGGAGACGACGTGCTCGCGGCCGCGGCCGACGACGGGAACCCGGTCGACGAGGAATGCCGCCACCGTCGCCGCGATCTCGTCTTGTTCACCGTTGGGCATCAGGTCCATGTCGTCTCCCTCAGCTCCGGTCCCTCGGCAGCCCGAGCACGCGCTCGCCGATGATGTTGCGTTGGATCTCGAAGGTGCCGCCACCCATGCCCGACGCGAACGACCGGAGCCACATACCCGACCATCCTCCGCTGCGGAACCGGTCGATGTAGACGAGTGCATCGGTACCGAGCATGTCCATCGCCAATCGCGCCATCGACTGGAGCAGGTTGCCGTATCCGAGCCGCAGCATCGAGCCCTCGGGGCCGGGCTGCCCGGCGCGACGGTTCCGCGAGATCGCCCGGTAGGCCATCGAACGCAGCGTGGTGATCTCGGCTTTCAGGGCGGCGAGGCGACGGGCGTACTCGTCGTCGGCGATCAGCGGTCGGCGGCCATCGGGACCGGTGCGGTGACGTGCGAGTTCGATCAGGTCGTCGATCGTCTTGGTCGTGTCGATGATCTCGGCCATGAACCCGGTGCCCCGCTCGAGTGAGAGGGTCGACATCGCGACACTCCAGCCGTCGCCGATGTCACCGACCACGTTGCTGATCGGGATCCGGACCTCGTCGTAGAACACCTCGCAGAACTCGGCGCCGCGATCGAGGGTCGAGATCGGCCGGGTGGTGATGCCGGGTGCGCTCATGTCGCAGATCACCCACGTCAGGCCCTTGTGCCGTGACGACTCGGGATCGGTGCGCAGCAACAGCTCCTGATAATCGGCCATGTTGGCGAAACTCGTCCAGATCTTCTGGCCCGTCACGACCAGTTCGTCGCCGTCGACCACGGCGCGGGTCTTGATGTTGGCGAGGTCGGACCCTGCTTCGGGTTCGGAGAAGCCCTGGCACCAGACCACGTCCCCCCGCAGGATCCTCGGGAGGTGGAACGACTTCTGCTCGTCGTCGGCCCGGGCGATCAGCGTGGGCCCGCCGTGGTTGATGCCGACGAAGCACGCCCCGATCCACGGCGCGTCGGCGCTCGCGTACTCCTCGTACCAGATGAGTTGCTGGATCGTCGACAGGCCTCGTCCACCGAACTCGGCGGGCCACGAGATGCCGGCCCAACCGCCGTCGTACTGCGCCCGCTGCCAGGCGAGATCGAACTCACGACTGTCAGGGCCGTCGCCGTGCGGCCGGGGCTCGGTCGGAACGTGGTCTGCCAGCCACGCGCGCACTTCGTCACGGAACGCTCGCTCGTCGGGCGTGAAGTCGAGATCCACCCGAAAATACTAACCCATTTTATCCCCCCTCGCGAAAGGTGCCAGGCACGTTTCGTACGTACGAAACGTGCCTGGCACGTTTCGTAACTAGTTGAGGTGGAGGCCGCCGTCGACGTGGAGGGTGTCGCCGGTGACGAAGCGGGAGCGGTCGGAACACAGGAACAGCGCCCCCTCGGCGACATCGCCGGGCGTGCCGGCGATCTTGATCGGCTTGCGCGAGGCAGCGATCTTCTGGAGCCGTTCGTCCATCACCTCGGTCATGTCGGTCTGCACGGCAGGCGACAGCGAGTTGACGCGGATCCCGAACTTGCCGAGTTCCTTGGCGGTCGACAAGGTCACCGCGTGCAGTCCGGCCTTCGAGGCCGAGTAGGCGACCTGCCCGACATTGCCGCGTTCACCGGCCCACGAGATCACGTTGACGATCGCTCCCCCACCCGATTCCTTCATGACGCGCGTCGCAGCCCGGATCATCGCAAACGGTCCCGTCAGATTCGTCGCCAGGCTTGCTTCCCAGCGCTCGTCGGTGACACCGGTGACGAAGTTGTCGATCGCCGCGCCGGCGTTGTTGACCACGATGTCGAGCCGCCCGAACGCGTCGACGGCCGCCGCCACCAACCCGTCGGCCACCCCCGGCACCGTGATGTCGCCGGCATGTCCGATCGCACCACTCAAGTCGGCGGCCACCGCCTCGCACGCCTCGGTGTCGCGACCGTGCACCACCACACGAGCCCCCTCGGCGGCGAATCGCTCGGCGATCGCCCGTCCGATGCCGCGCGTCGATCCGGTCACGATCGCCACCTTGCCGTCGAGTTCTCCCATGCCGCCCGTCTTACCACCTCACCGAATCAGCGCACTACTTTGAACCGGATGACAGCGATTGGGATGGCAACGTGAATCTCGACGTCGGCTTGACCCTGCAATCGGCATCCGATCCGGCAGGCGAGGCGGCGGCGCTCGAACTGGCCGGCTACCGGTTCGCCACGGTCGGCGAACACGTGTCGTTCAACGTACCGGTCACCAACTCCTTCATCTCGCTCGCCGCAGCGGCAGGGGCCACCACCACGCTGCAGCTGATGAGTGGCATCGTGCTCGCTCCGCTGTACCCCCCGGCGCTGCTCGCCAAGCTGGGTGCCGCGCTCGGAGTCGCGTCGGGCGGTCGCTATCACATGGGTGTCGGCATCGGGGGCGAGATCCCGGCCGAGTTCGAGGCCTGCGGCATTCCGGTCGGCGAACGCGGAGCCCGCACCGACGAGGCGCTCGAGATCGTGCGACTGCTCTGGTCGACCGACCACGCCGCCTTCGAGGGGCGGTTCACGAGGTTCAGCGACGTGACGATCGCACCGCGGTTCGATCCTCCCCCTCCGATCTGGGTCTCCGGTCGCGCCGAGGCGGCGATGCGCCGGGCAGCACGCTTCGGCGACGGATGGTTTCCGTACATGTACACGCCCGAGCAGTACGCCGCATCACTGGACAAGATCGACGCGCAACGTCAGTCGGACGTGCCCGTCCGGCGCGGGCTGTTCATCTGGGGATGCGTCCACGAGGACCGGGCGGTCGCCGAGCGATGGGCGATCGACGCCCTCTCGAAGACCTACGCCCAGGACTTCTCGCGGCTCGTCGGCAAGTACACCTTCGTCGGCACGCCCGACGATGCGATCGCCCGATTCGGCGAGTTCGCGGACGCTGGCGTCGACACCTTGATGTGCAGCTTCGCCTGCCCAAAGGCGGCGATCGACGCCACGCGGGACCTGTTCACAGCGCAGGTGCTGCCGTCCTTGCAGCACTGAGCGCGCTACGACTCGATCCGGGCGTCAGAAATATATTAACCTATTTATGTCCGACGGATCCGAGGAGCGCGCGTGACGACATCTGACGTGACAACTGACGTGAAATCCGAGGTTGCTTCCGGCGCGGTGAGCGCATGGATCGAAGCCAACTGGCACCACGACCTGACGCTCGGCGAGTGGTGGCAGCGGCTCGCCGACGCCGGATACGCCTTCCCCCACTGGCCAGAAGGGTTCGGTGGGCGGGGCATGCGCGCCGCGGAGTCCGCTGCGATCCAACAGATCCTCGGGGCCCACGGAGTGATCGGCCCACCGACCGGCAACGCCCCGAACATGGGCGTACCCACGGTACTCACACATGGCACCGACGATCAGAAGCAGCGTTTCGTCAAACCGGTCGCCAACGGTCAGAACGCCTGGTGCCAGTTGTTCTCCGAGCCGGGCGCCGGATCAGACCTCGCCAGCCTCGCGACCAAAGCCGAACGCGACGGCGACGAGTTCGTCATCACCGGGCAGAAGGTCTGGAACTCGAGCGCCGACATCAGCGAATGGGGAATGCTCGTCGCCCGCACCAACCCCGATGTCCCCAAACATGC
>JAHEDX010000160.1 GCA_024641005.1 Acidimicrobiaceae bacterium
GTGGGTCGTGATGTCGAGTGGCGGTGACGACGCCGCGAGTAGCCAGACGTCGACCTCTCCGCCGGACACCACCTCTGCGGGCAGCGCTACCACGAACGAGTCGAGTTCGCCGGGCACCACCACTCCGGCACCGATGCCCGACCCGTCCGAAGTCGCGACCACGACGACGATCGATTCATCGTCACCTCCGGTCACCACCGCCCCCGGCTCCGAAGACGGCGCCGTGGCCGGCGACCTCGCGATTCCCGGGCGTCCGATGATGCGTCCCGGATGCGATGAGAGCTTCATCACCGTGATCGCCTCCGCGGTCGGGGGCCAAGCCAGCGCGGCGGGAATCGCCAACGTGCTCGAGACCTACCCCGGGTCGGAATACCTGCGCACCGACCAGACGTGCCCCTCTCTCACACCCGACATCGATGGCGAACCCATCTATGTCGTGTACTTCGGCCCGTTCGCGTACGCCTCTGACGCGTGCGCTGCGCGTGCGCAAGGGCCCGACGGGGCCTACGCCCGTCGATTGAGCACCGAGGTCGGCCCCGATCACGGCGTGACCTGCGGCTGATCGTCGTTCCGGCGACCGTCGTCCCTTCCGCTCGGACCCCGGCAGCGGCCCCCACTGAGCGTGAGGGTCGTTCGACCCGAGCGGTCGATCAGGGAAGGGAGCACGGGCGAGCACATGAGCAGCAACACCGTCGGCTACACCGATCCCGGCCCGGATCGTCCGATCGGCAGCGACCTGACGATCGAATTCTGCGAAGAGACGACGGTGGTCGGACACCACCCATTCACCATCGGGCGCTGCGCCGACCTGGTAATCGATCGTGACAATCGTTTCCTCCACCGCTGCTTCCTGAGTCTGTCCATGCACCGGAGCGTGTGGGTACTCACCAATGTCGGTCGGCGCCTCACGGCGACCGTTTCCGACGCACGCGGCCGCGTCGACGCCTTCCTGTCACCGGGCGCCGCGCTCCCCATCGTGTTCGCGGAGACCCTGGTCCGCTTCACCGCCGGGCCGACCACGTACGAGTTCAGCATCGGGCTCACCGGACCGCAGTTCCCCACCGGCCAGGTCGAGTGGAGCGAATTCGGTGACACCACCGTCGGCGAGGTCACGATGACACCGGATCAGTTGCGTCTCGTGTTGGCGATCGCCGAACCCGCGCTCGTGGGTGGTGGCCTGGCGGCGACGACAATGCCCTCCTCCGGAGATGCCGCCCGACGCCTCGGATGGACGATCACGAAGTTCAACCGCAAACTCGACAATGTGTGCCGGAAGCTCGCCGCCCAGGGCGTGCGCGGTCTGCATGGCAGCCCCGGCCGACTGGCTTCGAATCGCCGGGCGCGCCTGGTCGAACACGCCCTCGCTGTCGGGCTCGTGACGCGTGACGACCTCGGCTTGTTGGACGCCGGACCGGCCAATCACGAGCCGCCACCGATCTCGTTGCTCGCCTGAACGGCGTCGAGCGCGTGATCGAGTTCGACGGCTATCACGATCCGCAACAGATCGGTCAGGGAGGAACCGGTGTCGTGTACCGCGCCACGAGTGCGTCGACCGGCACCCACGTCGCGATCAAGGTGATACGAGACGTGTCGGACCAGTCCGCCGCTCAGCACCAAGCACGACGCGAGCAGGCGGCATTGGACGCGCTGGCCGGCCACCCCAACGTGATCCAACTGCTCGAACCGCTCACCCTCGCCGACGGTCCTGCGCTGGTGATGGAGTACGCATCGGGCGGTTCGGTCGCCGATCTGATGGCCCGGCGCGGCGGAACGGTGACCGCCGTTGAAGCCGCATCGATCGGCCGACAGGTGGCCGGCGCGCTCTCGGCCGCCCACGCGCTCGGCATCGTGCATCGCGATGTCAAACCGCACAACCTCCTTCTCGACACCTCGGGCCACATCAGGCTGTGTGACTTCGGTATCGCGTCGCTGACACGCACTTGCGAGTTCCGGGACCGACCGCGCGCGTGGTCCGTGAGGTACGCGAGTCCAGAGGATCTCGAGGATGACGCCGAGGTCGGCACGCCCTCCGACATCTACTCGCTGGGCGCGACGTTGCTGCATCTGGTGCATGGAGCGCCTCCCAGTTCGAGGGATCGGATCGCCGGATGGAAGCAGCGGCCGAGCGACGACCCGACCCGCCAGGCCCTCGACTCGGCGCTCGCCGAATGTCTGCTGCCCCACCCAGAAGCGCGACCGACGGCAAAGGTCCTGGCCGACCGGCTCGGCGAGGTCTGCAGGACACATGAGAGGCTTCGGCGAGGATCGGTGCCGGCCGTGAGGCGTGCGTGGATCGCATCCCCGGTCGATCGATCGTTGTGTCGTGATCCCGACGAAACGCTGCACCATGTCCGCCGTCGGCCGCCACGCGGAGTCAGCTCACCACGAAGGTCACGCCGCCGCCGAACACCGGTTCTCGTTGGCCTCGTGGCTGCTGCCGTGATCGGCCTGCTGGGCACCGGGGCGTGGGCCTGGGCTCGGGGCGGTCCGTTCCCGGCGACCCGGACATCCGTTGTGGAAGCCACCTTCCCGTTTGCGCTGTCCACGCCGCCGCCGAACCGTCCGTCGGGCTCGATCGCCGCGGAACCAGCGCAGACAACCGACCCATCGCCCGGGATCATCACATCCGACTCACCGCTCGGCTACGCAGAGCGTCCGGTCGGGCTGGTCGGGATCGACGACCCTTCGATCACCTGGCCGTTCGGCGAGATCGGCGGTTGCTTGGTGCAACTCGCCGGGTATAGCGACCTACAACCAGTGCCGTGCGACGAGCCTCACGACCTCCAACGGTTCGCCGTGGGCGTCCTCGATCCGGCCGAGTACCCCACAGGGATGAGGTATGACGAGTTCGCAGTGCAGGCAGCGGTCGAGGCCGCCTGCGCGTCAAAGCTCGCGTCGTTCACGGGTTCGGGTCACTCGGGCAGCGCACTCGACGTTCCCGTGACGCGCCCGTCTGCTGCCTCGTGGACGAATGGCGACCGACGCTTCCAATGTCTGCTCGGCGTGTCGAATCGCCGGGTCATCCGCGATGCCATCGAAAATCCAGCACCCTGGGCGAGCTGACCCGTGAACGACATCAACCCCTGAGAACTCGTCGAGTTCCGCAGGGGTTGAACGGTGGTCGAGCGGGGCGTCGATCCCCGGACCCCACGCTTTTCAGGCGTGTGCTCTGCCGACTGAGCTACTCGACCGTGTGTCGGGTGCCGTGGTGTGGCACTCGATATGCACAAGGCCGCCTTTCGGCGGCCCTGCAGCGGTCCCGACGGGACTTGAACCCGCGACCTCCGGCTTGACAGGCCGGCGTGAACTCCAGACTTCACCACGGGACCTGGAGATATGTGTATAACAGCACCCCCAACGGGATTCGAACCCGTGCCGCCACCTTGAAAGGGTGGTGTCCTAGGCCACTAGACGATGGGGGCCGGAAGCCTCATCTCGTTGAGAGCGTGCAGAAACATAGCAGCAC
>JAHEDX010000161.1 GCA_024641005.1 Acidimicrobiaceae bacterium
GTCATCTTGCTGCTCAGCGCCCAGGACGGCAACGACATCTCAGATCTCTACGCCGGCGCCAATCTCGACGAGCTGCGACGGCTCAACACCGAGCTCGCCAAGGTCGACAACGTCTACGCGGTCATCACGCCGCTCACCTCACTCACCTACAGCGATGCACTCATCGCCGATGCCGGTCAGACCGCACTGCTCACCGCACCGGCACGCGACGAAGCGGGTGCCGACGCGCGCGGAGACGACATCTCGACGAGCCTCGCCCGGCTGGGTCAGATCCCCGCCGAGGAGCGGGGTCTCGACCCGGCGGTCGGCGGACCGCAACCGAACGCCGACTGGATCGACCTGCTGATCTTCGACAACACCGGTGTCGAGCTGGTCGACGGGGTACCGCAGCTGCCCGCCGATCCAGATCGCGGCATTCGTCTCTCTCTCGCCAGCAGCTTCCCGAACCAGCAGACCGCAGTCGGCGGGGTGGTACTCGATGGCAACCTCGACCTCGACGCACAATCGGTGGCGACCCAGGATCTATTGACGATTCTCGACACTGCGCAGTTCGACGGGTTCGATCTGACCGTCACCGGTTCGCCCGTATACCTCAAGGAGATCAACGACTACCTGAAGGGCGGCATGCTGACACTCGGCCTGGTCGCCTTCGCCGTGATGGCGATCGTGCTCGCCGTCATGTTCCGCGTGCGCTGGCGACTGCTGCCGTTGCTGTCGGTGTTGTTCGGCGTCGCGTGGACCTTCTCGATCCTGGGCTGGATCGGGATCGACCTGTCGCTCGTCACCATCTCGGGTCTGCCGATCCTGATCGGGCTCGGCATCGACTTCGCTATCCAGATCCACAACCGTGTCGAGGAGGAGGTGGTGCTCGACCGCGCCGAGCACCCGATCGCCGAGACCCTCGCCAACCTCGCACCACCCCTGTTCGCCGCCACGTTCGCCGGCGTCGTCGCGTTCCTCGCGCTCCGGTTGTCGCGAGTGCCGATGATCCGCGACTTCGGGGTGCTGCTCGCGATCGGCGTCATCATGCTCGTGATCCTCGGCATCGGGCTGACGGCCTCGGTGCTCGGCATCCGTGAATGGACCGTGCCGACCGAGAAGCGCGGTCGCTCGCTCGTCGAACGGATCGTGGTCAAGCTCGGCGGGTTGCCGACCAAGGCCGGGCTCGGGTTGCTGATCGCCTCGGTGTTCCTGTTCGTCGGTGGGGTCCTCGTCGAGGGACGCACCAAGATCGAGTCCGACCCGATCAAATGGATCGACCAGGGCAGCGAGGTCGTCACCGACGTCAGCCGGCTCACCGATGAGACGGGATTCGAAACCACCCTCGGTGTGATGGTCAAGGCCAACAACGTGTTCGATCAGGACGTCATCGACCTGATCCACGACTTCACCCAGGACGCCGAGGCGCGACCCGGCGTGGTGTCGTCGTCGAGCTATGTCAACACGATGGCCAAGATCATCCAGGTCCCGGGAGCGACTGCCATCGCACCCAGTGAGCAGGACATCGTCGGCGCCGCAGCCGCGGCGAACGATCGGACACCCGACATCGCCAGGGCGTTGGCGACACCCGACCAGACGGCGACCCAGATCAACCTGCGCCTCGCACCGGCGAGCCTGGAGGAACGGTCCGTTCTGGTCGACGAATTGAAGGCCGACCTCGCCGTCCGTATCGCAGCGCTCGAAGCGGATATCGACGCCGACAGCATCCTGCTCGTCGACCTGCCCCCCGGCCAGCAAGCGGTGCAGGCCACCCCCGCAGGTCTCGCCACGATCGGCATCGGGCTGCTCGAGAACCTGTCGTCGAACCGTGCCGCGCTCACCTACCTGGCGCTCTGCCTCGCCGGGCTCTTCCTCGTACTCCGCTTCCGGAGCTTCAGCCGAGCGCTGCTCGCCCTCGTGCCAGTATTCCTGGCCGTCGGCACATCGTCGCTGATCGTCGGCCTGCTGGGTATCCAGCTCAGCCCGCTCACGACGGTGTCGGGCCCGCTCATCATCGCCAGTTGTACCGAGTTCTCGGTGCTGATCTTCGGGCGCTACCTCGAAGAACGCGAGAGCGGCCTCGAACCCCGCGACGCCAGCGACACCGCGGCCGCCCGAACCGGGCGGGCGTTCTTCACCTCGGCGGTCACCACGATCGGTGGCTTCGCAGTGCTGATGGTGTCGCCGCTCCCGCTGCTGCGCGACTTCGGCTTGATCGTGACACTCAACGTGTCGATCGCACTGCTCGCCGCCCTGGTACTGATGCCGCCGATGATGGTGTGGGTCGACGGCAAGGGCTTGTTGGGCACGGCAGTGCAGCGTGACCCCGATCGATCGGTGCGGCTCGCCGCCCCGATCCCGGGCGACCAGACGGTGATGGCCGGTGTCGGAGTCGTCGTGTTCGCCGCGGCGGCCGGCGGCATCTACGCCTCAGCCGACACCTCGTCGGGCAAGGCCGACACGGTCGCCTACTCCGAGGTTCCGCTCCCGACGACCACGACCACGACGACGACCACGACGATCCCACCGACGACCACGACCGTGGCCGGCCAGGTGCCGCCACCGGTCGCGCCTCCGACCTCCGACGGTCCGCTGATCGATCCGGGCCAGTTCCCCGACGAACCGCCTGCCGGTGTGTTCGCCCCGGCGCTGTTCACGCTGCTCACCGACCAGGGCATCCCCGGCAACGCGGCGCACTGCACGATCGTGACCGCGTACGACCGGGGCGGCGGCGAGGACGTGCTGGTGCCGTTGCTGCTGGCCGCCGACGAGGGAGCACTCGAGACCGTCCGCCAAGCCGGCGCCGATTGCGGTGTGCCGGTGGAGCTGATCGACGCGGCGATCGCTGCAGGGCTCGGCTGAGACAGTCACCACCAGAGCGGTCGCGCTGCACGTGGCGCGACCGCCGAGCCGTCCGCCGCTGGCAGACTTGACCCATGACGCAACCGGGGAACGGCACGCCCAACCCGACCGGCGAGCGCTGGAACGTGAACATGCCGGCCGTCATCGGGCTGGTGTTCGTGTTCCTGGTCGGCGTCATCGTGTGGGTCGTGATGTCGAGTGGCGGTGACGACGCCGCGAGCAGCCAGACGTCGACCTCTCCGCCGGACACCACCTCCGCGAGCAGCGCTACCACGAACGAGTCGAGTTCGCCGGTTACCACCACTCCGGCACCGATGCCCGACCCGTCCGAAGTCGCGACCACGACGACGATCGATTCATCGTCACCTCCGGTGACCACCGCCCCCGGCTCCGAAGACGGCGCCGTGGCCGGCGACCTCGCGATTCCCGGGCGTCCGATGATGCGTCCAGGATGCGATGAGAGCTTCATCACCGTGATCGCCTCCGCGGTCGGGGGCCAAGCCAGCGCGGCGGGAATCGCCAACGTACTCGAGACCTACCCCGGGTCGGAATACCTGCGCACCGACCAGACGTGCCCCTCTCTCACACCCGACATCGATGGCGAACCC
>JAHEDX010000093.1 GCA_024641005.1 Acidimicrobiaceae bacterium
CACGATGGCGACGATTCCGAGTACGGCCATGGGCACCAGCCCCAACAGTGGACCGAGCACGCGAATGCGCGTGCGGTACCAGTGAGTTCCGGCGATGACTGGTGACGTCAGCCCCGCCCGGTGGGGCCCAGGTTGTTCGTGGCGGCTCATGGTTTCGATTCGACGAGCCTACGGCGTCGTTCCGGAGGCGTTACGGCATCCCTTGTCGGATCGCAGTGTGGTCGCGCTGGCGATCGTGGCAGCTGTCGCGTGCTGGAGGCCGGAATTGTGGGTGTCGGTCACCGTCGGTTGTCTGGCATGGATCGTGGTCCGACGCTCGGACGTGATGCCGCGGCGGGTGCTGGTGTTGCTGGTGATGGTCAGCGTCGTGGCGGGTATGCGCACCAACTCCGAGTGGACGCACATCGTCCCCGACCGGCTCGGCCCGTATGAGGGCTGGATTCGTGTGATCGACGATCCACAACCGTTCGGATCAGCGACGCGTGTGGTGGTGGAGGTCGAAGGGCAACGATTCGAGGTGTGGGCGCGTGGTCGAGCGATTCGCACGCGGGTCGGGATGTGGCGTGGCGGCGAGCTGGTTCGCGTGCACGGTGAGCGGCGCAGCCTCGATGCCCATCGTCAGATGCGCGTCGCCTGGCAGCACGTGGTGGGCGAGTTCCGGCTCGCGTGGGCGAGCGACGTGAGGCCAGGTGGGCCGATCGCGCGAGCGTCGAATCGAGTGCGTTCGGCGATCGAGCAGGGCGCGGCGGTGCTGCCCGGCGATGACGGAGCGTTGTTCAGGGGGCTCGTGGTCGGCGACGACAGGGACCAACCGTCGGAGATGATCCGGCGATTTCGATCCAGTGGGCTGTCGCATCTCACGGCAGTGTCCGGGCAGAACGTCTCGTTTCTCCTGGCAGCGGCGGGTCCCATGCTGCGGGTGTTGCGCCCGTGGGGCAGGTGGGTCGTGACTCTCGGCCTCATCGCGTGGTTCGTCAGTCTCACTCGATTCGAGCCCTCGATCGTGCGGGCCGGCACGATGGCAGCGCTGTCGGCAACGGCGTTCGTGCTCGGTCGGGAGCGGGCGCCCGGTCGGATCCTGTGCCTCGCGGTGACCGCTTTGCTCGTCGTCGATCCGTTGATCGTTCGTTCGGTCGGGCTCTGGTTGTCCATCGGCGCGACGGGCGGGGTCGTCACGATCGGGCCGTGGTTGGGTCATCGACTGCGTCGTCTCGGGACGTTCGCCACGCCAGTGGGCATCACGCTCGGAGCGCAGGCCGGCGTGATCGTCCCGGCCATGTTGGTGTTCGGACGGTTGCCCTTGGTGAGCGTGCCGGCCAATCTGCTCGCGGTGCCCGTGGCGAGTTTCGTGATGTTGTACGGGCTGCCCGCAGGTCTGATAGCAGGCTCGGTGCCGTCGGTCGCACCGATCGTGATGGCTCCGTGTCGTCTGGGCGTGCGGTGGGTCGACACGGTGGCCGTGCTCGCGGACCGGGCCGAGCCCGGTGGCACGGTCAGTTGGATCGGCTGGGTCGTGCTCGTGGTGATCGTGGTGTCGATCGCTCTGCGCGACGGCCCAGGTCGCGATCGTTCGACTGAGGTGTGATCGTCGGAGCGGGCGGAGTGGGTCGCCGACGGCCCCGGCGGATCACATGTCCTGCCAGCTCGGCTTGTTGTCGTAGGCCTCGCGGTAGTAGTCGACGAGCCGGAGCTGCGAGGCAGCTTCGTCGTCGACCACGACGGTGACGTGTGGATGCAGTTGCAGCACCGACGCAGGGCACATGGCGCTCACCGGACCTTCGACGGCGCGAGCGATCGGCGACGCCTTGGCAGGGCCACTCGCGATCAACACCAGGTGACGCGCTTCGAGAATGGTGCCGAGGCCTTGTGTGACCACGTGGCGCGGCACCCGTTCGTGCCGATCGTCGAAGTACCTCGCATTGTCGTCACGGGTGGCCCTGGTGAGCGTCTTGAGTCGAGTGCGGGATGCCAGCGACGAGCCCGGCTCGTTGAAGCCGAGGTGACCATCTCTGCCGATCCCGAGTAGCTGTACGTCAACGCCTCCCATCTCGCCGATCAGCTGGTCGTAGTCGCGGCAAGCGGCGCTGAGGTCGCCGGCATCGACATCGGGAGTGAACAGGCGCGAGATCGGTAGGTCGATGTGGTCGACGAACTCGCGTCTGATGAATGCTCGGTAGGTCTCGGGATGGTCCGGCGACAACCCGACGTACTCGTCGAGCAGTACGGCGCTCGCGTGGGCTGCCGATAGTTCGCCGCGCTGGTAGCGCTCGATCAGCTGCCGGTAGACACCGAGCGGGGAGTTGCCGGTTGCGAGCCCGAGCACCGGGGCGGCCCTCGATTGCAGTACTCGTGCCACGATTCCGGCGACGATCTCGTTGACGACAGCCCCGTGGGGGGTGATCACGACTTCCATGCGACACGGCCTCCGATCAACGTTCGGTCGACCCGAAGGTCTGCGTCGAAGACGACCAGATCGGCGATGGCCCCGACCTCGATGCGTCCACGATCGGTCAACCCGAGTACACGCGCCGGGTTCGCGCTCGCCGCTGCGATCGCCTCGGCCGGGGTGCACCCGCTGAACGCGACCAGATTACGGATTGCCTGGGCGAGTGACAGGTTGCTCCCGGCGAGCACATCGTCGTTCGTGCGGACGCCGCGATCGGACACCGTGACGACGAGGTCACCGAGTGCAGCGGTGCCATGGCCCATTCCGAGTGCCGCGACGGCATCCGAGACGAGGACGAGTCGATCCGGTCCCATCGCCTGCCATGCCATCCGCACCGCGATCGGGTCGACGTGGATGCCGTCACAGATGATGCCGGCGTAGACGCCGTCATCAACGAGCGTGGCCCCGATCGGCCCTGGGTCGCGGTGTGAGAACGGCGACATGGCGTTGAACAGATGGGTGACCATCGCGACACCGGCCGATCGCGCCTCGGAGAAGGTTGCCGCAGAGCAAGCGGTATGACCTGCCGACGCGATCACGCCGTTCGTTCCGAGCCGGGAGATCAGCTCGATCGCGCCGGGCAGCTCGGGGGCGAGGGTGACGATGGCGACGCCCCGGTCGCGGGTCCACGTGTCGATTTCGTCGGTCGGGGGCATCCCGATGAACTGCCGGTTGTGCGCGCCGGGTCGTTCAGGGGAGATGAGTGGGCCCTCGAAGTGGAGGCCCAGCGCGGTGGCCGAGCCGTTGATCGTCTCGAGCCCGGCGAACGAATCCAGCGCGGCAACCCGTCGGGACGCAACGCAGGTCACGATCGTTGGTACGAATGCGGTCACTCCGGTGCTCGGCAGTCGAGCGGCGACGTGGGCGATCGAGGTGGGATCACCGGTGAAGTCGACACCCCAACCTCCGTTGATCTGGAGGTCGATCAGACCGGGCGCGACGACCTGTCCCGAGACATCGATCGATTCGTCAGCGTGCCGTGTCCGCGTCCCGGGAAGGTTGATCTCGGCGATCCGGCCGTGTTCGATCACCAGGTCGAGCTGCTCCAGAGCGCCGGAGCGTGTGAGGACGGATCCGCCGTCGAGCCGCGTGGTGGTGGTCATCGTCGGCCGCCCATGTCGACGTGCTGAGCGGATCGGGCGCCGCACAGGGAGCCCGATGGCTCGACGTGAGCTGAATCGTGGTTCACGTCGTCACGCTCACCGGGGTCGCCATGGGATTGATCCTGCCACGACGCCGTGGCTCTGACTACGTCGGCAGTCCACCCGCGATGATGTGCTGCGTGTCCGACGACCATCGGTAGGCCCGGGACGTGCGCATTTCCGGTCGTGTGCGACCGGTTGCGCCCGATCGCTGCTATGAATCGAGGTCGCGATGGGTGTGTTCCTGCTGACCGGAGAAGACGAATCGATCCTCAGATCGAAGGCGCACGACCTCGTGCACCAGTTGATCGGCGATGGGGATCGCAGCCTGATGGTCGACGAGTTCGACGGTGACGAGTACGAGGTGCGCACCGTCGTCGATGCGGCGCAGACGATGGCGTTTCTCACCGACAAGCGGATCGTCGTGGCACGCGGGGTGGGGCGATTCAACGCCGACGACGTCGCTCCGCTGATCGGATATCTCGGCAATCCGCTCGACTCCACAGATCTGGTCCTGGTGGCGGGCGGGGGTCGCCTTGCGAAGAAGCTCACCGATGCCGTCGCCGGTGCAGGAGGACATGTCACGAATACCAGCCCGCCGAACCGGCCGAAAGACCGGCAGGCGTGGGTGCGTGCCGAGGCAGCCGAGCACGGGGTTCGGCTCGACGGCGCAGCAGCTGCCCGCATCGCCGAGCAACTGGGTGACGATGTCGGTCGCCTCGACGGCGTGCTCAGCGTGATCCTGTCGACGTACGGCGATGGGGCGAAGGTGTCGATGGGAGATGTCGAGCCGTTCCTCGGACAGGCCGGAGGCGTGCCCCCGTGGGATTTCACCGACGCGATCGACAGCGGCGACACGGGCAAAGCGTTGATGCTGATGGGGCGGATGATCCACGGTGGTGAACGCCACCCGTTGCAGATCATGGCGATCCTGCACGGCCATTACGGCAAGCTGGCGCGGCTCGACGGCGTCGATGCTCGCAGCGAGAGCGATGCCGCGCAAGCGATGGGGATCAAGCCGGGCTTCCCCGCCAAGAAGGCGTTGGCCAACTATCGACGCCTGGGTGGCGGGGGAGTGCAGCGTGCCATGCAGCTGCTGGCCCGCGCCGACCTCGACCTGCGTGGCGACACCGATCTCGAATCTGAGTTGGTGATGGAGGTGCTGGTGGCCCGTCTCAGCCGGCTGGGTGGCCGACGCTGACGATCACGCCGGGGTGACGGGCGTGGCAGGGATCAGAAGAGCAACACTCGCAGCGTCACGGTGAGTACTGCAATGCCGACGAACACGCCGATGCCGACCGCCCTGCCATAGCGGTGGTAGAGCCACGCGGTGAACGACCAGTGTGCCTCGTATTCGGGTTTGTGGATACGTCGGAGTTGTCCGGTGAGCCACATCACCGGGCATCCGAGCACCGCCACCTGCAGCACGACCATCAAGGTGAGCAAGAACACGAAGGCCGGCCCGGAGAACCAGGTCGCGCCGACGAGCACCAGGGCCAGCACGATCGGCATGTGGATCACGTCGATCACCGCCGCGAGATGCCACCAGACGACCGTATTGGGTTGCTTGCCCGCCTGCCCGGCGCGAGACCGTTCGGGTGTCACGCTCGTTCGGGGCGCGTCGCCGAGGGCCGATTTGCTCATGGTGCGATCGTACGTGGGCGGAGCGGTGATGTCACAGGAGGCCGTCCGGGCGTAGGGGCCGGTCCGCAGACGCGACGAAGCCCGGGGATATCGCCCCGGGCTTCGTGTCAGTACTCGAATTCGAGATCGGTCGACGTCAGGCGTTGGCGGCGGCCGCGCGCTTGACCAGGCGGCTCTTCTTGCGGGCGGCCGTGTTCTTGTGGATCACGCCCTTCTGGGCGGCGGTGTCGATCCGCTTGATCGCCAGCTTGACAGCGTTTTCGTCGCCGGACTCGGCGGCCTTGACACGGCTCTTCAGCTCGCTGCGAACGGCCTTGTTCCGCTCAGCGGCCTTGGCGTTCGTGATGTTGCGCTTTTTCTGGCTCTTGATGTTCGCCACGGGGCAATCCCTCTTGTCTCGTTCGATCGTTCCGGCCGATGGAATGTCCATCGAGCAGCGCACCGATGCTACCGGCGCAGCCGGGTCAACCCCAACGCACTGGGCCGAACGCGCCGATAGCGTGGGGAGCCGCCATGGAGCTCTCCCGGATCCGCAACTTTTCGATCATCGCGCACATCGACCATGGCAAGTCGACCCTGTCCGATCGCATCCTCGAGATCACCGGAGCGGTGCAGGCGCGCGACATGAAGGCTCAGTACCTCGACACGATGGATCTCGAGCGCGAGCGTGGCATCACGATCAAGGCGCAGAACGTGCGGGTCGACTGGCACGGGCATGTCTTCCACCTGATCGACACGCCGGGGCACGTCGACTTCGGTTACGAGGTCAGCCGGTCGCTTGCCGCGTGTGAGGGCGTGGTGCTCGTGGTCGATGCTGCGCAGGGCATCGAGGCGCAGACGCTCGCCAACTGCTATCTCGCCCTCGAACACGACCTCGAGATCGTTGCCTGCCTGAACAAGATCGACCTACCGGCCGCCGATCCGGACCGCTATGCGATGGAGATCGAGAACGTGCTGGGTATCCCGGCCGAGGACATCTTGAAGATCTCGGCGAAGACGGGGCAGGGCATTCCGGAGCTGCTCGACGCAATCATCGATCGCATCCCGGCCCCACAAGGTGACGCCGATGCGCCGCTCCAGGCGCTGATCTTCGACTCGCAGTTCGACCAGTACCGCGGCGTCGTGTCGTCGGTGAGGGTGATGAACGGTCGGATGATGTCGGGTTCACGGCTGCATTTCATGCAGACCGGAGCCGATCACGATGCGCTCGAGATCGGGTGCCGCCGTCCGGTTCCGACGCCGATGGCCGATCTGGGTCCTGGCGAGGTGGGGTATCTCATCGCCGGCATCAAGGGCGTCGGTGACGCTCGCTCGGGTGAGACCATCACGACGGCGTCGAAGGGTGCCACCGAGGCGCTGCCTGGCTACATGGACCCCAAACCGATGGTGTTCTCGGGGCTGTTCCCGATCGACGGTGACGACTTCGAAGACCTCCGCGACGCGCTCGGCAAGCTGAAGCTGAACGACGCCTCGATCACCTATACGCCCGAATCGTCGGGTGCCCTGGGGTTCGGGTTCCGTTGTGGGTTCTTGGGTCTGCTGCACATGGAGATCGTGAAAGAGCGGCTCGAGCGCGAGTTCGACCTCGCCCTGATCGCGACGGCTCCGTCGGTCGAGTACCGGGTGATCTCCACCGACGGCACGGTCACGGTGGTCAGCAACCCGGCCGACCTGCCGGTCGTGCAGAAGATCGACATGATCGAGGAGCCGATCTTCAAGGTGTCGATCATCACGCCCAAGGAGTACACGGGTGCGTTGATGGACCTGTGTCAGAGCCGTCGCGGTGAGATGAAGCGGATGGAGTACCTGTCGCCCGAGCGGGTCGAACTGAACTACGAGATACCTCTCGCCGAGGTGGTCGTCGACTTCTTCGATCAACTCAAGTCGCGCAGTCAGGGGTATGCGTCGCTCGACTACGAGATGGCCGGCTATCAGCGCGCCAATCTGGTGAAGGTCGACATCCTGCTCAACGGCATCCCGGCCGACGCGTTCTCCACGATCGTGCACCGCGAGAACGCCGAGTACTACGGGCGGCGGATCTGCGAGAAGCTCAAAGAGCTGATCCCGCGCCAGATGTTCGATGTGCCGATCCAGGCGGCGATCGGCGGCAAGGTGATCAGTCGCGAAACGGTCAAGGCACGTCGCAAGGACGTCACGGCCAAGTGCTACGGCGGCGACATCAGCCGTAAGCGCAAGCTGCTCGAGAAGCAGAAAGAGGGCAAGAAGAAGATGAAGTCGATCGGGCGTGTCGAAGTACCCGGCGACGTGTTCATCAGCGCCCTCAAACTCGACGACTGACGGCGCTGCTGCCCGTCGGAAGAATGGTTCGGTCGTCCGGCCGGCACGTTCGCGCAAGGACCACGACTTCGCCCGGTTGGCGCCAAGTTCGTGGCCGGGCGCTGTTATCGAACCCGCAGTCGGTGCAGGCCCGCACCCTGGTCGGGTCTCCGATCGCTCGGGCGACTCGTGCGGGTCGGTCGGCGATCGCGTCGGGATGTTCGACGCTGTTGGTCGTCGTGTCGACGGCACCGGCGGTGAGTGTGCAGTCGTCTGGCACGGGCTGTCGTTCGAACTCGCGGTTCTCGTGTTCGTGGAGTCGGCGAAGAACTCGGTAGGGATGATCAGTGGTCTGACCCGACGTGGGACTCGAGCAGGAGCCCGCTAACACAGGGTCGGTTGTCGCCGATCGGCGGGTTCGCCGAAGGGTCTCGGCGGATCTCGGGGTCGGGCACGTTTGGTGCGGTTGTTGCCGGGGCCCTGATGCCAGATGGTTCCGTCGGGTCGGGTCCAGGTGCACACTCGATCGGGGGTCATGGCGAGTTGCCATCGGCCTTCGTGAACGAGGTGGTGGTGTCGCTCGCACAAGGGGAGCAAGTTGTCGATGTCGGTCGTTCCGTTGTTGGTCCACCAGACGATGTGGTGGATTCGGCAGTGGTCGAATCCGACCGTGCAGTGGGGGTGAGCACAGGTGCGGTGCATGGCGCGTAGGGCGCGCCGCTGAGCGCGCGTTGCGGTGCGGTGTTCGCGTCCGACCGCGAGCGCTTCGCCGTGTGCCCCGATCGTGGCGCCGATGATGGTGGCGTCGCAGCACATGCGCTGCACGGTGGACACCGGCAAGGGGGATCCATCGCTCGTTTCGCAGATCGTGCCGGCGTGACGTCCGTTGCACAGGCTTCGGCCATCGAGGACGACGGTGATTTCGGGGATGCGCTGCTCGCCAGGTTGCTCGGTCGAGACCGCGGTCAGCAGGGCTTCGACCTGGAGCTGGGCGAACGGCGTCTCGGCCTGGTCGGCACGCTGGCGCAGCCGGGCCAGTTGGGCGTCGATCGCTGTGTGGAGGGTGGCGTCTCGGATCGGATCGAGCTCGATCAGGGTCTTGTGCATACCGGTGATCTTGTCGACCCAACGCTTGACGTTGGCCGCTGCCTTCTGGCGTTCGAGCTCAGTGGCGTCATCGTGTGGGGCGTGGGTGGCGCGAATGTGGTCGATCAGGTTGCGGGTCTTGCGTTCGAACTCGCACACGTAGTCGGTGGTTGCGGAGGCGACGAGGTCGTCGGCGACGGCGTGCAGGTCGGACCGTTCGATGTCGTTGAGATTGCGGGTGAGGCGTGCGAGGGCGTCGAGATGGTCGGACGAGACGGCTCCGACAGCGAGAGCGTCCTCCAAAGCGGGGATCTCGGTGCAGATCCGCTCGCGATCTTCGGTTGCCTTGGCTTCCTTGCCGGACCGGCGGCCCTCGTCGGTCAACGCGATGCCGGGGGATTCGGAGTTGCCCTCGGCTTCGAGCTGACGCAGTCGGCGTGTGAAGCGGACGTTGGCGGCGTCGACCCAGCCGCGGATCTGGCCGGCGTGGCGGATCATCGCCCCGATCTCGGCACGGGAGGCGATGTCGGGATCGGCGCCGAGCAGGGCGTCGAGTGCGGTGGCTACACCTTCGTCGCGCATGCCGTCCCCTCCTCGATGATGCCGTCAGCTGATCTCTTGCATGCAATCTACCAGCTCACGACGCATCCATCGAACATAAGTTCGACAAGATAGTGTCAAGTTTCGCTGAGATCGATGGTGGGTACTGGCGACCGGCCGGGGTGCGCCTGACCCCTCCCAGCCCGTTCAGTTCAGCGAACTGCAGCACCGGTGCTGCAGCTCGCTGAACAGAACGCGGTTGTTGGAGTGGGCCTTGGCCGTGGATCGGGGGCAGGATGGGCGACGATGGCCGACACGTTCCGATCGCTCGAGCACCGGAACGCGCGCCTGTTCTTCGTCGGCTTGCTGCTGTCGAACATCGGCGCCTGGGTGCAGTTCACCGCGGTGGCGATCCTGGTCGACCGTCTGACGGGGCGCACGACGGCACTCGGTGTGCTCACCGCATTGCAGTTCCTGCCGATGTTGTTGCTCGGTGCATATGCCGGTGCGGTGGCCGATCAACGCGACCGGCGCCGAATGGCGATGCTGACCCAAGGAGCGCTTGCGCTGCAGGCGATCGCGCTGGCGGTCTTCGACCTCACCGGAACGATCAACCTCGGGATCATCTATGCGCTCACGCTGGTGCTCGGCATCGTCAGCGCCTTCGACAATCCCGCCCGCCGCGGGTTCGTCACCGAGCTGGTGCCGGAACGCGACATCTCGAACGCGATCTCGCTGAACACCGCCGTGATGACCGGTTCACGCATCTTCGGCCCGGCAATCGCAGCGATGCTGGTGGGCCCGATCGGGACCGGCTGGCTGTTCTCGATCAACGCGTTCTCGTTTCTGGCGATCCTCGGCAGCCTGTTCTTCCTCGATCGCTCTGCGCTCTACATGGCGCCCAGGGTTCCAAAGGGTGGCACGCCGGTACGCGACGGACTCCGGTACATCCGTCGCACGCCCACGCTGTTCGTGCCGTTCATCGTGTTTGCGATCGTTTCGACGTTCGGTTTCAACGCGAACGTGGTCTTTCCGAGCATGGCTCGCGAGGTCTGGGGCGCCGAGTACTGGTTCGGCTGGGTGCTCACGACCATGAGCATCGGCAGCCTGCTCGGTTCACTGCTCACGGCCAGCCGCCCGGTCGTCACGCTGAGGTGGATGATCGCCAACGGTGTGGTGCTCGGCGTCGCCGGCATCGCTCTGGCGTGGTCGGGGCATGTCTGGCTCGCGTTGTTGCTCGCGATCCCGATGGGCCTCGGCGGTGCCGGTTTCATCACGTCGCTCAACGCGATCACCCAGCAGGAGTGCCCGCCCGACATGCGCGGTCGCATCCTGGCGCTGACTGCGGTCGCGTTTCTGGGCTCATACCCGATCGGTGGCCCGATCACCGGCTTGATCGGTGACTATGTCGGGCTGGAATGGTCGCTGGCATACGGCGCTGTGATCTCGTTGTGTGCTGTGTTTGCACTCGCGTGGTGGGCGCTCGGCCGCCGTGTCGAAGAGTCGCGTTACCAGGTGTTGAGAAACCTTCTCAGCTCGTCGAGCCCGGTCGCCGCCAGCCCTAGCGAGCATCCCTGATCGCAGATCGGAATCGCAGCTGCTTCGGCTGGCGTTCAGATGGTCCCGATCAGGCAGTGGTCGTAGGTCGCCCGGTACCCGACGGTGCGTGGTCCGAACTGTTCCCATTCGGCGCGGGACGCTCGGTACCTATCTGGCGTAGTAGGGAACACTGTGCTCGCAGACCTGCTGACATCGACAAGACCCCTGACCGGTTCCCGGGGACCACATCGACCGGCACGTGCGATCGACCGCGGTGGAACACGATGGCGTGCCGGTGCAGAGACGACCATGCGTAACTGCGGCTACGGGCAGAATTCGCTCTGCGGGACGAGCGCGCAGGCCCGTTGTACCCATACCTCGGGGTCGACGTCCCACACGACGACCCGCCCATCGCCGTAGCCCACCGCCGCGTGTTGACCGTCGGGTGCGAGCGCGATCGATCTGCCGCCGCCGAAGGGCGACGTCCCTGAACCGGGGTGAACCGGCGACCCGACGCGCTGGTTCGACTCCAGATCCCAGATGATGAGGTCTCCGTCACCGCCGATGCCGTAGAGCGTGCGCTCGTCCGTCGACAGGGCCAGGTCGGCCACGCCGCCGGCAGGACTCGGCAGGACGAGCGGAGCCGTCGTCGGATGAGTGAGGTCGATCACCATGTCGCCACGGCTGCTGTCGACGTAGAGGTGCGAGCCATCGTGATCGAGTGCCACGGCGTATGCCCCGGGGGCCTCGGCCTCGAGGGTGCGGGTGACTTCCCCGGTTGCCACGTCGATCAACACCGCAGGCGACCGGTTGGGGGCGACGGCGAGCACGGCACTGTCAGCGCTGAAGGACATCCCAGTGGGCGGGTTCGAGAATCCGCGCTCTCGGACACTGGTCGTGCCTCGGAGTTCGAACTCGGGTGACGAAAACCACATCACCGATGCGTCGTCGGTGACCGGGTTCCACACGAGCGAAGCGAGGAGCGTGCTGTCCGGGGAGAACCCAAGGACCACCGGGCCGTAGCCCGGTGTCGCCACCGTTCTGGTTTCGCCCGTGTGCAGATCTCGAATTTCGATGGTCGGTCCGTCCGAGGCGATCGCCAGCCAGTGTTCATCCGCGCTGACCGCTCCGTGTAACACCCCTCTGGCGAACGGTTCGACCACGGGATCTTCGTCACTCGGGTCCCAGATCGCAAACCCACCCGAGGTGAACGAGTTGTCGATACCGCCTGCCGCCAGTCGACCGTCGGGTAGGTAGAAGAGGGTGTCCACAACGTGGTCGTCGAACACTTGGAACTCGTGCCCCATCTGTGGCCCGACCCCAGGATCGACTACATGTGCCCCCGATGGGCCCACGATCACCAACGAACCGTCTTGGGTGAACGCCACATGGTCCACCGCGCCGAGCGCGCCGGGAAGCGCGACCGGGGCGTACGAGTCGTCGGTGCTCCAGATGCGGACCGAGCTGTCGGAGGTGACGCCGGCGAGTCGCGTTCCGTCGGGGGAGACCGCGAGCGGCGAGACCAGTGCGAAGCCCTCTGACGGGCCCTTGACCGTCCCTGTCTCGAGATCTCGCAGCAGTGTGAATCCACCCATGTGCGTGGTGGCCACCGTCGTGGCGTCGTCACTGAGCGCGAGGTCGAGGACCGGCCAGATGAACTCCGCGTTCGACATGTCGGAGGCGGTCACGTCGATCAGGTCGGCTGCAGGTGTGAGCGGCTCACCGATCTTCGTGCCGGTGAGCCCGTCCCACCATTGCACCACGTCGGGTTCGAAGCTGGGGAACGGCCCGCTGGATCCCG
>JAHEDX010000094.1 GCA_024641005.1 Acidimicrobiaceae bacterium
TGGGCCGACCGACCTATGCGTCAGCGAACATCCGGATGCTGGCCACGTGCACGCCGTCGCGGACCTGGGTCTCGGCGGCCTCGGGCGTGGCGAGTTGCGACTGCAGGGCCTGCATGTCGGGTGCCTCGACCAACAGGGCGACCGTCGTGCCGTCGCCGGCCGGGTTGCGGAACGGGGTGGCCTTCATATCCCGCGACTCGAAGAAGGCGGGGCGGTCCGCCGAAGCGAACCAGTGGTCGACGTCGTCGACCTCGAGGATGGCGATGAACTGCATGTGGGGCACCTTTCGGCTCTGTCGTGCACCCGGTCCTTCCGGGCAATCACATCGTGCGTTCTCGCGCCCGTGCACCACATCGGGGCCGCCCCCATCCGAACCTGTCGCCGCCCCCATTGATGTGTCAGCGGTTGAGCCTGGCCGCTCTCGCAGCAGCGAATGCCACGAGCGCAGCGCGTCCGTCGAGGCCCAACTTCACGGAGAGGTTCGAGATGTGGCGTTCGACGGTCTTCGGCGACAGGAACAGTTGCGCCGCGATGTCCTTCGTGGATTGGGCGGTCGCGAGCCGTTCGAGCACCTCGACTTCACGGGGGGTGATCCCGGCAGCGACGAGGTCGGTCGGGACGTCGTGCCCTCGTTCGCGTGTGCGTCGCGGAGCCGCCGCTCCCGCTCCGACCAGCATCGCTCGGCACCTGGACGCGAGCTGATCGGGGCCCTGTTGCTCGAAGTAGGTCACTGCGTCGCGGAGCCACGAGATGGGATCGCCCCACCCGTCGGCCAGTGCAGTCTCGGCGAGCAATCGACGCGCGTGGTGTTGGAACCAGGTGAGCGGCGTCACTGCGCTGTCGCCGTCGGCCATGTACTCCGCTGCGGCAAGGCGATCGCCGGAGCGGCCGGCCATCACGGCGAGTGCGTACGAGCGGTAGGCCTTGTTGGCGACGAGGGTGAACGCCGGCGACGCTTCGAGGTCGGCGATCGTCCCGGGAGTGCCACGTTGCTCGATGATGCGCAGCAGAGCCCACAGGCCCCGCTCCGGTCCGCCGATGGCTGCCGCGTCACCCAAGCGGCCCATAGCCAGGTCGAGTGCCGACGAGACTCGGGCGAGGTCGTCGCGTTCGAGCGACAGGCAAACACGTGCCATGGCACATGCGGCCGCGACATCTGGATGTGCGGCACTCACCTCGAGTGCTGCGGCGATCTTCGTCTCCATTCGTTCGCGATCGCCGCGCTGGCCTGCGGCTGCGGCACCGGCCGCGAGAGCCATGCCATGGAGCACATCGAGATGGAGCTTGCCCGCGAGCTCGGCGCACCGGTCGGCCGCGACATCCACATCGTCCGGAAGCCACCGATCCCGGGCGGTCCAAGCGAGAAGGTTGTCGAGATGCGCGGCATCGACGAGCGCGCCGACGCCGGCGGCGCGTTCGCGTACCGCCAGGAGTCGGTCGACGGGGAGGAGGTTCCAACAATCGAGTGAGGCTCGTTCCATTTCGCCTCGGAGCGCCAGCGTGGTGAGCCCGTGGTCACGGCCGATGGCGATCACCCGATCGAACGCGACAGCCGGGTCGCTCCCGTCGATCATGCGGGCGCAGCGCCCGATCACCAGCCATGCCTCGCCGACGAGTCGATGGTCACCGTCGAGTTCAGCTTGCAGTGCTGCCGACTCGGCGCGCACGAGGGCATCGTCGAACCGGCCGCGTCCGACCGCGATTTCCGCTGCGGTCAGGTCGATCAGAGCGATCGGCGAGTCGGATGTCGTCGGAGCGATCCGAAGTGCCCAATCCACGTGGGCCGCGGCTTCGTCCCAGCGGCCCGCCGTGGTGGCGGCTCGCGCTAGTTCGAGGTGCGCATGCATCTCGTCGAACGGTGTGGCCGACGACGCCAGCAGCCGGGTTCCGACCTCGAGTGCCTGGTCGACATGGCCACTCGTTCTCAGCACCTGGACGAGCACACGGCCGATCTCGTGCCAGATGGCTTGGCTCGGGTCGGTCGCCGCCCATGCGCGCTCGAGCATTGGTGCACTGCTCGACATCGCGCCGGTCTCGTACGCTCGTCGACCTGCCAACAGCCAGAGTTCGGCGGCGCGCAGATGGTCGTCGATCACCTCAGCGAGCGAGGCCGCCAGCTCGCACAGCACACCCGGGAAGTCGGGATGTGCGCGCTCGATCGCGTCGAGCGCGCGTCGGGACACATCGATCAGCTCGAATGGCAGCAACAGGCTGAGCACCGCGTCGCGTGTGAGCGCGTGTCGGAAAACGAACTGCCGATCATCAGCAGGGTCGGTGGTGACCAGCTGGTGATCGATGCCCAGTCGTAGGGCAGCCACCGTCGTGTCGCCCGACAGTCCCGTGACCACCGGCAGCAGGCCGGGGTCGATCTGTGGCCCAAGCACCGCCGCAGCAGACAGCACTCGAGCGGCATCGTCGGGGAGGGCAGCCATGCGCCGGCGGACCAGCTCGACGAAGCGCGGTGGGATCGAGGGCATGCTGCCGCGACCGATCTTCCAACCGTCCGCGCCGAGCACGATCGAGCCTGCGTCCGCCGCAGACGCCATCAGCTCCTCGACCAGGAACGGCAGACCATCCGAGAAGTCGCGCACGAACGTGTCGACGTCGGTGGGGAGTGCTCGACCTCCGAGACACAGCCGGGCCATGACCATCGTCTCGTCGACCGTCAACCGCTGCAACTCGATCAGGCGCGCGCTGCGGCGGCCCATGAGTTCAGTCACCACGCGCAGCGCCGGGGTCCCCGCATCGGGACGTAGCGTGACCACACACAGCACGCGGGTGTTCGTCAGGTTGTCGCCGATGTACTCGACCACTGCCGCCGTGTCCGGGTCCGCCCAGTGGAGATCCTCGAGGATCAGAACGCAGCCCGTCTCGTCGGCGACGGCGGTGAGGAGCCGAATGAGCGCTTCTCCCAGCTCCATCGGCGACGCTCGGTACGGTTCCTCGCCCGGCACACGCCACTCGGGCACCAACAGGGCCAACGTCGAACGAAGACCTTCCAGCTCCGGTTGGGCGTCCGTACCAGCTCGTCGGAAGTACCCCGACAGCGCCTCGAACAACGCTCGGAACGGCGTTGCCGCCCCGGTCTCGACCGCCCTTCCGACCAGCACCCTCATCCCCCGTGAGCGAGCATGGTCGGCAAGATCACGTGTGAGGCGCGTCTTGCCGATACCGACCTCGCCCAGCACCGCGACGAGGCCGCCACGACCGGCCGCGCTGTCGTCGAGGCACTGCACCAGTTCCGACCACTCGCCGTCGCGCCCGACGATCGAGGGACAGACGACCTGGGTCACCGCATCAGTATTGCCCAACATCCGCAGCGTCGATCGGTGGGAGCGCAGCTTCGAGCATCTCTGCTGCTGGTTCACGGGAGATTGTCGGGCCGTGTCGAGATCGCCAGGTTCGCGACGCCCGCGCCGGGGCGGGTCACCGATCAGCCCACTGTCGTACCCGGCTGCGTCCGCCTCTGGTCGTCACACCACGCGACGGCGGACCGCACGGTCGGGAAGAACCGCTCGCCGTCGATCACCGCGGTGACTCCCGCATCGTCCAACACATCGCGGACATACGGACGGGCCCGTGCCAGCGCGATCCCGATCCCGGCCCGCCCGAGCTCCTCTCCGAGGTCTTCGAGCGCCTCGGCCGCAGTTACATCGACATTCGATACGGCCTCGGCGTCGAAGACCAACCACCGGACCTCGTAGGGGGCACCACGGATCGCTTCGTGCACGCGGCCCTTGACGTACTCGGCGTTGGCGAAGAACAGGCGATCGTCGAGCCGATACACCACGATGCCTTCGGTGAGTCGTGCCCTCGGGTGCAACGACACGTTCGCCCAGCGCCCAATCGAGTCGACCCAGCCGAGCACGGCGTCGTGGGGCCGGGCGCTGCGACGGATCACGTCGACGATCGACAACAGAACAGCGACGAGGAGCGCACGAAGGACGCCAACCGTCACGACCCCCACCGCACCCACCAGGGCCAGGCCGAACTCGAAACGGCTGGTCGCCAGTAGATCGCGGAAGGATGCCGGGTCGATCAGACCGATCGCTGCCGAGATGATGATTGCGCCCAGGACGGCGGTGGGGAGGTACTCGATCGGGCCGGTGAGGAAGAGCACGACCACCAGCACCGCCCCTGCGGCGATCAGACCGGAGAACTGACTGGTTGCACCCATCTGATCGTTCACGGCGGTTCTCGAGCCGCTCGCCCCGACCGGGAGGCCTTGCGACACACCGGCGGCTGCGCTCATTCCCGCGAATGCGAGCAGTTCCTGATTGGCTCGTACGTTCAGACCATGCCGTCCGGCAAACGAACGCGCAGTCAGTACGCCGTCGGCATAGCTGACCACGAAGATCCCCAGCGCCGCCGGCAACAAGTCGAAGGAATGGCGGAACGACAGCCCGAGGCTCGGCAGACCTGACGGGATGTCTCCGAGTATCGCGACGCCGTGGGACTGAAGATCGAAGATCCATGATGCGACGATGGCCGTGGCAACCACCAGGAGTGCCGCGGGGAACTTCGGCGCGAGGAACCGAAGGGGGACGAGGACCATCAGAGCGACCACGCCCACCAGGATCGTCGTGCCGTTCGCGTCGCCGGCTTCGCGCATCACCTCGACGAGCTGCGGGATGGAATCGCTCGCTTCGATGCTGAGGCCCAAGAGCTTGCCCAGCTGCCCGGCGATCAACACGACGCCCACACCTGCGAGATATCCGACGAGCACGGGGAGCGAGAAGTAATCGGCGATCCAACCCAGACGTAGCAGCCACGCCACCACGAACACGGCCCCGACGAGCAGAGCCAGAGTTCCCGCCAGTACGACCGCCTCGTCGCTGCCGGCGGCCGCCAACGGCAAGATTGCAGCGGCGACCAGCGCGGAAACCGTGCCTTCGGGGCCAACGATCAGCTGTTTCGACGAACCCAGCAGGGTGTACACGACCGTCGGTAACAACACCGCGTACAACCCGCTCACGGGAGGTAGCCCGGCCAGCCCGGCAAACGCCATCGCCGACGGGATCGTGAGCGCAGCGACGGTGAGCCCGGCGACGAGATCGACGCTCAGTCGGCGTCCTGTGTACTCGGTCACCTCCGCAGTCACCGGCGAGATCTGTTGCACCATCGGAACGTCGGCGCGCGGCCGAAACGGCGACCGACCGCCCTCGTAGGCACTGCCTGCGGGGCCCTCACCACTCTCGTCAACCGGCTCCGGGTTCGTCATCGATCCTCAGTTTCGTGCAGTCGGCGAAGCATAGGTGAGCGCTGCTCGGCGCCATCAACCCCAACGCTCGTCGGAACGTTGATGCAGTGAGTGGTCATCAGGTCGAGGTCGGAGAGCGTCGACCGACGTGGTGCTGACCGATGGGCTGTTGCCGTCTTGCTAGAGGTCGGCATCACGGGCGGCGAGGGCGGCAGCTGTCCTGCTTGCTACGCCGAGTTTCACGAGCACCATCGAGACATAGTTCCGGACCGTCTTCTCGCTGAGGGACAGTGTCCGAGCGATGGTTGCATTGCTGGCGCCGCGTGCCAGTTCGCGGAGTACGTCCAACTCCCTGTCCGTCAGTGTCGGGAAGGGGCGGGGGGCCGGCGCACTGCCCGTGGCAGGCGCGGCGGGGTCGGCGACGAGCGTCGCGAGACGGCGGGCGATGCCTCCGCTGATGATCGAGTCACCCGCATGGGCGGCGTGGATCGCCCGACGGATGTCGTGTTGGCGAGCGCCTTTGAGCACGAACCCGTGGGCGCCAGCTCGCAACGCGTTGGCGACGACGTCGTCATCGTCGAACATCGTGAGGACGACGATCGCGATGTGAGGTGCCGCTTCCACGAGTTGTCGCGTGGCTTCGATACCGTTCGTCGACGGCATGTGGACGTCCATGAGGATCACGTCAGGCTGCAGTTCGAGTGCGAGGTGCACCGCCTCGTTGCCGTCGTGAGCACTACCTACCACATCGATGCTGGAGTCACCGTTCAACATCACTTCGAGTGCGCGTAGATAGGTCGCATGGTCGTCCGCGATCAGCACGCGTATGGCGGGGGTCACGAGGCCAGCGCTCCCGCGGCGACAGCGAGTGGGAGTGAGGCCTGGATGAGTGTGCCATGGGGTATGCACGCCCTGACGAAGAGCTCGCCACCGAGCTCGGTCGCCCTGTCGTGCATGGACCGAAGCCCGACTCCGGCGCGGCGTTCGGCGCCCACGCCTTGTCCGTCGTCTTCGATCTCGACGTACAGCGCATCAGGGGATGCGTCGAACCGAACCCAGCAGTGGTGCGCGAACGCGTGGCGGGTGACATTGGTGATCGCCTCGAGCGCGATGCGGTAGGCGGCCACCTCCACCGCTGCCGGCAGCTCGCCGGTGACATCGGTGCTCTCGACGTGGAGTTCGAGCGCCGTGTCGGACTCGACAGCGCGCGACGCGAGGGTGGCGACATGTTCCCGGACCGCCCCGACCAGGCCGAGCTCGTCGAGTGCGGGCGGACGCAGGTCGTAGACGAGTTGGCGGATCTCGTCGACGGCGGCATGGAGCTCGTCTTCGAGTTGGGTCAGGAATGCTCCGAGCTCGGTGTCGCCACCGATTCGCTCGCACGCGGCGCCGAGACCCAGACAGACGCTCGCGAGCGTCGGTCCCAACCCGTCGTGCAGATCGCGTCGGATTCGGCGGCGTTCCTCCTCGCGAGCGGTGACGAGTTGGCGGCGCGAGGCGAGCAGCTGCTCGGTCAGCGCCACGTTCGACGCCAGCACCGCGACATGACGGGCGATGCCCTGGAGTGCCGCCCGCTCGTCGGGTCGGAACGGCTCGTGGGGTGTGCGCCGAGCGACCACGAGCTCGCCGATGCTGCCGGCCGGCCCGATCAGTTCAAAGTGGTCGAGGTCGTCAGTCGGGACACCAGCGGCAGCGGCGCGGACCGTGACGGGTTCTCCTGCTCGCGCATCGATCGCGACGTGGAGAACGACCGCCACATACGGCAGGCGAAGCTCTCGACCGAGCGTTGCAGCGACGAACTCGAGCGCTGCAGTCCCTTGCGGAGCCTGCTCTACCGTCATGCCGATGGCAGCCAGCACGGCGGCGGGGTCGCGACGATTCCCGAACAGTCGACTGTCGACGAGTTGATGGCTCCGGACGTAGACCGGCATGGCGATCAGCGCCACAACGCCCGTCGCGAGCACGCGGCCCGTGCCGCTGTGGGCGGCGCTCGCGGTGGTCGCCGCCCAAGCGACGGTGGCGTAGGCAGCGGCCAGTGCGATGGCGGTGAGGCCGTACACCGTGCTGCGTCGGATCACGACGCCGATGTCGAGAACTCCGTGTCGCACGACGCCGTAGAGCAGCACGCATGGGAATGCGATCGACGTCCAGACCAGCACCACCTCGCTCCAGCTGAACAGGTCGTGCCCTGCGACCTCGCCGTACAGCGAACTCAGCACCGGGACCACGAGGACGGCGGCTGTGGCCGCCACCGGCAGGTCGCGTCGCCGTTGTCCGATCGGCGAGCGTGCCACCCGGACGACCATCGAAACGATCGCGATCAGGCCGGACACCAGTACCACGCGCCACGCCCACGGTTCGACGCGCAGCGCAACGCTCGCCAGCCCGATCGGCTCGGCACCTCCGAAGTAACCGGGCGTCCACAGGCGCGAATGGGCGAGTGCGGCGACTCCGATCCCGGCCGAGCCGATCATCCAGAGCGTCCGGCCCGTGCGCCCTCGCGGTGCAGGGTCGGGATAGCAGAGTGGTACCAGCGCGATCAGGATGCCTCGACCGACCAACCAGCCCGAAATGGCGACCGCCAGGATGGCTCGCGTCAACCACTCCCAAGCGGGGTGATGCATCATCAGCCAGACGATGCTGGGTTGCCCTGCGAACGACACCCAATACAGGATCCCCACCGCGAGCACGAGCCATCCGAGACGGTGCTCGGGTCTGCGCCAGGCGACAAATGCGCCGGCGGGGACGAAGAACGCACCGATCCGGAGCTGGTCGCCCAGGTACGGATTGTCGCTCGGCGGGGTGTTCGATCGGGCCAGCAACCCCACCCCGACCAGCGCCGTGGCGAACGCCAGCACCGCGACGACCGTGACGTGCCGAAGCGGGATCCGCCGGTTCACGGCCGGATCATACGCCTCGGAGAGCACGTCAGGATCCGGCCGCCGTCGTGCACAGATCGGTGACGGCCTGGATCGACGCCATCAGCGCCGGGACGTTCGTGCCCTGGTTCACCTGCTCGAGCTCGTCGAGGGCCGCCTGGTCGTCGTCCTCGCCCGCCTTCGACGTGTCGACGGAGTTCTGCTTCAAGACGTCGAAGGCGGCGAGCACGTCGTCGACGAGCGGCTTGGCCTCGTCGGACGGATGGGTGCCCTCGATCTCGTCGATCGTCACCTGGATGGCCTCGGTGACCAGATGCCCGTCCGCCGCCCAGTCAGCGGGCGTCGGCTCGGGATGCTTGTCGTAGAACGCGGCATAGGGCCCCGCATCGTCGCCGTCCTGGGAGAGTTGCTGCATCTCCACACAGAACTCGGCGGTGCTCGGGGCCGCCACAGCGCTGTCGTCGCTGCAGGCCGTCACTCCTGCACCCAGCCATGTCACCAGCGCGACCGAACCCAACGCGGTGCCTGCTCGTTGCACTCGTACCATGATCGAACCTCCTCGTCGTTCGGCGCCGTAGTGCGCCGCACCCGACGAGAATGCGCCAGACGTTGTCCCGAGCACATCGGACAGATGTCCCGACTCGCGTGGGATCTCTCTACGGGCTATGGCTCGATCCAGCCGGTCTCGCAACGATGACTTCGGCGTCGATGAACTGCCTGTCGGTTGCGTTCAGGTGGCGACGCGTGGCGGCTCGGATGGGGCGGAGGATTCGCGACATGAGCGGTCCCCGGGTCGGGTTGTTGTCCTCGGCTGGTCGCGGTCGCCGAGACCGATCCGTCGGTGCCGAACGGGCGGGGGCACCAGCATGAGCAACCTGCCCAACCCGTACTTCCATTCGCCGATGAACCGCTATCCGACTGCACCGCCTGACGCTCCGCCCGCCTGGGCCACAGCACCGGAAGGTCCTCAGCCGGACGGGCCGCCGAAGTCGCGGCTGTCACGGGTGAAGCTGATCGCCATCGCCGTGCTGGTCTGCGTGGTCGTCGCAGCGTTGATCATGGTTCTCGCGCTCTGAGTCCTCGCCGCCGCCGAGGACGCGATCGCAGCGGCGTACGAGAACTGGAGAGGCGCTCGTTGCGATTGTCGATGGTGTGGACGAGGCCGCCGCGGTGGTCGCAGACACCGATGGCCGTGACGGTCACGATCCGTTGTCGGGCCGGGTGATCACACCAGGTCCGCTGTCGACCTCTGGTGGTATTTCGATGCGATCTTCACCGATGAGAAACTGGGTGCACGGGGCCGTGACTTCTGCGACGATGCACACGACATCTTCCCGAAAGGGTGCTCGTGCGCCGTCTGCATCGTGGACTCCTCGTCCTTGCCCTGGTCGCCGCTTCTGGACGGGAGGGTGCTGCGCCAGGCTGAACCGGACGGGCTGGATCACGACGCAGAAAATGCAACTGGCTCGGTCGACCCGCGCACCTAGGTGTAGGTCGTCGGCGAGGCACTGACCGGCGTGTTCGGCAGTGGTCCGGCTGCCCCGGGGCCGGCGACGGCTCGGACCGAACGGGCGTCGAGGTGTTCGCCGCACACGCTGCAACTCATGTGTGCCGTGGTGGTGTGCCCGCAGGCGAGGTGCTCGAGCAGCACCGGTTCGTTGCCCTCACCGAGAATCCAGTGGTCGCCCCACTGCCGCAGCGCCGTCATGACCGGCCACAGCGCGCGACCCTTGTCGGTGAGGACGTAGTCGTATCGGCCGCGGGCCTCGTCGTAGGGACGACGCTCGAGGACCCCGGCGTCGACCAGGGTGTCGAGCCGGTTGGTCAACACGTTGCGGGAGATGCCGAGACGCTCTACGAAGTCGTCGAAGCGACGCACACCGAGGAACGAATCGCGCAGGATCAGCAGCGTCCACCACTCGCCGACGATCTCGAGTGCCTGGGCGATCGAACACTGCATGTCGGCGAACGAGGCCTTGCGCATGGGGGGATGATACTTCAGTTGCGTCATAGGACTCAAGTGTGTCATGCTCAGTTGCATGACAGAACTCAATGTGGTCGCTACGGTCCCGATCCACCTCGCGGCGCAGGTCTGACACCCGTGCACGACCGCTCCCGCCGAACTCTGACCATCGCATCGCTGGCGACGCTCGCGACCTTCCTCGACACGACGATCCTCTTCGTTGCGTTTCCCGACATCACGCGCAGCTTCACCGGCAACAGCGCATCGGAGTTGTCGTGGGTGCTCAACGCCTACACGATCGTGTTCGCGTCCTTGCTGATCCCCGCCGGGAAGCTGGCGGATCGAATCGGTCACCGGCGCGTGTTCCTTGTCGGCTCGGCTGCGTTCACCGTTGCGTCCATGGCGTGCGGACTTGCACCGACCGCTGAGCTTCTCATCGCCTTCCGCGTCGTCCAGGCCGCTGGAGCCGCCGCCCTGATCCCCTCATCGCTCGCCCTCGTGATGCACGCATATCCCAGAGAGCGCCTTCCACAAGCCGTCGCGATCTGGGGTGCGGCCGGAGCGGTGGCCGGCGCGCTGGGCCCGACACTGGGTGCGGCGATCGTCGAGGGGTTCGGATGGCGATGGGCGTTCTTCATCAACCTCCCCGTCGGTGTGTTCACGGTGGTGGCCGGAACCCGCACATTGCAGGAGTCGTCCGACCCTGAGACACGGGTGCCCTCGTTCGCGGGCGTGGCCCTGATCGCAGGCGCCGCCAGTCTGCTGTCGTATGGCGTGGTCGGCTCGGGCGAGTTCGGATGGACGAGCACCCGCACCCTCGCCACTGTCGGCGCCGGGCTGGTGACCATGGCTGCATTCGTGGCGCACCAACGGCGCACCGATGCGCCCGCGCTGAACCTCGACCTGTTCCGGATCCGCAATTTCAGTTGGAGCAATCTGGCGATGCTCGCCTTCGGTACGGCGTTCTCGGCGATGTTCTTCGGTTCGATCCTCTTCCTCACGGAGGTGTGGGGGTGGTCGATCCTCGAGGCCGGCTTCGGCGTCGCGCCTGGTCCGGCGATCGTGGCCGTCGTCGCTCCCCGGGCCGGGCGGCTTGCCGCACGGATCGGTCAGCGACCGATCCTCATCGTCGGAGGGGTGTTGTACGCACTCGGCGGCGTGTCCCGGGTGGTCATGCTCGGGCCCGAGGTCGATTACCTGCGCGACTACTTTCCGTCGATGGTCCTCACCGGGCTGGGGGTGGCCTGCATCTTCCCGCAACTCTCGAGCGTGGTGGCCCAGGCACTGCCCCAGAACCGGATCGGCACCGGGGGTGCTGCGCTACAGGCCGTCCGCCAGTTCGGCGGCACGTTCGGCGTCGCGCTCACCATCGCCCTGCTCGGGGCGCCGTCGGGTCTCGCAGAGGCGCTCGTCGGATTCGACCGGATCTGGTGGCTGATCGTCGCCGGCGGCCTCGTCACATCGTCGTTGGTGCTCCCGATGCGGACGTCCGCCAGCGTGCGCGCCGCGCCGTTGACCCGGCGACCAGAACCCGTCGCCTGACCCCACAGCCCGTTCCGTTCAGCGTTTCGCCGCGACGGTGCTGCAGTTCGCTGAACAGAACGGGGTTGGTTGGGGCTGATCAGCGGCTGGGGCGGCGGGTCGTCAGGTGGTCGCGTAGGGACGGGCTGGATGTCTCGCCTCGAGCGGCACGCAGTCGCCTGCGCCTCACCCGCTCGACCGCCTCGCTGGCGACGAGCGTCGCGGCCGCTGCGAGCAGCCCCCACACGAGCCCGAAGGCCACCCACACGATCACACCCACAGCGACGATCGCGATCAACCAGACGGCGAGCCGTTTCGACATCAGGTCAACTCCTCGGCGTTGGCAACGGTAGGCACCGACCAAGTGTGCCCAACTCGACCCCTCCGATCAGGGATCACCCGGCCGGATGACCATGTCGCCGTCGTCCAGGTTGCGAGTGCCCTCCCGCGGCCGAGGACCATGTGTTCAGGACAGGATCGGAATTTGTATACCGATTGGGAGCGATCGGTCGAATTGGCGCTGCGATATTGCACACGAGAATCAAAATGTATACAGTTTGGCCGATGGGCAGCCGAGACGAGGCGGAACATGGGAGGCAGACCCAGTTCGAGCGCGCGCTCAGGGAACTTCGCTCGTTGATCCTCAACGGGGATTTCGCGGTCGGCGAGCGGATGCCTGAAGTCGCGATCTCCGAGCTCCTCGGGGTGTCCCGAACCCCGCTCCGACAGGCGATGGATCGACTTGTCGAGGAGTCTTTGCTCGAGCGGCTTCCATCGGGTCGTTGTTCGGTTGCCAGCTTCTCGATGGCCGAC
>JAHEDX010000004.1 GCA_024641005.1 Acidimicrobiaceae bacterium
CACCGATCCATCGTTCATCGCAGGTTCCCCGTTCTGGTGGCCGGTCGACGAGCTGGATCGTGACCGGAGTCTGGGTTGGGCCGGGCGGCTCGGCTCGGTGTGCAGACCGTACTCCTCGGTGGAGTGTCGGCTGATCGAATTCGGCGGCGGCGCAGCGGCACGATGTGCCCCGTGTCGGCTGCTGCCACGGTTTGCGGCCGACGACCACTGGTCTCGCGTCTCGCTGCCAGTACGCTGCGCAGATGGCTACTTATGAATGTCCGACGTGTGGCATGTCCGTGAACGCAACCTGTGGCGCCTGCGATGCGCCGCTGGTCAACGACTCGATCCAGCGCGACGACGGCTCGTCGGTGCAGGTCTCCAAGTGCCCCAACGGCCACGGCAAGATCAAGTCGCCGATGTGCTGCGGCGCCGACATGAGCTGCTCGATCGCCTGAGATCAGCTGCCGACGTTCGCGTCGGCCCCACACCGGCCGCGCGTCGAGAGAAGAACGATGCTGTCGCGAGCTGGTGGAGGCTTCGCGTGACCTCTGGCCCTGTGATTGGGGCCCCGGGCATGTGAGGATCAGCAGGTACCGGCCGTTCGATGCTGGGCGTCACCGAATCGAGGAGTGGACTCGTGCCGCGATACCGGTTCCAGTGGGAGCACATCCCTGAATCGCTGCTGACGGAGCTCGCTGTCGCCGCGGGAGCCACCGGCGAGGATCCGGCAGGTGAACTGCGCCTCGCCTACGGAGCGCGTCCCAAGGAGCGATTCGTCCACGATCTGTGGCCGACGCTGCGCGAAGTCTGGTTGGCACGCGACGAGTCGGCCCGAGCGGCTGTGATCGATGCGCTGCGGCGTGCGGGCGTCGGCCGCAGCCTGCGAGCGCAGCGTGAGCCGGTCGACGCGATGGAGTTCCTGCGATCGGTCCGGAACGCGAAGTCGATGCGGACGATCGTGCTCGCAGCATTCCATGAGCTCGGTGAATCCGACTCTGCTGTCGATCCTGTACCCCGGCGCGTCGCCGATCGTGGCCTGACGCCGCGTTCGCGTGCGTGGGAGCCATATTCGATGACGCTCGCACAGACGCTGGGCGCTCTGAGCGACGGCCAGTACCTCGTGCTGGAGTGCAAGGACCGGCCCGGGTTCGTGCAGTTCGTGGTGCACGGTGTCCACGGGCTGCGCGCCGAGCTGGTCTCCAACTATTACCTCCCAGCGGAGGCACAGCTGACACCCGAGTCGATCGAGGCGGTGACCGCTCTGGGATGGCATCCGCCGACCGGCTCCCCCGAGGAGTCGACTCCCGAACAGGATCCCGACGGCTCGGCCAACTTCTTTCGTGACTGGCCGCTCCCCGTGCCGTTCATCGAAGTGGCTCGCCTCGCCGTCGACTCGCTGGTCGAAGTCATGGCGGTGCCTCATCCCCGGTATCTGCGGTACCAGGCGTTCACCGGCGGAGGTTCGGCGATATTGCTGCCCGCATTGGGTGAGCGGGCTCCTGCGGCCGGCGAATCGACGTTCGATGTCGCCGACGAGTCGTTGGGCGCCGAGCAGGTCGCCCAGCGGGTACTGGAGATACTGCGCCACGCCAGTGGCGACGACGAACTCGAACCCGATGACGAGGGCGATGTCGCATTGCAGTTCGGCAGCTCGGTCGTGTTCGTGCGCGTGTTCGGGGATCCGCCGATCGTGCGGATCTACTCACCGGCGCTCGGACAGGTGCCGGACGATCCGAAGATCACCGACGTCGTGAATGACCTCAATCGTGACAGCGCCTTCACGAAATGGCTCGCCATCGACGACACGATCATCGCGGTCATGGACCTGTTCGGATCTCCATTGAACGAGGCGTCGGTGTTGCAGGCCTGCAGCGTCGTCGGCAACAGCGCGGACGACGAGGACGACGCATTGCAGCAGATGTTCGGTGGCAAGACGTTCTTCGGCGAGTACGTCCGGCCGAAGTTGCCTCCCAGCACGGGCGGCTATCTGTAGCCCGATTGGGCGATCGCCTGACCGCGACTCAGGCGCCCTCGGGCGGGGGGCCTTCGAGTTGGATGTAGTCGCCAAGGTGTCGGAAACCCATGGCCGCGTACACGGGCCGGCCTGCCGGCGATGCCTGCAGGATCGCGTGGTCGCAGCCGCGGCGGACACCTTCGGCGACGGCCGCCCAGGTGAGCGCCTCTCCATAACCGTGGCGACGGTGTTCGGCCGGCGTGGCGACGGTGTAGACGCCCGCCGTGGTGCCCGTGACGCTGACCATCGCGGTCGACACCGGCACACCATCGACCCGACCGACGACGATCGCCAGGTCGGGCTCTTGGAGCGTGTTCTCGTTGGCGAGCCGTTGCATGATCTCGAGCGGCATCTCGGAGCCACGCGAGCCGAGATCCTGATGTACGACCAGACCTCCCAGGTCGGTGACGGTCTCGATCTCGAGCCCATGGGGCAGGGCGGGCGCGGGCGGGATCGGGAACAGACCCATGCAGGGCGGCCCACCCGCGTGGCGCAACCCGGCCTGCCGTCCCGCCTCGATGAGCGCGTCGTCCACGCCGGCGCGAACCCACAGCAACCAGGGGACGTCGTTGCGGTGCATGAACTCGATCGCTCCCCGGACCGATGCGTCCGGATCGACCGTCGGTGCCGTCGCGTATGCGCCGTTGAAGAACGCGCTCGGGATGCCGGTGGCGACGAGGCAGACCGGGCCCTGCTCCGCGACCGCTGCTCTGCCAGTTCGCCCGAGCGTCCTCCAGGTCAGTGCGAGGTTGGCGTCGGCGAGTCGTCCCAGTTCGTCATCGTTCACGTCGCTCACTCCGGTGTTCGAGGCGATCTGCTCACGGTTCGCAGACCGTCGTTGCATCGGAATCTAGTCGTCATTCCAGGGGGCATTGTGAGGGTGAACGATGACTCCGCTCGGTTCGGGACCGGCCGTCGGGAAGCGGTCGATTCCGTGTGCGAGACGGTTTGTCGCTTGCGCAACGTGGTCTCGTGGTTAGGGTCGACCCAAGACCGACCGTTTGAGAATTGAGGTTTCACGATGTCCGACGCACCGCCACCGCCACCGCCACCGCCGCCCGCGGGTGAAACTGGGGCGAGCACCACTGCCGCCTGGTACGCGCGCCCACTGACCTGGGTGATCGCAGCTGTCGCGGTGATCGCGGTCGTGGTCGTTGTCGTCTTGCTGTCGGGCGACGACGACACGGAAACGGAGGCATCGTCGACGACCGATGTCGAACAGACGACGACCACCGTCGAGGAATCCACGACCACCACGGTCGAGGAGACGACGACGACGGTCGAGGAATCCACGACCACCACGGTCGAGGAGACGACGACGACCGTGGTCGACGTGGTGCCGGTCAAGATCGACGAGAGTCCGCTCCGCGCCGATCTGCTTCGTGCCGATCCGACCGATTACGAGATGCCGTTCGAGGACGGCGAGGTGGAAGCCCATTGGTACCAATGGGATGGCACCTACGTCGTGGTGTTCGCAGGGTGGGACGCGACGAAGGGCGACCCACAGTGTCCTGGTAGCTCGATCCTCAACGCGGATGATGAGTTCGAGTTCCTCTCGAGCTCGCCGACCGCAGAAGGTGCGTGCGAACCCGAGGACCGATATCTCGACGGTGGTGTGGAACTGATCGCGATCGACGATCCGATGGGTGCCCGAGTGTGCGGTTCCCTCGTGCTGTTCCACACGATCATCCCGGTGTTGAACGACGACGGCACTCCCCGTGAGGGCGCGCTGTGGGCTTCGGTCGAGCGGATTTTCGAAGGCGGGTTCGTCGGCTCGAACAGCGATGTCGCGATCAACGGCACGGCCGTCGCCGAGCTGCTCCCGACGGCCGAGGCGTATTCGGTTCCCGCCGGTTGGCTCCCCGACGGCCAAACGGTCGCCATCTGCTGACGGTGGGTCTCACGGGTCGCCGGATGACCGGCGACCGTGTCAGGCCCCGCCCTCGGCTGTCCGTTCAGGGCCGGCTTCGGCATGCCGGACGATCGAGCGCGCCATACGGGCGAATATCACCCAGTGGAACGGCAGCATGCTGAACCAGTACGCACGGCCCCACAGACCTCGCGGCGCGAAACTCGCCACCTGGTGCAGCCGGATCTGCGGGGACCGATGTTCCGTCTCCTCGATCGTCCACGACAACCACGCTCGTCCGGGGACCTTCATCTCGGCCTCGAGCACGAGCTCGCGACCCGGCTCGACCTTCGTGACGCGCCAGAAATCCAACGCTTCGCCGGACCGTAGGTCGACGGGGTGGCGTCGGCCACGTCGCAGCCCCGGGCCGCCGATCAGCCGATCGATGATGCCACGGGCTCGCCACGCCCAGCCGAGCACGTAATACCCGTTGTCGCCGCCGACACGGGCGAAGGCTTCGAACAGCGCGCTCGGCGAGGCCGTGGTCTCGACGGTTTGATGGTCGGTGAAGGTGGATCCGCCTGCCCATTCGGGGTCGCCGGGCATCGTTTCGGCGGGGATGAACCCCGCATCGCTCCAGCGCGTCTCGACGGCTTGCGAGCTGGTCTTTCGCAGCGCGAGTTCGATGGCAGTGCGGAGATCGATCGGTTCGTGTGGGACCAATCGATCGATCGCGGCGTCGGTCATGACGGCTTCCTCGCGGAGGGAGTCGACGAGCGGACGCGCGATCGGCGACGGCAGGGGCGTCACGAGCCCGATCCACCTCGACGACAGAGACGGTGCATTCAGCGGAACGGGAATGATGGCCCGGCGTCGCAATCCGGACACGTCGGCGACGAGGTGCAACAGCTCTCGGTACGACACCACATCAGGTCCGCCGATCTGGAGGATCCGGTCGACGGGTTCGGCATCGTCGACTACACCGACCAGGTAGAACAGCACGTCGCGGATGGCGATCGGCTGGCATCTGGTGCGGACCCACTTGGGGGTCACCATCACCGGCAACACCTCGGTGAGATAGCGGAGCATCTCGAACGACAGCGATCCGGATCCGATGATCACTCCGGCGCGCAGTTCGGTGACGGGAGTCGCGCCTTCGGCGAGGATATGCCCGACGCGGTGACGGCTGGCGAGATGGGCCGACAGACCGCCGTCACCGCCCATCACGCCGAGATAGACGATCCGCTCGATGCCTGCAGCGTCCGCGGCGTCGCGAAAGTTGACCGCCGCGCTGGCGTCGGAGCGCTCGAAGTCGTGCTGCTGCACCATCGAGTTGACGAGGTAGTACGCCACCGAGCAGCCGTCGAACACACCCTCGAGGGAGTTTCGGTCGAGCACGTCACCGGTCACCAGTTCGACCCAGTCGGACCAGCGGTATTCGCGTGCGCGTGCAGGGTTGCGGGCGAGCACGCGAACCTCGTGACCGGCTTCGAGCAACCGCACCACCAGGCGGCCGCCCACATACCCCGTCGCGCCGGCGACGAGGATCTTGCGAGGAGTGGCCATGGCTCAAACAGTAGGGGTTCGACGCTGGTACGACACCCTGGCGTCGAACGTCGAGCGCTGGTTGGTCGCTCGGCGGACGCGGACCTCCGTCTACGGCGGGGCCACCTCGAGGTAGCCGCAGGGGCAGACCTCGATGCACTTGCCGCATTCCTCACAGGCGTCGAGAGAGAGGGTGTAGTAGCTGCCCGGCTTCGGATCGGCGACCTTGGTGAAACTCATCGACGTGCAGTACATCCAACATTGCTGGCAACCCATGCAGAGACCACAGGAAAAGCATCGGTCCACCTCGGCGAGAAACTCGGCCTCGGTGATCGTTGCTGTGGGCTCGACCGTCGGATTCTGCAGCGCTACCTCGACGGGGAGATGGGGCGCATGAACCGGCGTCGTCGTCTCCTTGAACTCGAAGTTCACGCGCTCGGCTCCGATCGGTGTTGAACGATCGGTGTCGGGTGCTGTGAGCCCTCTCAGCTTTGCGTGCACTTGCTCGGCAGCCCTGCGGCCGTGGGTGATGGCCGATCCGGCGATGTCGAGGCCGCGCACGTCCCCGCCCGCCCACATCGCTCCATCGACCAGGCCGAGGTCGGACGTGGTGATCCAGCCGTCCTGGACCTGGATACCGTCGAGGGCGCTCCAGTCCGGTTGCTGGCTGACTGCTGCGATCACGGTGTCGGTGGCCATCTCGAAGATTGCGCCCGGCTCCGGTTCGGGTCGCCGCCTGCCGTCGGGCCCCGGTTCGGTCAGGCGCATTCGTTGGGTGACCAGGCCCGTGACCTTGCCCTCGGTGCGGATGATCTCGATCGGGCCCGTGAGCAACTCGAGCCCGATTCCCTCGTCGAGGGCCTCGTCCACTTCGGCGGGAATGGCCGGCATCTCCGTTCGGGTTCGCCGGTAGACGATCACAACCTCGGCTCCGGCCCGGCGCGCCACGCGCGCGGCGTCGATCGCGGTGTTGCCGCCACCCACCACGATGACCCTGGTTCCGATGTCGACCGGGTGTCCTTCGTTGACGTGGCTGAGGTATTCGGTCCCCGTGAACACGCCAGGGCCGTTCTCGCCGGGGATCCCGAGGAGTCGGGGCATCTGGGCTCCGATGCCGAGGTAGAGAACATCGTGTGCGCAGCGCACCTCCTCGAACGAGATGTCGGCTCCGATCGCAGTGCCGGTACGTATCTCGACGCCGAGCTCGCGGATGCGATCGATCTCGGCCGTGAGCACATCTGGTGGAAGGCGGTAGTCGGGCACTCCGTAACGAAGCATCCCGCCGGCCATCGGTCGGCTCTCGTACACGGTCACCGCATATCCACGCCTCGCCATTTGATACGCGAACGACAACCCGGAAGGTCCCGCCCCGATGACGCCCATCGTCTCGGCCTTGGGTTCGGAGTCGAGCATGTCGAGACCGAGACCCTGATCGATCGCCCAGTCGCCCAGGAACCGTTCGAGGGCATTGATCGCGAGGGCTCCATCGTTCTCGGACCGGTTGCAGCCGAACTCGCAGGGATGGGGGCAGATACGTCCGAGCACGCTCGGAAACGGGTTGGCATCCGTGAGCGTGCGCCATGCCTTGGCGTATGCCTCCGGCGCGTCGAGACCGGTACGGTCGCGCTGGGCGACGTGGCCGATCCAACTGCGGATCTCGGATCCCGATGCACAGGCTGCCTCGCAAGGTGCGGGCTGCTCGGTCTGTTGCGGCCGGTAGCGCGGCAGACCACTGCCGTCCGTGATCCCCTGGGCCGTCGGTCGCATCACGAGATCCTGTTCCCGGTGGCCGAGATCTGATCGTTGAGATCTCGGACCCTGGTGGACATCGACCGGAGCAGGTTGTACGCGAGCAAGGGGTCCTCACTGATCCGCTTCAGGAGTGTTCGCTTGTCGATGGTCAACACCCGGGCTTCGCCCACCGCCCGCACGCTGGCGGAACGAACGACCTTGTCGAACAGAGCCATCTCTCCGAAGAAGTCCCCGGCCTGCAGCGCCGACAGTTGACGCTCTTCGCCATCCGATTCGAGCACGACCTCGACATTGCCGGTCTGTACGACGTACATCCGGTCACCGACGTCACCTTGTCGGATGATCACTTCACCATCTGTGAACACCTTGCCGAGTTCACCTCTGCGTCTGATGGGCATATCAGTCAACCTTCCGGATGTGAGGGCCTGACGCCGACGACCAGGCTCCTGGCGAGGCCATACAGGAACCCTGGGTGCAGCGAATTGACGAAGACGTCGCGGTACGGGGCGCTTCCCGTGAACATGTTCCAGAGCACCCCGCTCATGTGGAGACCCGTGCGTCGACGTTGTTCTCGAGCGGTCATGCGCAAGACGGCCTTGCGCGCGTACCTGCTCTTGCGGACGGCGATCGTGAAAAAGAAGATCAGTCGTCCGAACATGTTGTCGGTGGCGATCGCTCGGCAGGTCGGGAAATAGTGCTGGTCGAAGTCGTGTGCCGAGACGCCATGCACGATCGCCGTCTCGGCTGCCGCTTTGGCCGTGCGATAGGCAGCTCCGATCCCGTCCTTGTAGAGGCGTGTCGTGCCGGCGTCGCCGATGAGGACAACCCGTTCGCCGAAGGGCCGCTCGGGCCCCTTCACGTTGATCACGGGAGCGCACGAGCAGACCGCCGGCATCGAATCGGTCGGGAACGCCGCTTGCACTTCAGGCGAATCGAGGAACTGTTTGATCAGATCGGTGTCGATCTCGTCACCGAGCATCGCCATCGTCACGTAGTCACCCTTGGGGATGAGTGCGGCGAACTCGAGCCGTGGGATGTCGAGCAGGAACACGTGCATCGAGTCGCCGAGTGTTTCCAGGATCCTGTCCGCGCCGAGTTCGAACTCGGTGATGAAGGTTCGGGAGACCTCGGCGCGTCCTTGCGCCGCGTCGGGTTCGAGGAGCGAGAGAAAGTTGCTGTTGACTCCGCTCGCCACGGCTACGAGGTCGTAGGTCGTGGCCCCGTCGTTCGTGATCACCACGGGACGGTCGCCGTCGCGTTCCATGCCGATCACCAGTTGGTGGACGAGTCGGGCGCCTTCCTTCTCGCACACCTGCTGGAGGTAGCCGTCGAAGCTGTCCCAGGGCATGTCGACCGCCGTGCGCGGACCATTGCCGCGATAGATGGCGGCGATCCGTTGCTCTTCGACAGGGCTTTCGATCTCGACCACCCCGGCGTCCATGTGCAAGACGTACGAGTAGATGCCCCGTTGCACCACGGTGGGCGGGAGATTGATGCCTTCCGCCGCGAGCATCTGCACCAACGACTCCGAGACGATGCCGCCGCAGTGGTTGCAGCCGGCCGGCCCACAGTGAGAGAAGCGGCGAGGTTCGAAGACGTCGACGCTGATGTCGAGATCGATGGTGTGAGCGAGGCGAAGCAGGAAGTACGCGAACAGCGAACCGGCGGGCCCGCCGCCGACCACTGCGATACGTGATCCGTCCTCGAGGACCGCGTCGCTGTCGTCGGCGGGGCGCGAGACCAGACGCTGTATCGACCGGTTCGTCCTGAGCGAGGGTCGTTTCGACTGGTGCCACGGCCGTCGCCGATGCCGATGGCGGTCGGTCTCGGGTACATGTAGCGGCTCGGTCGGAACCGCTGTGCCGGCCGCATGATCAGGCAGGCCCGGTTGCCCGTGGGGCGTGCCAGCGGCAGTTCGTGTGATGTGGACGCCCACCACCGAATTGCCGTCCGAGCGCGCGCGACTCGGACTGGTTGTGATCCCGCCCGGACCCTTGACCGAACTCGGCTGCATGACGCCTCCCCATCGGTTCTCTCCAGACTGAACCGACTTCGATGCACGGCGAAAGGGTCATTGGTCCCGCGAAAGTGCGTACCGGAGACGACTCGCGCAGTTCCTGCTCGAGGATCCCGAACCACTCCTGCACGGCGAGGAGCCGATCCTGCTCGACGGTGCGACGGTCGGGTATCTGAGGTCGGGCGCGTAAGGCCACACGCTGGGTGGAGCGATCGGCCTTGGGTATGTCGAGCATCCCGATGCTGTCACGCCCGAGTTGCTCGGCGCCGGAGGTTTCGAGATCCAGGTGGCCGGCGTTCCTGACCGGTACGGGACCGGTCGGGAACGGCGAAATGGACTACTCGACCACGATCGTGGTCTGCATGCCCTCCATGAAGTGGCTATCGAAGGTCCCGTCGGTTTCTTCGTCGACGATGTTGCAGAACAACACGTAGGTGCCGGGAGTGAGATCGAATGTGCCCGACGACGTGGTACCGGCCTCGAACTCGGTGATCTCACCGATGAAGTCGCCCTCGGCGAATCCGTCCTCGTCGACCTTGCCGGTGTCGTCCTGCACGAACCCGTCGCTCGAATCGGCTCGAACGACGACGAGCTCGTGGGTTTCGCCACCCTCGTTGGACACGTTGATCGTGACGGCGCCCGCCTTCGCCTTGGCCGGTGCTTCGACGCTCCATTCCGACACCACGACGTCGATCGTGTCGCCGTCGGCAGCGTCGTCGCCGCCGCACGCTGTTCCGATCAGTCCAAAAGCGAGCGCGCCACCGATCGTCAGCACGCTCTTCAACTGGGTCTTCGCTGTTTGGTTCATCTCTCTACCTTTCATGTGCTTGATCAATGAGCGCCGTTCGATGCTCGTCTGGATGATGGTTCCTTCGATTCAGTGGCTGATTCGCTCGCGTTCAGCCGTCGCTGGTGACGACGATCCGCGCCTCCATGCCGAGTTCACGGTGCCCCTTCACCGAGCACCACACGAGATAGCTCTCCTTCGCGACGCCGGCCTCGAGGCTGGTCGATTCGCCTGACTTCAGACGCGCCGTTCCCACGTCCTTGGAGATCTGCAGGTTGTGTTGCGCATCGCCGACATTGCTCACGACGAAAGTGAGCGCGGTGGACGGCGCGACCTCGATGGCGTCGGGCGTGATCTCATAATCCGACAGTTCGATGTCGACGTCCCGGTACGACAACACCTCCGGCTCCTTGTCGACGACGAAGAAGTACACGACGGCGAACGTCGCCGCGATCAGCGCGGCCCAGAGCGTGATGACACCCAGCAGAAAGCCGACCGCACCTATCTCACGACGAGATGTCCGCGTCGACTGGCGCGAAGGTTCGGCAACTACATCATCGGTGCCCACGTCGATTTCCCCCATTCCGTCGACGCCATCGTTGAGACGACGTCAGCCCGAGCGGCAAGATAACACGCAGCGTCAGATGTCGGAAATCGATTGCACTCTGGGCGCGAACAGTCACCGGATGGTCGGGGCAATTCTCAAGTTCCGGTCTGCGTCGTTCGCTCGAACTCTGGTCGCTCGACATCGGTGGGCGGGGCGAGCCGGGCAGCGCCGACTGTGAACGGCGACGACGAGCCACCCCTCGCACGCGACCCGCGACCCGCGCCAGCTGGACTCGGGTGCCGCCGGCACATGCCGCGCGGTGGCGGCCTCAGCGTCGACTCCACTCTTGGCGACGGCGTCCCGAAGGATCTCCTCGGTCTCGTACATCTGGGCACTGTCGAAGTGCCCGAACCCGGCGTCGATGGCAGGGGTGAGCACATCGACGGACCACTCTCGCTGCTGCATGCCGAGTGTCGGTTCCCAGGTCCCGTATCCGTTGCGGAATACCGTCAGCTCGAGCGGGGTCGGCACTTCTGCCGTGTTCGCTCGCATTCGCATCGCCGTAGTGGTACCACCGAGGTCCAGGTCAGCGTGATGCGCTGAGCGTGCGGCGATCCACGTCGACACCCTGGTGGTGGTCTTGAGCTCTGACTGATGTCGGACGAGGATGGATGGATGTGGAGCGAGGTTCGCTCGAGGTCGGTGATTGTCGCCGCGCCGCCAATGCCCGTGGCGATGTGCGATTGCGCCGCCGATTGCGAAGCGGGCACGCGAGCGACGGAGAAGGAGGCATCGTGCACGACGTCGGGGTGGTCGGCATCGTGGCCAATCCGTCGTCAGCTCGCGATATTCGACGACTCGTAGCGGATGGCGCGTTCGTGACCACGAACGACAAGATCAACATGGTCAAGCGGGTCCTGACCGGGCTCCACAGCGTCGGTGTCGACCGGGCGATCTCGATGACCGATCTCGGTGGGATCTCCGCAGCGCTGGCCGACCTGGCGAACGGTCCGACGTCGAGAGCGTGGCCGAGGGTCGACTTCGTCGATCGCGATCTCAGTCAGTCGGCCGCCGACACGACGGCAGCGGTCGAGGCGATGGTCGCCGCGGGGGTGGGAGCGATCGTCGTGCTCGGCGGCGACGGCACGAACGGAGTCGTCGCCAGCGCGTGTGGGGACGTTCCGATCGCCTCGATCTCGACGGGTACCAACAATGCGTTCCCTCGGAGTGCGGAACCGACCGTGGTAGGGATAGCGGCCGGTCTCGTGGCGACCGGGCTGCTCGATGCCGACGAAGTCGCGGCGCGAAGCAAGACCCTGACGGTCCTCTCCGGTCGGCATCGGCATCGGGCACTCGTCGATGTCGCGATCACGACCCATGACACGGTCGCTTCGGGCGCGGTCTGGGATTCGTCCACGGTTCGTGAGGTCTTCTTGTGCTTCGCCGAGCCGGATCGCATCGGTTTGTCGTCGATCGGCGCCCACCTCAGAACAGTCAGGCGCGCCGACCCCGTCGGTCTGTATCTGCGGCTCGGTACGCCGGCGGTGGCGGCGGTTCGGGTCCCGTTGGGCCCGGGGCTGATGGCCGACGTCGACGTCGCCGAGTTCGCGGAGATCCCTCTCGGCTCGACGCTGACCGTACGCACTCCATCGGGCGTGGTGGCCGTCGACGGTGAGCGGGCGTTTCGGTTCGGTCCGAGCGATGCGGTGACCGTTTCGCTCGCCGCCGACGGGCCGAGAGCGATCGACGTCGAACGGGCGATGGAACTCGCCTCCGCCCGTGGGGTACTCACCAGAACCGTTGGCCGGCCGCAGCAACACCAGATCTCGCATCAGCAGTGACACCAGTCAGGAGGACATCATGAACCCACTCAATCGGCTCGATCTGTACAAGCAGATGGTCCGCATTCGACAGTACGAGTCGCGGATCTTGCAGGAGTACCACGCCGACAAGAAGCCCGCGTGGGACATCGGCGCCGGGTTGATCCCCGGCGAGATGCATCTCTCGGCCGGTCAAGAACCGTCCGCCGTCGGGGTCTGCGCGAACCTGAAGCAGGGCGACGCGATCACGGCTCCGCACCGACCGCATCACTTCGCGCTGGCGCACGGCGTCGACATGAACGCCATGACAGCCGAGATCTACGGACGCGACACCGGGCTGTGCCGCGGCAAGGGCGGCCACATGCACCTGTTCGATCCCGAGAACCACTTCTCGTGTTCGGGGATCATCGCCCAGGGCTATCCGGTCGCATGTGGGCAAGCGATGGCGTTCAAGCGCAAGGGCACCGATCATGTCGCTGTGGCTGTCGCCGGTGAGGGCGCCGCCAACCAGGGCGCTTTCCACGAGTCACTGAATCTGGCGTCGCTCTGGAAGCTGCCGGTGATCTTCGTCATCGAGGACAACGACTGGGCGATCTCGGTACCTCGGTCGCATTCCACCGCGAACGCATCGAATGCCGACCGTGCCTCTGGCTACGGCATGCCGGGGGTACGGATCGAGAACAACGACGTCGAGGCCGTTTTCGAAGCTGCCGGTGTCGCGATCGATCGGGCACGCGCCGGAGGCGGTCCGAGCCTGATCGAGATCCACACACTGCGCTTGTGGGGGCACTTCGAGGGCGACGCCCAGGCGTACCGCGGGGCCGATCTCGACACGCTCGATGCTCGGGATCCGATCCCGCTCTACGCGGCCACGCTCGCGGAGATCGGCGATCTGTCCATGGACCAGGTCGCATCGATCGCCGCCGACGCTGCAGCCGAAGTCGACGCTGCGATCACGTTCGCGACGTCCAGTCCGTTCCCCACCGCCGACGATGCCTTGCTGCACGTCTTCGCTTGAGTTCGACGAGGAGAAATGTCATGACCACTACTGAAACCCCGACCCGCAGGATCACCACCGCCAAGGCGATGGCCGAGGGGATCGCGCTCGAGATGCGACGGGATCCAGGCGTCTTCGTCATGGGAGAGGACGTCGGCGCCTACGGCGGGATCTTCGGATCCACCACCGACCTGTTCGCAGAGTTCGGCGCCGACCGGGTGATCGACACCCCGATCTCGGAGACCGGGTTCATCGGCGCCGGTATCGGTGCGGCCGTCGAAGGGCTGCGCCCGGTCGTGGAGTTGATGTTCATCGACTTCTACGGCGTGTGCATGGACCAGATCACGAACCACATGGCCAAGATCCACTACGAGTCCGGCGGCAACGTCACGGTCCCGATGGTGTTGATGGCGGCCACGGGCGGCGGCTATTCCGACGCCGCCCAGCACAGCCAGTGCCTGTGGGGGACGTTCGCCCACCTTCCCGGCATCAAGGTGGTCGTGCCGTCGAACCCGTACGACGCGAAGGGGCTGATGATCTCGGCGATCCAGGATGACAATCCGGTGCTGTACCTGTTCCACAAGGGTGCTCAGGGTCTGGTGTGGATGGAGAAGAACCCACGCTCGATCGCACACGTGCCGGAGGAGTCGTTCACGGTTCCGATCGGCGAGGCTGCGGTCGCCCGAGAGGGCACCGATGTGACCATCGTGACCCTGTCGCTGTCGGTGCAACACAGCCTCGACGTCGCCGAACAGCTCGTCGCTGAAGGCATCAGCGTCGAGGTGATCGACCTGCGCAGTCTGGTGCCGCTCGACACCCAGACCGTGCTGGCATCAGTTGCCAAGACCGGCCGCGTCCTCGTGGTCGACGAGGACTACCGGAGCTTCGGGCTGACCGGTGAGATCGCGGCAGTCATCGCCGAGCACGATCCGATGATGTTGAAGAAGCCGTTCCGCCGACTTGCCGTCCCCGACGTGCCGATCCCGTATGCCCGCGTGCTCGAACAGGGAATCCTGCCGACTCGCGACAAGATCGCCGCCGGCGTCAGGGAGTTGATGTCGTGACGACGGAGGTCCGCTTCCCGATGATGTCTCGGGACGATCCGCAGGCCGAGGGTGTCGTCGGTACCTGGTTCGTGAACCACGGTGAGACCGTGGTCGCGGGCCAGGTGATCGCCGAGGTGCAGGTCGACAAGGTCTCCCAGGATCTGGAAGCCCCGGTCGGCGGTGTGATGTACCAACTCGTCGCCGAAGGTGTCGGAGTCCGACAGGGCGACCCCGTCTCCAGGATCGACGAGGCCTGACACGGATCCTCGCTCGTGCGGTCGGCCGGGTACGGTCGCCCGCAACGGCGTGCGGGCTGCCATGTCCAAACGCCTTTGCCTGGGGCGGCTGGTGGATACTGCCGTGTTCAGGTCGACGGCAGGTCGAATCTGGTCGCGAGTCGGGCGCGGTTGTATCGCTGCAGCATCACGGGATATCCGTTGACGAGCACGTCGAAGACGAGCGTCCACACCGTCGCCGTCCACCATCCGCGCACGATCGCGTGGACGACGATCGGCAGGGTCAGTACGAAGAGCACGGCGTGACTCGCCTCGGCGTCGCGCATCCGTTGTGCGAGGTGACCCAGGTTGTCGGGCGAGCGCTCGGACGGCAGGTGCAGATCGGGGTTGAACACGGCCAGCGGGCCGCGTCGCAGCATCGCCTTGAACGCGCCGACCCCGACCAGTTCGTATACCCGGCCGTTGTGCTCGAATGCCCTGAGTTCGTGATAGCGCGCGGGCAGCCGCACCTGCATCCGGCGGCTCGCCATGCCGACCCACGTCATCGGTAGCCAGACGACGGCGAGCGAGAACCACACGCTGTTCGAGCCGAACGACCGCTGCGCCCACACGATCAGCGCGCCGAAGGCGACCGCCGCCGCGACCAGTACCGACCATCTCCTCACGCCTCGATGATCGTCGATTCGGCGGTCGGCGACCAGGGGGCGAAGGCCACTACCTTCTCGCCCTGGTCGTACCGGTGGACGACTGTCGGCCTGTCGACGGTGTCGGCCCCGAGACGCTCGATTCAGCGCACGAAGTCGGCAACGAAGTCGAGGACGTCGCTGCGGTCCACGCGGAAGACTCCACCTGTCCCGCCACACGAGCCGTTGAGGCCGAACGATGTCACGCCGGCAACGGTGAGACCGTTGCCGAGGAAGTTCGGCCCACCCGAGTCACCGAAGCAGGTCCCACCGGTCGAAGAGTTGTTCGACAGCAGCATCGAGCCAGGCCCGGTGAACCCGGTGTTGATCTGGTCGAGCTTCGGATGGGCGACCATGCGGATGCGGTTCGCGGTCGAGAAGGCGGAGTTGACCTGTTGCAGTCCGTACCCGACGGACGTGAATGTCGTGGTGTTCTTGACCTTCAGGCCGTCGAGCGAGTCGAGGCCCGGCAGCGTGCCGTACTCGCGCAGCCGAACGGGCTTGCGCAACTCGATCATGCCGACATCGTGGAGGTAGAACGCGGCTTCCGTGAAATCTGGGTGTGACGCCCAGCGCTTGGCTTCGATCGAGTTCTTCCCGCCGCCGTAGGGGTAATTGTTGTTTCCGCCGTCGACGTCGGACTCGGTGAAGATCCGCATGCCTGAGAACTCGCCGGGTTCACCGGTGCAGTGACCGGCGGTGAGTACGTAGGTGGGCGAGATCAGCGTGCCCGAGCAGCGGAACGCAGGCTGTCCGTCGACCTCCATCAGGATCAGTACCACCATCGGGTGGTCGTTGCCGTCCAGATCCCCGTTGGTGATGGCCGTCGCCGAGGGCGCTACGGCCAGTACTGCGATCATCGCGATCAGTGCAGTGAAGATCCGTCGAGTTCTCATGGTTCATCCTCAGTTCGATGTTGATCTCTCGGACACAGTAGCCAGGCGCGGCTGACCTGGATCACTCGGAGGTGTGCCCGGCCGAACGGCGTCGGTCGAGGGCACTGGGTGGTCGTGCTCGGCCTCACCTGGGCGCGCCGCGGCGCCCGCGGTTACGTCAGCTCGCAGCGCTGCGTCGAGCCGTTGGTGCACGGCGACGGACGCGACAGGTCGAAGGTGCGGTCGCATCCTTCGAACCGGTTCGAATCAGGCGTCTGGCGTGAGGCCCGCCCAGTCGCAGAAGTTGGTGATGAGTCGGCGCCCGGCAGGGTGTTCTGCGGTCCAGTACTCGGGGTGGAACTGTGTTCCGGCTATCGGTCGCGATTCGTGGGCGAGGTACTGCAACTCGGTCACGTCGGTGCGGGCGAGATTGACGAAGCCGTCCGGCACGTCCGTGAGTTCCCATGTGTGGGCGTGACGGAACACCGGCCGGGGTTCCAGACCGGTGAGCAGAGGGTGCCGACCGACGAGTTCGACCGGTTCGTAGCCGAGTTCCTTGCGCCAGCCCGGCTCGTATCTTGGGTGGGGATCGGTCTCGCCGTCGCGGAGTGGCCCGATCCGTTCGAGCCGGGCACCGAGCGTTCTTCCGATCAGCTGGAACCCGCCACAGAAGCCGAATACCGGTGTTCGGCCCGACCGGATGATCTCGGTCAGTCCGGCGAGGTCGGCCGGTTCGTAGCTGGCCGCGTCGGCCCCGTTGCCACTGATGAACATCGCGGTGATGCCGAGGTCGTCGATGATGTCGGCGTCGACATCGGTGTAGCGCTGCAGCAGGCATCGTTGACCCGAGAGGTCTTGCAGCATGTACGAGATGCGTGCGCGCGCCGCCAGCAACCAGTCGGTGTTCGGCTTCGAGTAGGTGGAAGCATGCTCGTAGTCGACGTACAGGATCATGGCAGCCGACAACGCTAACCGAGCGCCGGTGCCGCCGGCCGACGGTTCAGAAACCGTAGAGAGCGCTCGGATTGTCGACCAGCACCCGACGGCGCAGAACATCGGTCGGTAACCAGCGATGACACAGTTCGGCCATCCGCTGGGGTGATGGCGGTGCCGGTTGGCCCGGATGCGGCCAGTTGGTGGCCCACAGCAGGCGGTCGGGATACTTCCGGACCAGTTCGTCGACCAAGGGCAGTACCGCGTTCTCGTCGGGCGACGACTCGTACGGCGCCGACAGCTTCACCCAGGTGCGACCTTCGTCGAGGAGCGCGAGGAGCGCTTCGGCACCGGGATGATCCACCCTGCTGGGCGGCATGAAGCGGCCGATGTGGTCGACCACCAGGTCGACAGGAAGTCGCCGCAGCCGGTCGAGCCGATCGTGCAGCTCGAGGCCGTTCATCTGCAGTTGGATGTGCCATCCGACCGATGCGATCCGCTCGGCGACGGGCTCGAGGGTGTCCCATCCGACAGCGCCGCCGGCGAGCATGTGGAATCGTGCGCCGCGGACGCCGAGTTCGGTCATCCGCGCCAACTCGGACGGGTCGGTGGCGGCGTCGACGACCATGACGCCGCGTGCCGATTCACCGAACGCAGTCATCGCTGCGAGCTGGCACCGGTTGTCGAGGCCGTAGGTGGTCGGTTGCACCACGACCAGGCGATGCATGCCGAGCGTCGCTTGCAGATCGCGGTAGTCGGCCACCGTGGCATCGGGCGGGCGCAGCACCGTTGTCGCGGCTGCCGGGTACGAGGCGTCATAGAAGTGCACGTGCGTGTCGCAGGCGCCGTGTGGTAGAGGGAACGGCTCGGTCATCTCGCGAAGAACTCGCGCAACCGTGCGGCGTGCTCGGTGTTGACGGCGCGGGGCGGCACCACGCCGTCGAGCATCGCCTGGACCTGTTCGACGCTGCTGGCCGCCTGGGCATCCGCGTTCTCGGGCGTCAGACCACCGAGATGAGGTGTGGCGACGACGCCGGGGCGAGCGGCGAGAGCGGGGGATGGTCTCTGATCGGCGGCTCGACCGACGTCCATCCCGAGGCCGCCGAGGTGACCGGAGTCGAGGGCGGCGGCCACGGCCTGTTCGTCGAGCGCTTCGCCGCGCGACACGTTGATGATCGTCGCCCCCGGCTTCATCATGTTCAGCTGCTCGGCGCCGATCAGGTTCTCGGTCGTCTCGTCGACGACGGTCAGGGGGAACACGGCGTCCGAGCGGGCGAACAGCTCCTGGAGCTCGACTTGGCGCAGGTCGGGATCATCGACGGTCGCGAACGGATCGCACACCAGGACGTGCATCCCCAACGCGTTCAACAGATCGGCCAGGTACGCGCCGATCGCGCCATATCCGATGATCCCGGCCGTCTTGCCGGCGAGCTGGTGTCCCGGTCGTTGTGGAGGTGTTCGATGGGCCTGGTAGTCGCCGGTCGACGCGCTGATGTTGCGTGCCGTGTCGATCAACAGACCCAACGCCAGTTCGGCGGTCGACGCGATGAAGCTCTTGTCGGCTCGGGCGACCAGCACGCCGTTCGCGCCGGCCGCTTCGACGTCGATCGTGCTGATGTCCACCGCGCATCGGAGGAACGCGACGAGGCCCGGCAACCGCTCGAAGACCTCGGCTTCCCCAGGGGTCGAGCGGTGGGCCACGATCACGTCGCATCCGGTGGCGGCCTCGATGAGTTCGACCGTAGTCAGATCTCTGTCGAGTGGATTGGTGACGACCTCGGCGATCGCTTCGAGTGCGGGCAGGGCCCGGCCGTAGTACGCCTCGAGATCCTCCGGGTTGTGAGTGACGAACACCCGCACAGAACCAAGCTAGTGATGTGCGCTGCGTTCCACCGAGTGCTACCCGGACGCGGGTGACCGCCACGCCGCGGCCGGATCACATCGATTCGAATGCTCGGCTCAGGCGGTCGTGGCGGCCTTCTGGTAGAGGAGTACGCCGGTCACGATGATCCAGATTCCCCACAGCACGGCTGCGAGCAGGCCGAAGAAGCTGAAGACGTCGTTGTCGGACGCGATGGAGATCATGGCACCCAACGAGAGGATCACGACGCCGTAGCTGAGGTAGCCGACCCACTTCGGGAGGAATCCGGTTCGCAGGATCAGCCCGCCGACCGCGGTGGCGAGCACCACGTCACCCATTGCCGAGAAGCCGAAGCTGATGTTCGAGATCTGGAAGAAGACGGCGGACCCCTCACCGAGCACATCGATCGCCGCGGCCGCTCCCGCGTCGATCGTGAAGCTGAGCGTCGCTCCGATGCCGCTCAGTACGAGTCCGATCAGGGCGATGACCGCAACTCGAGGTGTTCCCGCCTCGGCGTTCGTCATCGCGCGCCACAACGTGCCGAACCACCAGACGAGCCCGATGATGCCGAGGGCGCCCAGGAACGCTCCGAGTTGCAGCCCGTCGGCGTGGTCGGCGTAGTGCTTGGCGATGTCGGCGGCCGGGTCGGTGCGGCTGGGTGGCGCACCGGCGGCAATCCCACCGATCACCACCAGCACCACGAACCACACGCCCCCCAGTGCGCCGTACCGTTCCCATGTCTTGTCGTTCATTGGTCGAACCCCCTGTTCGAGATGTCACGACGTTTGTCCATGACGTTCGAGAGCGTAATCACAAACGCACGAGCGATTGTGTGATTGTGACCGCGGGGCGGATCGTGTGGAGCGAGGCACCGTCGCGAGCTCCTCGCCGGCACGGCGTAGGGCCGTTCAGCCCACGTCGACCCGGCCGATCGGATCTTGGCGAGTGACGCTGAGGATGCGACGATGTGACGCATCCAGTCTGATGAGAGGACGATCGATGGCAAGCGACCTGGTGATCGAGTTGGAGCGGGACGAGCCCGGAGCGTTGGCCCGGGTCGCGACGGCGTTGAGTGATGCGGGCATCAATATCGCCGCGGCGACTGCGCTCGGGAACGGCCACAAGGCCGAACTCCATGTGCTCGTGCCGCACGCCGAACCCGTGCGGCACGCCCTTGCCGTAGTGCACAGTGTCTCGATCACGCGCGAGCGTGAGGTGGTCGTCGTCGAAGTGCACGATCGGCCCGGTGAGCTGGCCGAACTGGCGGGCAAGATCGCAGCCGCCGGGGTGAACCTCGACCTGGTCTACGTGGCGACCGGTTCCCGGGTGGTGTTCGGGTCACCGGATCTCGAAGGTCTGCGCGCCGCCCTGGCCGAGGCCGTCACCGGCTGACCCCCAGTTCCCCCCGCAACCACCCCGTTCTGTTCAGCAAACCGCAGCACCGGTGCTGCGAAACGCTGAACAGAACGGGCTGGTCGGGCGATCGTTCAGCTGGCGGCGAGGTCGTACGTGGCCACCGTGCAGCCCACCGCGAAGATCGGGATCGGCTCGTAGAAGTGCACCGTCCCGGTCGCTCCCGATGCAGCGGCGCTGACGGCGATAAACGTGCGCACCTCGAATCCGCCCTGACCGGCGTCGGCGTAGATCTCGAGGTCGGTGTAGTCGAGCAGGGCGTCGCGATCATTGCGCGACCATCGATCGAGGAAGTCCCGATCCCAGTCGACGTTGATCTTCCCCGAATCGGGGGTTGCGGGCCAGTGTGAGATCCCCCCGGTGCCCACGACCGCGATCCGTTCGGGGAGGGCGTCGGCTGCGGCGCGGATCGACTCGCCGAATGCCCAGGCCCGGTGCAGAGGCGTCAGTGGTGGGCCCTGGCAGTTGATGTTTGCCGGAATGATCGTGAGGTCGTATCGCGGGGTCAGGAAGTGGAGCGGCACCATGATGCCGTGGTCGAAGAGCCACTCCTGGGCATACGCCACATCGGAACCGTTCATCACCTCGGTGATGAAGCGCTCGGACAGGTGCCGATCACCGGGAACCTGCACCTTGTCGATGCCCAGCCAACCCGTGTCCTCGATCGGGCCTTCGTACAGGTCGGCCATGCCGATCGCGAACGACGGCATGTTGTCCATGAAGAAGTTGGCGAAGTGCTCGGCGGTGATCACCACCAATGCGTCTGGTCGGGATGCCTCGAGTGCCTGGCGCATCCCGTCGAACGCCGCGTAGAACTGGTCGCGAACTGTCGGGTCGGCCAGTTCTGTCCTGCCGGTGATCCCGGGAGCGTGGCTGCAGACGCCTGCGAATACGAGCGGCATCAGCGGCCTCCGGAGTCGGTGGGAACAGCACGATGGGCGTCGACGCCCTCGTAGCCGGTCATCGCATAGACCCCCTCCCGAACCGGGCCGTGGATGGCGAGACCGTCGCGCATGCGCTGGAGGTAGTCGGCCCACGCGATCTGGTGGAATGCCGCGAAGTGCATGAGGATCTGGCCGTTCACACCGAGGTGGAACAACAGCCCGATGTCGGGTTCGACGATCGCCCGCCTCTCCTCGTCGCTGAGAGCGTAGGGCGCGAGTACCCCTTCTCGATCGGCGAGGTAGGCCTGTTGCAGTTGCTCGCTGCGGTTGAGTTCGTACAGGAACTTCTGCAGGGTGTAGAGGCTCATTGCTGATCCCACTCCAGGTGGAGCACGTCAGGGCCCCGGAAGGTGATGTTCGGGAAGTACTCGAAGCTTTGGCCTTCGACGAGGCGCAGCGAGGGGAGGCGCTCGGAGAGGAGTTCGAGCGCGATGCGTGCCTCCATCCGTGCCAGTCCCGAGCCGAGGCAGAAATGGATGCCTTTGCCGAAGGAGATGTGGTGGTTGGCGTTGGCGCGATGGATGTCGAACGTCTCGGGTGCCTCGAAGACGTCGGCTTGGTGATTGGCCGCGGCGAAGTTCAACAGGATCCGTGTCCCCGCGGGCAGATCGATCCCGCCCAGGTTCGTCGGCCGGGTGGTGATCCGCCGCCACGAGACCTGGCTCGACTCGAAGCGCAGCGTCTCGTCGACGGCGGCCGCAGCCAGTGATGGATCGGCGCACAACGCGTTCCATTGGTCGCGACGGGGCAGCAGGCACAGCAGCGTGTTGCACAGCAGGGCGGTCACCGGGTCGTGGCCGGCGAAAGAGATGCCGTACACCACGGACTCGACCTCGCGGTAGCTGATGCCCGTGCCGTTGGCGGGATCGGGGTCGGCATCGTGCGCGTCGAGCAGCTCGGAGCAGAAGTCGTCGGCTCGCACGTCTCGGCGCTCGGCCACGAATGCTCGGCAATAGCGCCAGTAGTCGAGCATTCCGTTGGCGATCTCGATCTGCTCGGCGGCCGTCGGTTTGCCCCACGAGAACGCCTTGCGATTGACGCACCACGACTTGATCATCGCGTCGTCCTCCGGCGGAAATCCGATGAACCGGAACACGATCTCGGCGGGGAGCGGAAAGGCAAGCGCCCGGATGTACTCGGCCGGGGAGCCCGCTTCGATCATGTGGTCGAGCAGCACACCGGCCCGCTCGCGCATGTACTCCTCGAGCGTCTTGAGGCGCCGGTTCGAGAATCCCTGACGGGTGTAGACACGGATCCGTGCATGGTCGGGTTCGGGGCGGTTCGACATGACTGCGATGGGGTCGAAGTCGTCAGCTCCGAGTACGGCGGCGGCCTCCGGCGCCAACGGAAAGATCGGGTCCTGCACGTTGGTCGACGCGTAGATGTCCGGATTCATGAAGATCGTCTCGATGTCGTCCATCTTGGTGACGACGACGTGGCCGAGCTGCTCGGCATAGAAGATCGGGTGCTCGTCACGCAGCGCCGAGGCGATCGGGTAGGGGTCGGCGAGGTAGTCGGGATCGAGCGGTGACCATTGCCGATCCATCGGGCAGCCGCTCGGCGCCTTGCCGATCGTCTCGGGAGCCCGGTGATAGGTGTTACCGGTCATGGACGTGTCTCCTCTTCGGGGCCCGGTCGGGTGCGGACGGTCGGGGGCGGGCGATGCCGGGTTCGGACTTCACCATCGGGCGAGCCTCTCGAGGAGGTCGTAGAGCTGGTCGAGTTCACCGACGTCGAGATGGGCGTCGATCGTGTCGTATGCCGCCTCGCTGCGCGGGGCGATCGTCGCGACCAGCTCGATCCCGGTTGGCGTGATCGTGATGTCGGCACGGCGTGCGTCCTCCGGCACAGACGTTCGCGTGATCAGACCGCGATCATCGAGCGAGACCAGCATCCTCGACAGGCTCGGCCCGAGCAGAAAGGTCCGTTCGGCCAGCTCGCCGACGGAGAGTGCCGTGGCGGCGTCGTGCAGAGCACGCAGGACCCGCCACTGTTGTTCGGTGAGTTCGTGTTCGGCGAGGATCGGGCGGAACTGGCGCATCACGGCTTCGCGGGCCCGCATGAGTGCCATCGGGAGCGAGCGTTCGAACGTTCGCAGGCCGACGCCGGCCTCGTCGATCATCGCGTCACTCATCGCGGACACCGTTGCGCAACGTGCCGATCTCGGGCACGTTCACCTCGACCACATCGCCTGGTGTGAGGAACCGCGGCGGGTCGAATCTGGCTCCCGCTCCGGTGGGGGTACCGGTGAAGATGATGTCACCGGGAGCCAGCGTGCAGAACGTCGACAGGTAGGCGATCTGGAATTCGATCGGGAACGCCATCGACGCCGGTGTGTCGTCCTGACGCAGCTCGCCGTTGACCCGCGTGGTGAGGTGGAGTTCGTCGAACGTGCCGATCTCGTCGAGGGTGACCAGCCAGGGCCCGATCGAGCCGGTCGAGTCCCAGTTCTTGCCCTGGGTCACGTTGAACTTCGCGTGGCGCACCCAGTCGCGGATCGTGCCTTCGTTGCCGAGCGTGAGCCCGGCGATGTGGTCTCTGGCCGACGCCTGGGGGATGCGCCGGCCGCCCTTGCCGATGACCGCCACGATCTCACCCTCGTAGTCCAACTGTGAGCTCTCGGGAGGGCGAACCAATGGTTGCTCGTGGCCGACGAACGACTCGGGGAAACGGATGAACACGCTGGGCTTCGTCGGGGCGTTCTGCCCGTCGGCGTACTCGGCGTTGCGGCCCCCATAGTTGACACCGATGCAGAAGATCTTGCCGGGGCGCGGCAGGGTGCGCAGGTACGTGATGTCGGACAGCGACACATCGGCGCTTGCAGACTGTGAGATCGAGCGAGCCTCGTCGAGTCGATCTTGCGCGAGCAGATCGGACAGGTCGGCGACATCGTCGAGCCGGCTTCCCAGATCGACGACGGCTTCGATCTCGCCATCGCCCGTCGGGACGGCAGCACCGAACGTCGATCGGCCGTCGTGGGAGTAGCTGAGCAATCGCATCTTGCAGTTATAGATAACATGTTAGATAATCAAGTGCAATGCCTGATCTCGATTTCGAATGTCGTGGTGTCGATCGACTCGACCCGACTGATGTGATTCGCGTGCCGTGCCGCATCTGATCGTCGAGCACTCGGCGAATGTCGCCGACGTCGCCGACATCCGTGGACTCGTCGATGCGTTGCACAGCGCGGCACTCGCGACCGGCATCGCTCCGCTCGACGCCCTCCGCACCAGAGCTGCCCCGAGGGAGTACGTCGCGATCGGTGATCGGGATCCGAGCAACAAGTTCATCGCCGTCACGGCCCGACTCGGCGCCGGCCGCTCCGACGCCGACAAGCAGAGGTTCATCGACGCTCTGATGCACGCCCTCGACGAGTACCTCGGCGCGGCGCAGGAAACCATCATGCTCAGCGTCGAATACCAGGAGATCGATCCGGCATGGCGGCTCAACAAGAACAATCTGCGCGACGTCATCGGCGAGCGCGCCGAGCGATCCGGCCGGCCAACCGACGGATGATCCACGACGAATGCCAGCCCACGAGGAGTAACACATGGCCGTGACCAAGACCTTCGACGACTATCGCGCCGCGGCGACCGCTCAGCTGGAGCGCTTCGCGCGGACAACACTCACGCATTTCATCAACGGCGAGCCGACCCCGAGCGTGAGCGGCGAGACGTTCGACAACCACTCACCGATCGACGGCATGCTCCTCGGAAGGGTCGCTTCCGGAGGCGCCGCCGACATCGACGCGGCGGCGTCGGCCGCCGCCGGAGCGTTCGCGGACTGGTCGGGTCGGAGCGGACAAGAACGAAAGCGCGTGCTGCACCGTGTCGCCGATCTGATCGTCGAGCGAGCCGACGAGATCGCCGCGGTCGAATGCGTCGACACCGGGCAGACCGTCCGTTTCATGAGCGCCGCGGCGATTCGCGGGGCGGAGAACTTTCGGTTCTTCGCCGATCACGCGCCCGACGCCGGCAACGGCCGCTCGATGCCCGACGAGCATCACGTCAACTTCTCGAGCCGTACGGCACTGGGCCCGGTCGGGGTGATCACCCCCTGGAACACACCGTTCATGTTGTCGACCTGGAAGATCGCGCCGGCACTGGCCGCCGGTTGCACGGTGGTGCACAAGCCGGCCGAATGGTCGCCCTACTCGGCTGCGCTACTGGCGGAGATCGCGCTCGAGGCGGGCCTCCCGCCCGGCGTACTCAACACGGTGCACGGGTTCGGCGAGTCGGCCGGCAAGTCGCTCACCGAACATCCGGCGATCAAGGCGATTGCGTTCGTCGGCGAGTCGGCGACGGGCTCGATGATCCAGGCGCAGGCCGCCCCCACGTTGAAGCGTGTGCACTTCGAGCTCGGTGGCAAGAACCCCGTGCTCGTGTTCGACGACGCCGACCTCGACCGAGCGCTCGATGCGGTCGTGTTCATGATCTACAGCCTCAACGGTGAGCGGTGCACGTCGTCGAGTCGGCTCCTGGTGCAGGGATCGATCCACGACGAGTTCGTCGCCCGACTGACCGAACGTGTCCGTGCCCTCCGCGTCGGACATCCGCTCGACCCGTCGACCGAGATCGGACCGCTCATCCATCCGCTCCACTGCGCCAAGGTTCGCGGCTACACGGCCACGGCCGAAGAAGACGGCGCAACCGTCATCGTCGGAGGTGGGGAAGCGACAGATCCCGAGTCGTACTACGTGAACCCGATGCTGTTCACGGGAGCGACGAACGACATGCGCATCGCCCGGGAGGAGATCTTCGGTCCGGTGTTGACCGTGATCCCGTTCGCCGACGAGGCGGACGCGGTGGCGATCGCCAACGACACCGACTACGGCCTCGCCGCGTACCTGTGGACGGGCGACACCGGCAGGGCTCACCGGGTCGCCCGAGATCTCGACGCCGGGATGATCTGGGTCAACAGTCAGAACGTGAGGCACCTGCCCACTCCGTTCGGCGGCACCAAAGCCAGCGGCATCGGACGAGACGGTGGCCCGGAGTATTCGTTCGATTTCTACATGGACACGAAGAACATCGCCATCGCGTACGACACCCATCCGATCCCGAAGCTCGGAACGCCCTGATGGCACCGACGCTCACGAGCGGGCAGATCGGGGTCCTCGCGGCCGCTCACGAGACGGCGCGCCGTACGGCTGTGCAGATCGAGCCCGTGACGCGGACGTATCCCGACGCGACGCTGGAAGACGCCTACGCGATCCAGGCGGCATGGATCGACCTCCAAGTCGCCGGTGGTGCCGCGGTGAAGGGGCACAAGATCGGGCTCACGAGCAAGGCCATGCAGTCGGCGATGAAGATCGACGAGCCCGACTTCGGAGCCCTCCTCGACTACATGTTCCTCGAATCGGGTTCGACCATCAGCGCCGGGCGGTACCTCGACCCGAAGATCGAGGTGGAGTTCGCCTTCGTGCTGGGCGCAACGCTCGATCGGGCAGACCTGACCTCGGCCGACGTGTATGCCGCCACAGACCACATCGTGCCCGCATTGGAGTTGATCGACGCGCGGTCGTATCGCGTCCATCCGGCAGATGGCCGCCCCCGCACCGTGATCGACACGATCTCCGACAATGCAGCGGACGCCGGGATCGTGCTGGGTGGTGGCCGGGTGTCACCCGGCGAGGCCGCGTCCGGCGCGCTGCGGTGGGCCGGCGCGATCTGCAAGCGCAACGGTGTGGTCGAGGAGACGGGGCTCGGCGCCGGCGTGCTCGACGACCCGGTGATGGGCGTCGTGTGGCTCGCGAACCGGTTGCACGGCCTCGGCATCTCGTTGATGGCAGGGGAGACGATCCTCGCCGGATCGTTCACCAGACCCGTCGACTGCCGGTCGGGCGACCACTTCGAGGTGGATTTCGGGAAGCTCGGAACCATCGAACTGACGGTCAGCCCCTGACTCACCCCGTTCTGTTCAGCATCTCGCCGTACCGGGTCTGCGAAACGCTGAACAGAACGGGGTGGGAGGTGGCCTGGCAGGCGTGGAGGAGCGGCTCGAGCGCCATCGCCTTGGACTTCGAACCCGACACCTTGAGCTTGCGGAACAGCAGCGCCCGCCCGAGGGGGAGCGTGCCGAGCAGCAACTCGTGCATCGAGTCGGCGCTCAACGTGGCGGTCAGGGTTGCGTCGACACCGATCGGCTCGAACGTCGTGGTGACGGGCCGCGTCCGTCCGTCGACCCAGACGTCGGCGTCGGGGTGGTCGAGTCGGAAGTTGATCACCATCTGCCGGTCGACCAGCGTGGCCATCGAGTCGTCGTCGGAGATGTCGGCGAACATCTGCGTGTACACGGCCCTGAGCTGGTCGGCGTCGGCATAGATCCGGCTCATGGCCACCAACCCTAGGGCGCGCCGATCACCCGCCGGGCGGAGGTCAGGACGAGACGTTGCTCGCGGCGAGCACCTGCACCGCCGCGGCCGTGTTCGAGATCGGGATGTGGTAGTTGCGGTGCACTTCGGTGACATCGCCGCCGAGGGCGCCGCGCATCGCCAGCCAATTGATGACCTCGACACCCTGCGAACCGGCGAGATCGACGAGCTCGGGGATGGTGTGCTTCGTGATCGTCGCGGTGGTGCCGGCGGCGAGGGCATCGAGGCAGACCCGGTCGAAATCGGGATTGAGGAATCCGGCGCGTCTGCCTTCGAGTTGGTGCGAGAGCCCGCCACTGCCGAACACGACGACGCGCTCGTCGCCCGGCCACGACCGCACAGCGTCGCCGATGGCGACGCCGAGCGCTTCGCATCTGGCGGCGCTCGCCAACGGATGTTGGACCGTGTTCACGTGGATCGGGACGACCTTCAAGTCGGCGGGCCGCTCGGGCCACAGCAGCGCCATCGGTACCCAGAACCCGTGGTCGATCAGCATCTCCTGGCAGGTGGTGAGGTCGAAGTCGGCCGCCATGGCCGTCTCGATGAGATGCCACGAGAGGGCGGCGTCACCCGCGAAAGGTTCGACGGTGCCGATGCCCCAGCCCTCGTCGTCGCTCTCGTAGCGGTCGGCCGCCCCCACCGCGAAGGTCGGCATCGCGTCGAGGAAGAAGTTCAGACCGTGGTCGTTGTAGAACACGATGGCGACGTCGGGGCGAACGTCGGCGAGCCAGGCACGGGCCGGGCCGTACCCGTCGAAGAACGGGGCCCAGTACGGGTCGTCGTACAACTTGTTCGTGATCGCGTTCGCGATCGCCGGGACGTGCGACGTCCCGATCCCTCCGACGATCGTGGCCATCAGCAGTCTCCCTTCGCTCGTGCCTGCCGGCCGGCCTCGAGCAGTTGCGCTTTGAACTCGTCGACCGTCGTGCCGGTCTGGAGAGCGCCGAGGTCTTGCACCCCGAGCCCGAGTACGCCGGCCAACTTGGCGAGGTAATAGACGTTGCCGCCCGCGTCGAGCATGCCGAGCACGTCGCGTGCCTGCACTGCCCGTCGTTGCTCGTCGGTCAGCCCGAAGCGGTCGAGATAGGCGTCTTCGTCGGCGATCAGCGCGGCCCGGTTCTCGGGCCGGTTCAGCGAAAAGCACATCTTGTTGAGGGCGTATCCGCGCCGGGCCAGGGACCCGTCGAAGAGCACCGCTTCGGGAAGTTCATCGGTGGTCACGTGACCGTCCTTTCTGATGGCGTATCCGGGGTCGTGTCGGATGTCGTCGGTGTGCTCGTCATGTTCTCACCAGATCGAGTCGCATGGGACTGCGGAACGTCGACGACGGCATCCACGGGAGCGTCCCGTTGACCCGCTCGTACTCGGGGACGACGTCGTGAAATGCCTGCATCGCGATCTTCACCGACATCCGGGCGATGGTGGTGCCGAGACAGAGATGCACGCTCCCGCCGAATCCGAGGTGTCCTTTCGTGCGGCGGTGGATGTCGTAGGTGTCGGGATCGGGATACCGGCGCTCGTCGCGGTTGGCGGATCCGAACGCGAGGCACACGAAGTCGCCCTCGCACATGGTCTGGCCGTGAAGTGTGTGGTCGCGGGTCAGGCACCGCTTGAAGCGTTGCGCGGACGTGTTGTACCGCAGCGACTCCTCGATCGCGTTGCGCAACAGGTCGGGGTTGTCGACACATTCGCGGCGGGCGTCGGGGAAGTCGGCCATGTTGAGGCCGAACATCGACATGAATCCGCCGAGCGATTCGACTCCGGCCATGATCAGGGTCGTCGTCGTCAGTAGCACCTCGCGCTCGTCGAGCCGGTCCCCGTCGATCTCGGCGAGCGAGAAGTGCGAGATGAGATCGTTCCGGGGGTGGGCGCGCCGCTCTTCGATGACGCTCGAGGCGTAGTCCTGCATCCATTCGTAGGCGGCGATGTGCTCGGGGCCCTTCGCGCCGGTGGCTGCGTCGTTCTGGACCATCAGCACGGCCTTCTCGCGCACGATCGCCTCGTCGCCCAGCGGCAGGCCGAGTGCGGCGAACAGGACCCGCACCGTGAACTTCGACGAGAAATCACCGATGAAATCGAACTGCTCGTGCTCGGCGAGCGGGGCCACCGCCTGCTCGGCGAGCTCGCGGATCGGTTCGGTCAGGCTGTCGAGGTTGCGACGGACGAAGGCGTACTGGATCAGGTCGCGCAGGCGGTCGTGGTGGGGTGGGTCGGTCGTGCCGAGCGTGGCGCCGGCGCGGCCGGGGAGCTCGGTCATCATGTTGCCCTGGGCCGACGAGAACGTCTCCCAGTCGTCGAGCGCAGCGACGACGTCGTCATAGCGCGACAACACCCACATCTGGGCGTCGTCGCTCCAGAAGCACGGGTGCTCGTCGCGCAGGACCTGATACGCCGGGAACGGATCGGCGTCGGTCTCCGGCGAGAACGGGTCGAAGCGGAACATGACGCAACCGTAGGCTCGTGGGTCGTCGTGATGAAGGCACGATCCGATCGGATACGGGTACTATTCCGTCACCATGTCGTATCGCGACGATTCGATCCCCCGCTATTACCTCTATGGCGAGGACGCCGAGGCCCGTCCGTTCGAGTTCGTCCACGTCGAACGCCTACGGGACCGTAGCGAGCCACGAGACTGGACGATCGACGTCCACACACATATCGGACTGGCACAACTCGCGGTCTTCCTCGAGGGCGGAGTCGAACTCCACCTCGACGCCACGACCTCCACCGTGAGGGCGCCGGCCGCGGTCACGATTCCGTCGGGTGCTGCACATGCGCTCGATGTCGTGCCGGGCTCGCAAGGGTATGTGGTGATGCTCGCCGATGATCATCTCGACCAGGCTCGGCTCGGTCGGTGGCTCCACGACACCTTGTTCTCGCGGTCGGTGATGCTGAGTCTCGACCGATCGAACTCGTCCCAGGCCGAGCACCTCTGCGAACAGCTGGTCCGCGAGCAACAAGCCCTCGAGGTCGCTCACGATGCCGTGACCCAGTGGCTCGCGCTCAGCCTGCTCACGTTGCTGGCGCGTCGAGCCGACACGTCAGCGGGGTCAGCGAGCGGACAACTCGATCGGTTCCGCGACTTCCGGCGGCTCGTCGAGGAGCACTTCCACGAGCATCGATCCGTCTCGTGGTACGCCGGTCGGTTGCATCTCTCGGAGAGTTCGCTCAACCGGCTGTGCGACAGCGCGGGCGGCACGACCGCGTTCGAGGTGGTGCAGGGCCGTCTCGAACTCGAGGCGCGGCGGAGGTTGCGCTACACGACCGCCCCCGTCACCACGCTGGCCCACGAGCTCGGCTTTCGCGACCAGTCGTACTTCTCGCGGTTCTTCCGGCGCCGCACAGGCCGGTCGCCCAGTGACTTCCGGCTGGCCGACCAGGCGATCCTCGACGATGCTGCGGTCGCCTCGGCCGAGCCGTCGACGCTTGCGGCTCGGTGACGGCGCCGCTCAGTTCGTGTCGGGCTTGGCCAGCAGGACGGCTGTGCGGCCGGCGATCCGCCATCCCTCGTCGGAGAGGGCGAACGTGTCGATGAATTCACCCAGCGCCGGCGCGCCGACGACCGGGAGTTCGCCCGGCTGCGCCGTGGTTGGTTCGGTCCACGAATAGAGCAGCACGATGGTGGTGGCCGTCGCGGTGGTCTCGCTGTCGATCGTCACCTTGATGTTGGTGCAGACGTGCCGTGTCCGCCGGTCCGCCGGCCCGTTGCGGTACGAGGCATCGATCGCCTCGCGACCTTCGATCACCTGTCCGGAGGGTCGCACGAGATGTGCGCCGGGCGCGTAGAGCGCCGACAGCGCGGACCAGTCGCGGTGGTCGTTATGGGTGGCCGAGTCGAGGATGAGACGCTCGCATGCTCGCTCGATCAGGTGTGCGCCGTCCGCGTTCATGCTGTCTCCGGTGCCGTAGCAGTCGCCAACGCGGCGCCCTCGACCAGGCTGGCCAGCTTCTTGAACACCACGTCGGGATCGACCCGGCCGAGCCCGGCGAAGGTGCCGAACCCGCAGTCGGTCGCGGCGATCACCCGGGCAGGGCCGACCATGTCGACGAAGGGTCGCAGCAACTGGGCGACCCGTCTGGGGTGATCGACATAGTTGACGGTCGAGGTGATCACGCCCGGGGCGAGGATCTTGTCGTCGGGGATGTCGGCCTCGGCCCACACTTCCCACTCGTGGCTGTGGCGAGGGTTCGCGGCCTCGAACAGCACTGTCGACGGTCGCGCCCGCAGCACCGCAGGCAGGATGCGCTCGAGCGCGATGTCGTGGTCGTGCGGACCCTCGTAGTTGCCCCAGCAGAGATGCATCCGCATGCGGGCCGGATCGATCCGTCGCGTCGCGTGGTTGAGGACGTCGACGTGCAGCTCTGCCCGCGCCACGAACTCGTCGTCGGTGAGGTCCTGGAAGCCGGTGTGGTGGGCCATCGCCAGGTCGGGGCAGTCGAGTTGCAGCTGGAATCCGGCGTCGACGATGGCCTCGTATTCGACCTGCATAGCGTCGCCGACGGCGGCGACATAGTCGTCGTGGCCCGCGTAGAAGGCGTTCGGTTGGAATGCCGTCACCAACCCGGGCGAGGCGGCGTTGAGGAACCCGGCCGATGCGCCGGTCGCCTGCATCGCCGCAGTCATTCGGGCCAGGTCGGCGTGAAGGTCGATTTCGCCGAGGTATCGGATCGGCCCGACGCACGACGGTCGCCGGAACGCCTGCGACCCGCCGTTGGCGGCGGTCATCCGGGCGGACAGCTCGGGGTAGGGGGCCAGGTCGAGCGCGGGACGCCGCGGCGTATCACCGTCGAAGCCGCTCAGCCGGTCCTTGATGTAGGTGCTGTACGAGATCTTCGACATCTCGCCGTCGGACACGACGTCGATGCCCACGTCGACCTGTCGCTGCACGACATCGGTGACAGCCGACCCGATCACGGCCTCGAACTCGGCGCCGTCGACCGTGGCACCCGATTCGCGGTCGGTCAGCAATCGTGCAACGGCAGCGGGCCGGGGGAGCGATCCCACATGGGTCGTGCGGATGGCGGCCTCGGTCACCCTCAATCCTCTCGGTCGATCGATGCGATGGGCCGACGGTAGCCCATCGCCCCGTTTGTCGACCGAAGCCTGCATCTGTTGCTCGCCACCGGATGGACACCGGCCGACGTCTACCGACCGGCTGCGCCGACGATGCGACTGGCCCGAGGCGATGGTGGCAGCGTTCCGGACCGTTCGGGCGTGAATCTCAGCAGGTGCGCCGATCGGCTCGAACGAGGGTTGGGTCGGTATCTCGTGTATCCACCCGAGAATCGGAGTCGAACCCGAACGTCTCCCCGTTCCTTGTGGCTCGCGGGCCCCCGACCCGAGGCGGATTCGATACCGTACGTCGATGACCAGCGACGTCGAACGGATCGAGGAACAACAACGTCGGCTGCGACCATCCGCGTTCGACGCGGACGCCGCCTGGAGGCTCGGAAACGATCTTCGCCGTCGGGCCATCGATCGCGACGTGGCGGTCACCATCGAGGTGCGGATCGCCGGGGAGACGGTGTTTCTTCATGCAATGCGCGGCACGACACCCGCCAATGCCGATTGGGCTCGCCGTAAACGAAACGTCGTCGAATTGCTCCACCGCCCGTCTTACGCGGTCGGCCTCGAGTCCGAACGTGACGGCCGATCGATCCTCGAGCTCATGGGGTTGCCGGAACGAGATGTGGCATGTCATGGCGGCAGTTTCCCGATCGCAGTGGATGGCATCGGATGCGTCGGCGTGGTGACTGTTTCGGGTCTGCCCCAGCGTGCGGACCATGATCTGGTCGTCGAGGCGCTTGCGCATCTGTGCGGGGTCGATCTCGCCGAAGTGTGTCTGGACGCGCGGTAGGCCCACACGCCGAGGATGCGTCCCCCGAGTTCAGCCTGGTCGAATACCGATTGCAGATCCCACGGCTGCCCCAGAGTCTGTCGGAGCCAACCCAGCAGCAGCTAGGGGACATGGTGGGACCTCGTCGGGAGAGGACAGAACAGGCGCATGCGAGGTCGTCAACCTGGATTCCGGGTTCGCGTCCGCAACGCCCTGGAACGGCACCGGCCCAGGTCGATCAGCGGTGGGTTGGGAGCCGCACGGTCGCCGTGGTCGACCCGGGCACCGAGTCGAACGAGATCGTTCCACCGTGGCGCTCGACCACGATCCGCCGTGAGATGTCGAGGCCGAGCCCGGTGCCGCTCCCGACGTCCTTGGTCGTGAAGAACGGCTCGAACACTCGCAGCTGCACATCGGGGTCGATCCCCGGCCCGCTGTCGGTGATGTCGATGACGACCTCGTCCCCGTCGAGCGATGTCGCGAGCCGGAGCGTTCCGTCGCCATCCATGGCATCGAGCGCATTGTCGATCAGGTTGGTCCAGACCTGGTTGAGTTCGGCCGCGTAGACCTCGATCTGAGGGACCGTGTCGTCATAGGCGCGCACCACCTCGATGCCGGCGAGCTTCGGGGCCAACATGGTGAGCGTGCTCTCGATGCCGGCCGGGACGTCGACGCACTGCAGCGACGCGCGGTCCATCTGCGAGTAGGTCTTGACATCCTGCACGAGGTGGGAGATCCGATTGGTCGTCTCGGTCAATTCCTCGAGCAGCCCGGCGACGCCGACGGTGCTCGAAATCCATTGCAGCGACGGGCCCAGGCCGTCGGCGCCGACGACCGCCTCCACGCTCGCGAACCACGCCTCGTCGACACCCTTGGTGGCGAGCAGCGGTGCCATCTGCCAGGCGAACTCGATCCCGTGGTCATCCATCCACTCGCCGATCATCTCTTCGCGATCGGCGGTCTCGAGCGCACTGCCGATGGCGCTCGGGCGCTGCTGGAGCTCGGCGCGGATTCGGTCGACTTCGAGGAACGCCTGGGCGTCGACGCCGTGCTGGGCAAGACGGACGAGGGACTGGAGCATGTAGTCGCTCGTGCTGCGGAGTGAGTCGACGGCGCGCAGCGATGCCGATGCCGGATTGTTGATCTCGTGCGCGAGACCGGCCGCCAGCTTGCCGAGCGCCACCAACGACTCGCGTTGGCGCGCCGTGGCATCGACCCTGCGAACGGTCTGGTAGACCGCGTCGAGGAGGTGTTTGCCGATCGGCAGCCATTTCTGGACGAATGCTCCGAGGTCCGTGGACGGGATCACGTAGCAGCGTCCCGACGTGACTGCGCGCCCGGTCACCAGGAACACGGCGTGTTCATCGGCGCTTCCCCATGCGGCGTGGCCGCCTGCCCATTGACCCGGCACCGTCATGGTCAACATCACGGTCGCCTCGCGTCCGAGTTGCTGGGTGAGTTCGATCTCGCCGTCGAGCAGCATCCACAGGTGGTCAGCCGGTTGCCCTTCGTGGAACAGCTCGTCGCCGGGCGTGAACTCGTGCGTGATTCCGATCGAGGCGAAGTCGGCGAGTTGCTCGTCGGTGAGCGCGTTCGTGAGGCTGGCGTGCTTCAGGTCGTCGATCAGCGTCATACGGTCTCCAGGTAGAGGTGCACGTTGCTGACCGAGCTCGATCCCTCACCGACGGCCGAGGCCACCCGTTTCATCGATGTGCGGCGCACGTCGCCGGCGGCGAACACACCGGGAACGCTGGTCTCGAGCAGGAATGGCGCCCGTTCGAGGGGCCAGCGCACAGCGTCGCCATCGAGCGCCGCGACGTCGGGTCCGGTCAGCACGAAGCCATGTTCGTCCCGAGCGACGTTGTCGCCCAGCCAGTCGGTCCGGGGGAGTGCCCCGATGAACGCGTACAGCCAGTTGGCCTCGACGGTTTCCTCGGCCCCGGTTGCACGGTCGACGAGGGTGAGCCATTCGAGATGGTCGGCGCCGCCTCCGCGCACCACCTCGGTCTGGAGCCGTACGTCGATGTTGCCGCTGGCCTCGATCCGCTCGACGAGGTAGTGCGACATCGATGCGGCCAGCGAGTCACCCCGGACCACCATCACGACGCGGCGTGCGAACTGCGCGATGTGGAGTGCCGCCTGGCCGGCCGAGTTCGCGGCGCCGACGATGTACACGTCGTCACCCTCTGTCGACCGGGCTTCGCTTGCCGACGCACCGTAGAAGACGCCTCTGCCGGTGAAGTCGGCGAGCCCGTCGGCGGCCAGTAGCCGGTAGGAGACACCGGTCGCCACCACGACGGCGCCGGCCTCGACCTCGGTGCCGTCGTCGAAGCGAACGGCATGGATCGAGCCGCGCTGTTCGAGCCCTTCGACGGTGCGTGCGAGAACCATCTCGGCGCCGAGCCGTCGGGCCTGTGTGGTGGCGCGGTGTGACAGGTCCGAACCGCTGAGCCCGTTCGGGAACCCCAGGTAGTTCTCGATCCGAGCGCTCTGGCCGGCCTGTCCCCCGGGCGCGTCACGCTCGATGATCGCGACGCTGAGGCCCTCGGATGCTGCATAGACGGCGGCGGCCAGGCCGGCCGGCCCGGCGCCGACGACGACGAGGTCGTACAGCTTCGACTCGGTGCTCGTTCGAAGTCCGAGCGCGTCTGCGAGCTCGGAGGTGCTCGCTCCGTGCAGGACGGTTCCGTCGGGCAGCAGGACGAGCGGGAGCGAGTCGGTGGTGGCTTCGAACAAGGTGTGCAGGCGTTGCGCCTCGGGGTCGCGCTCGAGTTCGAGCCATTGGTAGTGCACATGGTTGCGGGCGAGGAACATCCGCGTGTCGTAGCTGTGGTCCGACCAACGGTTGCCGACCACACGGACGCCGTCGAAGCGGTGCTGGTTGGCTTGCTCCCAGTCGGCGAGGAGATCGTCGAGAACGGGATACAACCGCTCGTCGGGGGGCGACCACGGCTTGAGCAGATAGTGGTCGAGTCCGATCTCGTTGATCGCCTTGATCGCCACGTCGGTGTCGGCGTACGCGGTCAGTAGGACGCGCTTGGCGCCCGGGACGACGGGTCGCGAATGCTCGAGCAGCTCGATGCCGGTCATCCCGGGCATGCGATGATCCGACACGATCAGCGCGACCTGCAGGTCGCGTCGGGCGAGCTCTTCGAGGGATTCGAGCGCCTCGGCGCCCGAGGTCGCGCGGACGATGCGGTAGCGATCGGCATACCGGCTGCGCAGGTCGCGTGTGATGGCCTGCGAGACCGACATGTCGTCGTCGACCGTCAGGATGATCGGTTTGGCCATCGTCGTTCCCCGTTCGGCATTCGTTGTTCCCCATGCAGCCTCCGCCAGGGGTGCCGCGGGCTCGAACGTTAGCGTTCGAGCCACGCGATGCCTGGACCGGGGGCATCGAGTCGAGCGCCACCGATCCGGCGTGGTGTTGAACGTCGCAGCGCTCTACCCCGTTCCGGTCGACCAGCAGGGTCGCCTCCAGCGAGTCATTCGGCCCCGCGCCTGTCGGCGACACGCTGTGGCCGATCGGCGTGGCGCGATGTCATGGCGACCAGTTGGAGCTGTGGACATGACCGGTCCGGTGTGGCGCGCCTGACCGTCGATCAGGATGAGGATCGTGTGGGCGTCGCGACGTGGTCGCCGTGTCGTCGATTCGGATCGAGTCGCGGGCGTCGGCGTCGTGCCGGTGTTCGTGTCGGTGTTCGTGTCGGTGTTCGTATCGATGGTGTGTATGGCGGATGTCCTGTGTCTGGGGCCGTGGACCGTTCGAGCCATCAGCGACCGTACGGAGACGCCTCGCTTCCGAGCAGTTCAGAAGCTGAACTCACCCGGTGCCAGGAATGGACCGGCGACGGAGGGTGCACGAGCCCGATCGAGTGTTGGCGACGCTTGTCGAACGTCTCGACCGCGTCTGAACGAGCGACCTTCGGCCCTGGCGTCGCGATGGGCATCGCGCGCACATCTGGTGTCGACACCGTCGGCCGTCACCTCGGCATGGCGGTCTGGACCCATGCAGCAGCTCACACCACTCGACGCCGCGAACCTCTTCATGGAGACCTCCACCTCGTACTGGCACGTCGCGACCCTGATCGTCTTCGACGGTAGGGCGTCCGACGGGGCGACGCTCGAGCGGATGAAGGAGCGATACCGGGAGCGGCTCCCGTTGCTCGCTCCGATGCGCCGCAAGCTCGTCGACGTGCCGCTCCGGCTCGACTACCCGTACTGGGCGGACGACCCCGACCTGGATCTCGACGAGCACGTCCGGCACGTCTCGCTGCCACCGCCCGGCGACGACGAGCAGCTTGCTGTGCTCGTGGCCGAGCTCACCGCCCGCCCGCTCGATCGGAGTCGCCCTCTGTGGGAGCTGTACGTGATCGACGGGCTGCCCGACGGCCGGGTCGCCCATCTCACCTTGTGCCATCACGCCACCGCGGACGGCGTGGCGTTCGTCCGGATGCTGATGAATCTGCTCGATCACGACGCCGACGGCGGCCACGACCCGATCCCGGAGCCCACCACTGAGGTCGCCCCGTCCAGGGTCCAGATGCTCGGCCACGCCCTCACGACGATCGCCTCTCAGCCGCTGCGCCAAGGTCGGGTCGCGGCGAGGATGCTCTCGGCGCTGCCCAGGATGGCGGGCACGATCCAGTACGCGTCGCTTCGGGAGGCGCCGCCGACCCGGTTCAACGAGAAGATCGGGCCGCACCGGGCGGTCGCGTTCACATCGATTCCGCTCGACGACGTGCGTGCCGTGAAGAACTCGGCCGGGGTGACCCTCAACGACGTCGTGCTCGCCATCTGCTCCGGCGCGATCCGTGCCTACCTCGAACGGATCGACGGGCTCCCCGACGATTCGCTCCGGGCCATGATCCCGGTGAGCGTCCGCACCGACGAGGAGCCCGACGTGTACGGCAACCAGGTGTCGGCCGCCATCGCGTCGCTGCACACCGACGTGGACGACCCGATCGAACGGCTCGAACTGATCGGCAAGAGCATGGAGGTCGCCAAGCAGACCGCCACCGCGATCCCCGGCAAGGTGCTGGGTGAACTCGAGACGCTGGTCCCGTCATTGGTTGCCGAGTCGGCCGTTCGTTTGGTCGGGCACGTCCGGCCGTTCAACGTCGTGGTCTCCAACGTGCCAGGGCCGCGGATCCCGCTCTACGCGGGCGGCGCTGAGATGCTCCACTACTACCCGTTCGCCCCGATCGTCGACGGTCTCGGTCTGAACATCAGTCTGTTCTCGTACGCCGGGCAGATCGAGTTCGGCCTCAACGCCTGCCGCGACCTGGTCCCCGACGTCCAGGTCCTGTGCACCATGCTCCACGAGTCCTTCGACGAGCTCCGCGCCGCTGCCGGCGTGACTGGTCGACCATGTTGACGCCCGACGAGATCTCGGACGTCACCAGACGACTCGAGTCGATGGTCGGCGAGCAGGCGACCGACTGGGCGCTCCACGGCAGTTCGCCAGTCGGCTGACGCTCCGGCCCCGGTGGCCGCGAACGCGTCGTCGGTCGGCCGACCCGTTCTCCCGGTCCGGTCGGTCCATCACATGGCTGTCGGCACCGACGACGGGTTGTCCCGATATCTCATCGCTCGAGCGAAGTCGGCCGCGATCCTGATCGACCCGTGGAACGCACCTGCTCGTCGGCCAGACGGGTTCAGATCTTGCACGCTGCTTCACCCGGGTGTCTGATGGAGGTAGAGAGAGTGCGTCATGCGCCGTGAAGTTGCGTGGGTTCTTCTTGCGGCCGTTGTAGCCGCGTGTGGTGACTCCGACGATCCCGGCTCGACGTCCGGTATCACTTCGTCGTCAGTGACCAGTTCGACGTTCGCGGAGCCGTCGACGACCTCGACCCGGGCGGTGGCACCTGACGCGACGAATCCACCGACGACTTCGACCCCCGACACCGGCGTCGTCGAGTCGACCGTCTCGACACCCGAGGGTGCGGTCACGCTCGGCGCACCAGACCCGGCGTTGCTGTCTGCGTTGCCATCCGATGCGATCGACTGGACGGCGGTCGGGCCGGGCTGGCTGCTGATCGACCATCCGATGGGTCACGGTGGCCCGTTCGTCGAGCCGACCACGCTCGATCAGCGCGGGCTCTATCTGGTCGCACCCGACGACACCGTGTACGGGGTGTCGGCCCTCCCGAGCGACGGGAGCCGGATCGTCGCAGTGTCGAACGACGGTCGCCAGGTCCTCCTCGAGTCGAACGACCAGGCCTGCGCCGATGGCTGCAGCTGCCCCGACGATGCCGCGGTGATGTCGCAGGCGTACGGGTTGGTACTGCTCGACCTGACGACGACTGGCATGCAACCGGTGATCGATCCCGTCCCGGTGTCGGTATGTCGACCCGGCGTGTTCCGACGCGAGGCGGAGTTCACGGCGAACGGTCGAGGGATCTGGGTGTCGGAGACCTGGTACACCGACGACTCCCGACCGATGAACGTTCGCCTCAGCAGGGTCGAGCTCATCACAGGAGCCTGGGTCACGATCATCGATGAACCCGTTGCGATCGATGAGACGGCAGCTCCCAGCAGCTGGTCGATCAGCGTCGTCGAGTTGGTCGACGGCCGGATCGTCACCACGACAGATGACGGTGCCTGGCTGCGCGAGGCCGACGGGGCGGCGATCCGCGAGCTCGACACCCCGGGTACGAGCTGTACTCTCGACCGTGCGTGGGGCGCGGACGATGTCGTCGCTCGCTGCATGGTGCCGGTCGGTGAGTTCCCTGCACCACCCGAGGTCCCGACCGATCAGTGCCGTACCAGCGGTCTGTGGTCGATCCCGCTCGACGGCTCTGTGGCGCGACCGCTCGCGATCCCGTTCGATGATCGCGGCTACCTCCAATGTTGGGCCGGGTATGCGACGGCGGAACAGATCGGCGACGAGCTTGCGGTCCAAGTCGGTGGGGACGGCTGCTCGGACGATGTCGTCCTGTTCTCCGCCGAGGGGGTTGTCACCCGATGGGTGCCCGACTTCGAGGGGTCGTGCACCGAGAGTCTCTTCGGCGTCCGTAACGGAGCGTGGCTGATCGGTGCGTGGCCAGAGGACGGTGCTGGATTCGTCTACGAGGTCACCGGCGACGGTGTGACGAGGCTCGAGTTGCCGTCGGGTCAGATCATCGTGCTCTGATCGATGCCAGTCGACGAGGCACGCGTCGGGGTGCGAATGCGCGATCGCCGATCTCCCACCGGTGCCGATCGGTGAGCGCCGGTGGCCGACCGGGCGTTGTCAGATGATCTGGCTGACGATGAACGCGATGAGCAGGCCGGTGAGCAGCATCATGGCGATCGCCGCCAGCCCGTCCCGGCTGGTTCGGTCACGTTCTACTGATCCGGATTCGTGATTCATGATCCCGTCCTCGGGGTTGTCGGTAGGGCCATTGCGGTGGTCATCCCTCGGCCCAGTGGGCCTGGTACGTGGTGCGGGGCTCGACGGGGCCCTTGTCGGCATGTCGGCGCAGCTCGAGCCGGCCGATCTGATTGCGGTGGACCTCGTCGGGACCATCGGCGAGCCTGAGCAGGCGGGCGGTCGCGTACATCGCCGCCAACCCATAGTCATTGTTGGTACCGGCACCCCCGAACGCCTGGATCGCCCAGTCGACGATCTGGCACGCCATGTTGGGCGCCGCGACCTTGATCATCGCGATCTCGCGACGGGCTTGCTTGTTTCCCACGGTGTCCATCAGATGGGCGGTCTTCAGGGTCAGCAGTCGGGTCTGCTCGATGGCGATCCGCGCCTCGGCGATGCGTTCGAGCGTCACGGTCTGTTCGGCGATGGGACGACCGAACGCGACCCGGTGTTGCACCCGTCGACACATCATCTCGAGTGCTCGTTCGGCGAGTCCGATCAGCCGCATGCAGTGATGGATGCGCCCAGGGCCGAGACGACCCTGCGCGATCTCGAACCCCCGGCCTTCACCCAGCAGCATGTTGCTCGCCGGCACCCGCACGTCGGTGAACTGCACCTCTGACGCACGGTCTGGCATGCCGTAGAAGTTGAACACGGGCAGCGGCCGGATGACCTCGACACCCGGCGTGTCCTTCGGGACCAGGATCATCGACTGCTGCCGGTGCCGGTCGGGGTTCGTCGGGTCGGACTTACCCATGAAGATGATGATCTCGCAGCGCGGGTGGGTGGCGTTCGTCGTGTACCACTTCCGACCGTTGATCACGTACTCGTCGCCGTCGCGGATGATCGAACTCTCGATGTTCGTCGCATCGCTGGAGGCGACCGCAGGTTCGGTCATGGCGAACGCCGACCGGATCTCGCCCGCCAGCAGCGGTGCGAGCCAGCGGGCTTGCTGCTCGGGCGTGCCGTAGCGGGCGATCGTCTCCATGTTCCCGGTGTCAGGTGCGGCGCAGTTGAACACCTCGGGCGCGAGATGGCTGCGGCCCATGACCTCACACAGCGGTGCGTACTCGAGATTGGTCAGGCCGGCGCCGTCGTCGCTGTCGGGAAGGAACAGGTTCCAGAGCCCTGCTTCGCGTGCGAGCGGTTTGAGCTCTTCGACGACCGGCCACACCGCCCACGGCCCGAGTTCCATCGATTCGCTGAAGAAGCGGTCCTCATTCGGATAGATGTGCTCGTCCATGAACACTTCGAGTCGCTGGCGCAGCTCGTGTGTGCGGGGTTCCTCGTCGAAGTTCATCGCGGTGAGACGGTAGGGCAAGGCAAGCCTCGCGTCGTTGTCGAAGAGGTCGATCGGCTCGGCGGCGAGGGTGAGGCCGACTCGGGTAGGGGCCGGTGTTGGGTTGCGGCGCGTGCGGGCGCCGAGCAGTTCTTCACGTCTGCACACCGGTGGGAGGCTGTCCCATCCTCGTCGGCGTTCCGGGTTTTCCGCTGCGGAGCTGCTCGATCCAGCGTTGCCGTTCGTCGACCTGCACCACTGCGATCGACCTCGCGGTTTCGCTGTCCCCCCGTTCGAGCGCACCGAGCAGCAGCCGCTGATGGGAGAGCGCGATGTCGCGCATCGCCGGATCGGAACTCAACCAGGTGCGCCGGATGTTCTCGCTGCGTACTTGCAGTGCGCGCAGGATCGAGCTGAGCGTCTCGTTGCCGGTCGCGTCGGCGATCATGGCCTGGAACTCCCTGTGCAGCCCGGCGATCTCGTCGGTGTCGGTGGCCGATTCGAGCCGGTCGAGCATGACGCGCATCTCGCTGATCTGCTGGTCGGTGACGCGCTGTGCGGCCAGTGCTGCAGCGGGCGGGAGCAGCAGCCGGCGAACTTCGAGCACCTCCTCGAGGCCCTGTGGCTGCAGCAGTTCGATCGCGAATCCCAGGCCCGACAGCAGCTCGGTGGGGGCGAGGCTCGTCACGTAGGTCCCGTCGCCGCGCCGCACGTCGAGCACCTTGATCTGGGCCAGGGCTCGCACCGCCTCGCGAAGCGACCCACGCGACACACCGAGCCGGTCGGCCAGCTCGTTCTCGGGTGGGAGCCGGTCGCCCGGCCCCAGTTCGCCGGAACTGATCATCGCCCCGATGCTGTCGACCGCCCCCGTCGTGACACTCATGCCCAAACCTCCAATGTTTCCGACCTCGTCGAGCCCAGCCTTCAGCCTGCCACACGGGCCGAGTGTCGCGGCAAGAATCTCGACCACATGGTGCGCTCGGATGCATCCTGCAGCGCGCGATCGTGGCGCTGCCGTCATCGCCGGTGGCGGCGGTTGGGCGATGTGGTTCGTGGTCGGGATTCCTGAAACGTATGATGATTCGAGGTGGGGCCGGGGGTCGGACCACCGAACCGTCCCGATCGGTCGTCTGGATGGCCAGACCCCATGGGCAGCGAGGAGGCGAGGTGCACGGTTCTGGGGATGCGATCAAGCGGGTCGTGGAGGCGTTCGAGCGCTCGAACTGGACCGAGATCGATGTTCGCGTCGGTGACATTCGGGTGCACCTGGTGGCCGGTGGAGCGGCGAGTGCGGCGCCCACCGAGGTGCCGGCGACTCCCGTGGGCTCGACCGCCATCTCGGCCGCTGTCGGTGTGCCGTCGATCGCACCCGTGCCGGTCGCCCTGGAGGTGCCTCCCGGGGCCCATCTGGTCACCGCTCCCTCACCGGGGATCCTGTGGCGCTCACCCGAACCCGGTGCACCACCGTTCGCCGACGTCGGTGACCAGCTCGAGTCATCGACCACGGTATGCATCCTCGAGGTCATGAAGTTGATGAGCCACATCAAGGCCGGGGTCGAGGGACAGGTCGTGGCGGTCTATGGCGAGAACGGCGTCGCCGTCGAGAAAGGGCAACCGTTGTTCGCGATCGCTCCCTCGCGGCAGATGTCATGACCATCCGGCGAGTCCTGGTCGCGAACCGCGGCGAGATCGCAGTACGAATCGTCCAGGCCTGCCGGGCCGGAGGCATCGATGTGATCGTCGCCGTGAGTGATGCCGACCAGGACTCGCTCGCTGCGCGGTTGGCGAACGACGTCGTTCGCATCGGGCCGGCCAATCCGGCGTTGAGCTATCTGCGCGTCGAGCAGGTCATCGCCGCTGCCCTGCTCAGCGGATGTGACGCGGTGCATCCCGGATACGGCTTCCTGTCCGAGCGTGCCGAACTCGCCGATGCGTGTGTCGAGCACGGGTTGGTCTTCGTGGGTCCACCGGCGGACACCATCAGACGGGGCGGCGACAAGGTGGAGGCGCGCCGCGTCGCCCACTCCGCCGGGGTCCCGACCGGTTCGGGTTCGGCGTCGGTGGGCAGCGTCGATGCAGCGGTGGCGGTTGCAGCCGATGTCGGCTACCCGATCCTGCTCAAGGCCGCAGCGGGCGGTGGCGGCCGGGGCATGGTGCGCGTCGACACCCCGGATGCCCTCGCGTCACGTTTCGCGACGGCGTCGAGGGAGGCGGAGGCCGCTTTCGGCGACGGGCGCATGTACCTCGAGCGTTACGTCGAGCGAGCACGCCACGTCGAGGTGCAGCTGCTCGGTGACCACCACGGCAACATCGTCCATCTCGGCGACCGCGACTGTTCGACACAACGCCGCTTCCAGAAACTGGTCGAGGAAGCCCCGGCCGCCGTGCTGGCCGACGATCTCCGCCGGCGTATCTCCGATGCCGCAGTCGCGCTCGGTCGACGACTCGACTACCGCGGCGCGGGCACCGTCGAGTTCCTCGTCGATCTCGAACGCGACGACTTCTCCTTCCTCGAGATCAACACACGGATCCAGGTCGAGCACCCCGTGACCGAGATGGTCACCGGGATCGACATCGTGCGTGAGCAGCTCCGCATCGCCGACGGCGAGCCGTTGGGGTTCGACCAAGGCGACGTCACGATCAGCGGGCACGCCATCGAATGTCGTATCAACGCCGAGTCGGTCGTCGACGACTTCCGGCCGTCGCCCGGCACCATCACCCACTGGGCACCGCCGACCGAAGCCTGGGTCCGCGTCGACAGTCATGGGTTCGTCGGCTACGACGTCCCGCCGCATTACGACTCGTTGGTCGCCAAGCTGATCGTGACCGGGGCCGATCGAGACGAGGCGATCGACCGCTCACTCCGAGCGCTCGATTCGTTCCGGATCGACGGCATCGCCACGACGAGTCCGCTTCAGCGAGCCGTGCTCGCGCACGACGATTTTCGCAACGACACCATCACCACCCAGTGGCTCGAGACGACCTTGCTGCCCAGCTGGTCGCCCGGCTGATCGTTCACGACGCAACCCGAGGAGGCATTTCATCCATGGCGCAGATCGACATCATCGACCAAACCCTCCGCGACGGCCAACAGAGCCTGTGGGGGATGAGAATGAAGGTCGCGCACCTCGCCGAGGTCGCCGACGACATCGATCAGGCGGGGTATCGCGTGGTCGACCTCACCGGCAGCTCCATCTTCGAGTGCATGATGCGCTACAACCGCGAAGATCCCTGGGACGGGCTCGACCTGTGGCGGACATGGCTGCCGAACTCGCGATTGCGTGCCGGGTCGCGAAGCAACTGCATCGCGAAGTTCGGCCTCACACCCGACTCGCTCATGGAGCTGTGGATCCGCACCCTGGCCAGGCACGGCATCGACAGTTTCTGGATCTACGACTGCCTCTACAACATGGACGCGATGCAGCGACTCTGTCGCGTCGTGTCCGACGAGGGCTGTGAGGTCGTGCCCGCGATCATGTATGGCATCAGCCCGGTGCACACCGACGAGTGGTTTGCCGACCGGGTCCGCGAGTACGTGGGTTGGGGTATCACCGATGCCATCTATGTCGAAGACGCGGCGGGCATCCTGACGCCCGATCGTGCCAAGACGTTGCTGCCGGCGCTCGTCGAGGCGGCCGGTGAGGTGCCGGTCGAACTGCAATGCCACAACACCGTCGGGATCGCCGGTTTGAACTATCTGATCGGGGTCGAAGCCGGCGTACGGATCCTGCACACCGCCCCCGGCCCGATGGCGAACGGGCCGTCGGTGCCGTCGACCGAGCAGACCATCGAGAACCTCCGGTGGGAGGGCCACACGACGAGCGTCGACGTCGAACGGGTTCGCCAGGTGAGTGCGCACATGCGCCGGGTCGCGGAACAAGAAGGCCATCCCATCGGCATCCCCCACGAGTACAACGTGTTCCCGTACCACCACCAACTGCCCGGCGGTATGACCGGCACGCTGAAGGCCCAGCTCGCGCAATACGACATGTCGGATCGGTTCGAGGAAGTGCTCGAGGAGATCGTGCAGGTGCGCGCCGACCTGGGCCATCCCATCTCGGCGACGCCGTTCTCGCAGCTGATGGGGATTCAGGCGACCCTGAACGTCGTGACCGGAGAGCGGTACGGCTCGGTGCCCGACGAGGTGCTCGTCTACGTGCTCGGTCATTTGGGCGAGCCGCCTGCCCCGATCGACGAGAACGTGCTCGACCGGATGTTGTCGACGGATCGAGGGCGGGAGATGCAGGCGTGGGAGCCGCCGCAACCCACCATCGCAGAACTGAAAGCACAGTACGGAGATCGTTCGATGAGCGACGAGGAACTGCTGCGCCGTTACCTGGTTCCGCTTCAGGACGTCGAAGCGACCCGGGCCGCCGGGCCGGCGGCGCGCGCGTACCGATTCGACGACGCGGGGCTTCCCGAGTCGATGATCGAAGAATTGCTCGCCGGCACCCGAGCCTCTTTTGCCCACATCGAGACCGGCACGTCCACGGTCACCCTCCGGCGATGAGGCCCCGTCCGCCACTGACGCCCTCGGAAACGTCGGACGTTATGATCTGCCGCGTTCGGATGGACTGGTGCCGAACGACGTTCCGTGGGGGAACTCGGGTGTCGGTGACGACTGGGACATCCACGACGTCAGACCCATGGGGAGAAACCGCATGACCGCATACGAGTTCGACACGACGCTCGACCCGAGCTATCCCGTCCTGACGCGCGGCAACGCCGGCGAGATCATGCCCGACATCGTGTCGCCGCTGTCGGCCACCGTGTTCTTCCCGCCGCTGGAACGGGCATGGCGACGCTCGTTCACCGAGACCTGGGACGTGATGGACTGGCCCGAGTGCCCGACGACCTTCGCGCCGATCATCGGTGGCCGCTTCTACATCAACATCTCGGCGTTCCGTCGGCTCGCCGACCTCACCCCGGGCACCAGTCCGGAGGACATCGACCGGACCCTGTTCGCTGCGGGTGGCATCAAGCTCGAGCCCTACCGAACTCCTGACGAGCCGGGGTACGAGGGCAGGGGTGAGCGCATCGCAGCAGCCACCGCATCGTTCCTCGAAGACCCGCCGGTCGAGCGCATCCAACGCGAGCACGACGCTGCCCAGGCGCGGCGTGCCGAGGGGCGGGCGCGGCGTTCGGGTAGTTCGAACGACGAACTGCTCGCGCGGTTCGAGTCGCTGCAGCCGTTCATGGAGTCCGACTTCGTCACTCTCTTCGTCGGGTCGTCGGTGAGCCCGGTGGTGCTCGGTTCGCTGCAGGCCGGTCTCGTCGAGGTGTACGGCCAAGAGGGATACGAGTTGGGACGCCAGGCGGTGATGGGCATCGGCGGGATCGAATCGGCGGATGCCGGCAAGGCGGTTGCATCCCTCGCTGCGCTCGAGGGCGACGAGTTCGAGGCGGCGTTCGAGCGAGTGCTCGAACAGTACGGGTTCCGTGGTGTGAACGAGTGGGAGATCGCTGCCCCCTCGTGGGAGATCCGAACCGATGTCCTCCGGCGTGCGGTCGGGGCCGTTCGTTCCGGCGGTGCCGAGCGCGACCCCGACGCCACGCGTCGGTCGGCGCTGGCGAAGTTCGACGCGGACGGTGTGCGGGACTCGTTTCCCGATCTCGATCTGTGGCTCGATCGCTGCACCGTGTGGATGGGCATCAGGGAGCGCACGAAGGCCACCTGTGTCCTCACGATCAACGAGATGCGCCTCGACGCACTCGAGATCGGTCGCCGGTTGGTGATCGACGGACGGTTGGAGTCCGCCGATCAGATCTATTTCCTCACCTTCGACGAGTTCCGTAACGCCGCCCGCGGCGAAGGTGTCGACCTCGACCGTATCCATACCCGGCAGGCGGCCAAGGCCGAACTGCTGCAGTACCAAGAGCCCTTGTTCGTCATCGCCGGCGAGGCGCCGCCCGTCGAGAACTGGCCCCGGAAGACCGACGCCGTCACGGGCTCCGACGATCAGATCGAGATCACTGGCGCGGCGGGCAGCCCCGGCGTCGCGACGGGCAGGGCGCGCGTGGTGATGGACGCGTACGTCGACGACCCGCCCGAGCCGGGGGAGGTGCTGGTCGCGCCGATCACCGACCCGGGGTGGATGCCGTTGTTCGTCGGCGCGGTGGCTGTGGTGGCCGAGATGGGGGGCGAGTTGAGCCACACGATGATCGTGTCGCGCGACCTCGGCATCCCGGCGGTGGTCGGTGCAGTCGGCGCCACCGCCGTCATCAAGACCGGTGACCTGATTCGGGTCGACGGGTCGAACGGCACGATCCGTATCGTGGAGCGGGCATGAGTATCAGCTTCGACTTCACCGGCCGCACCGTTCTCGTCACCGGCGGGGCCCGTGGGATCGGGAGGGGCCTGAGCGACTTCTTCGCCGATGCCGGCGCAACGCTCGCCGTCGCCGACGTCGATGCCAGGGCTCTCGCCGAGGTAACGACCGCGCTCCCCGCAGCGATACCCCTCGAGATCGACGTCTCCGATCCAGCATCGGTGGCCGCGGGGGTCGCCGACGTGGTCGAGCGCACCGGTCGGCTCGATGTCGTCGTCAACAACGCGGGAATCCTGCGCGACCGGGTCGTGTGGAAGCTCACTGACGACGACTGGCATGCGGTGCTCGGGGTACACCTCACGGGGACGTTCAACATGACGCGTGCAGCGGTCCCGGCGATGCGCGACCAGGGATACGGTCGCATCGTCAACGTCACGTCGTACACCGGTTTGCACGGCAACATCGGCCAGGCCAACTACGCCGCCGCCAAGGCAGGGATCATCGGCTTCACCCGTACGACAGCGAAGGAACTCGCCCGCTTCGGCATCACGGTGAACGCCATCTCGCCCAACGCCGAGACCGACATGGTGGCCTCGATCCCCGAGGACAAGTTGGCCGAACTGAGGGCACAGGTGCCGATGGGCCGTTTCTCGGCGCCCGCCGAGGCCGCCCCGGCGGTCGCGTTCCTGGCATCGGAAGAGGCCGGCTACATCACCGGCGTGGTACTTCCCGTCGACGGAGGCCTCTCGATCTGATTCGACGTCCGGCCACCGAGAACATCGGATGTCTGGTCAGTACTGTGGTGAGGATGACGTCGCCGCTCCACGACCCGCCTCTGTTCCCTCACCTGGTCATCCGAAGCCTCGAAGCCCGCGAAGACGAACCCTGCATCCACCTCGCCGGTCGGGTCGCGACGTACGGAGAGATCCGACGTCGTACGAGCCAGCTGGTGCAGGCCCAGCGTTCCCGCGGCGTCACCCTCGGGACGCGGTTGGCCGTGCTGTCGAAGAACCGACCGGAGGTGCTCACCAACCTCACCGCGTCGCTCGTGAACGGTTGCGTGATCACGCCGCTGCACCCGATGGGATCGTTCTCCGACCACGCTTACGTGATCGGCGACGCCGAGATCGAGTGCCTCGTGTTCGACGCCGACCATTTCTCCGAACGGGCGAGCGAGTTGCGTGCGCAGTACCCGAATCTCGTGCTGCTCGGGTTCGGGCCCAACGACGTCGGCGACGACTACCTGGCGCTCGCCGACCAGTACGAACCGGCGCCGCTCGAGGCGCCGGACGTGCGGCCCGACGACCTGTGCACGATCGTGTACACCGGCGGCACCACGGGGCGTCCCAAAGGTGTGCTGATGAGTCATCGCGTCTGGCAGGCGATGACGTGGATCCAGATCGCGGAGTGGGAGCTGCCCCACGAACTCCGCATGGCGATCGCCACGCCACTGTCGCACGCGGCGATGTCGTTGGTCGCTCCGGTGTTGGTCTCGGGTGGGGCGTTCTACGTGATGGAGGCGTTCAGTCCGGCCGGGTTCTTCGACCTCGTCGAGCAACACCGGATCACGGCGACGCTGATCGTGCCCGTCATGCTCTACGCGCTTCAGGGGGATGCCCGCTACCGAACCGCCGACATGTCGTCGATGGAGACCGTGTTCTACGGCGCCTCACCGATGAGCCCAGCCAAGCTCGCCCAGGCGATCCGGGACTGGGGTCCGATCTTCTATCAGTTCTACGGGCAGACCGAGGCACCGATGGTCATCGCCCACCTCAAGCGTGGCGAACACGACCTCGAGCGTCCCGAGCGTCTCGCCTCGTGCGGGCGACCCGTGCCGTGGATGCATGTCGCACTCCTCGACTCGAACGACCAACCCGTGCGGCCCGGGGCGTCGGGTGAGATCTGCACCCGGGGCCCCTTGGTGATGTCGGGCTACAAGGATCTGCCCGACGAAACCGCCGAGGCGTTGTCGGGTGACTGGCTGCACACGGGTGACGTCGGCCGCTTCGACGAAGAGGGCTACCTCTACATCGTCGACCGCACCAAGGACATGGTGATCACCGGCGGCTTCAACGTCTTCCCCCGGGAGGTCGAAGACGTCATCAGCGCTCACCCCGCCGTGAGCATGGTGATGGTCATCGGTGTGCCCGACGATAAATGGGGCGAGGCGGTCAAGGCGGTCGTCGTGCTCCAGCCCGGACACGAAGCATCCGATGACCTGACGCGAGAACTGCAGCAGTTGGTCAAGTCCCACAAGGGCTCGCAGCAAGCACCCAAGACGATCGACTATGTCGACTCCCTGCCGCTGACCCCCGTCGGCAAACCCGACAAGAAGGCGGTCCGGTCCGGGTACTGGTCCGAGACCGGGCGGGCGGTCTCGTAGACCAGGGCCCGGACGCGAAACGGCTCGGCCCGCCGGCACCCGGTGGGGTGGGGCGAGCCGAGCCGTGCGCTCGGAGTTCGTGTCAGCGGATCAGTCGGCGATCCCCATCGCCAGATTGCCGACGTCCTCGAAACCGCCGTCCAACGGAACGACCTTGCCGTTGTCGAGCGTGCTGTACACGACGCTGCGGTTGAACAGACGCTGGTAGCCGTCGAGCCCGTCGGTCCATTCCTGGGTGAAGTCGAGCACCGGCACCATGCCGTTGAGGTCGAGACTGGACGTGGTCGATGCCGCTTGGTAGAACGACTCGGCGGTCACATCGCCATCGATCGACTCGGCGATCTTGGTGAAGCCGACGAATGCTGCCCACGTGCCCATGCCACCCAGACTGTTGTAGTCGAGTGCGCTGGTGTCGAGGCCGGCCTCGTCGAGCGCCACCCGGTACTCGGACCACGGGTCGGTCGAGATGTCGGGGTACATGCCCACGATGATGTCACCGTCGGTCGCAGCCTCGTTCCCCTTGGCGGACACCTCGTTGAGGTTGCCCTGGGGGCCGTACTGGCGAGCCTCGGTACCCGACTGGGTCCACGCCGTGTTCCAGGTGATGAAGGGCGTCTCGGAGACGATGACGATCACACAGTCGGCGTCACCGCTGGTTGCCTTGGCCACTTCGGCCGAATAGTCCTGAGCGGTCGGTGGGAGGATCACGACCTCACCGAAGCTCTTGCCCAGCGCCTTGATCGCGTTCTCCATCGGCGGGATGAAGATCTGGGCTCCGTCGATGATCACGGCGTTGATGTTCTGGCAACCGTCGTCGACCGCCTTCTTCACCGCTCCGACCGCATACATCGGCTGGTTGCCGATGTTGAACGAGTACGGGCTGGTGAGCTCGGACGGTGTGATCGGGCAGCAGGCCCCGAACCATGTGATGCTCGATTCGGCGATGACCGGAACGATCGACTCTGCGAAGTAGGTGAACGAACCGACGATGGAGACCATGCCCTCCTCGACCGCCTGACGTGCGCAGGTGGTCGCAACGGCCGGATCGAACTGCTCATCACAGACGGTGACCTCGAGCGGATGCCCGGCGACACCACCACGAGCGTTGATGTACGTCGCGTACGCCTCGGCGGTGTTGGCGATGTTCTCGTAGGTCGGCCCGGCCGCGTTGAGCGTCGTCACGGTCATGACCTTGATGGGGTCGCCGGTCGGTTCGGTCGGTGCGTCGGTGGACGTGGGTGCGTCGGTGGCCGTGGGTGCGTCGGTGGCGGTGGGTGCGTCGGTAGCCGTGGGTGCGTCGGTGGCGTCGGGTGCGGTGGTCGTGTCATCGTCGCCGCCACAGGCAGCCAGCGTGAGCGCGATCGCCACGAGCGGCGCGACCATCGTCCGCAAGGATCGTGTGCGGTGAGCAGGTGCTCTGGTCATGTCAATTGTCCCCCTCTTGCTTGTTTGGCACGCCAGGTCTGCCCGATTCGGCAGCGACAGGACCCCTTGCGCCTTGGATGTCGTCATTCCATCACAAAACATCCAATGTCCGCTATGTCGGAGCAACGAGGTGACGAGTCGGCTCGATAGCGGGAGATGCAGCGTCTTCGCTGGTCAACGAACCGAACCTCCGATACGTCGGCGAGGTGGCGGTGCGTTATACGATCGCCTGACGCGTCGACCGATCCGATGTCTGGGTGTGCCCGGCACGGAACGGCGAGAGGGGGACGATGAACGAGGTCATCAGGTTCGCACTGTTGGGGTTGGGTGTCGGCGCGCTCTACGCGTTGGCGTCGCAGGGACTGATCGTCATCTACCGCGGTACCGGTGTGCTGAACTTCTCGCTCGGTGCCACGGCGATCGCCGGCGTCTTCCTGCAGTGGGAGTTGCAGTACGAGCAGGGGTGGCCGTTCTTGGCCGCATCGTTGGCGGGCATCGCGCTGTCGGCGTTGCTCGGTGCGCTGACCCACTGGGTGATCATGCGGCCGTTGCGCCGTGCGAGCTCACTCATCCGTGTGATCGCCACGCTCGGGGTCTTGATCACGATCCAGGCCGGAGTGGTGATCCGCTACGGCTCGAACCCGCGACAGATCGAGAGTTGGTTGCCGACGAACCGGGTGACGCTGTGGGGCGATGTCGCCATCACCGTCGACCGGCTGATCCTCATGGCGATCGCGAGCGCGTCGGCGTTCGGCCTGTGGCTGCTCTATCGCGCCACCCAGTTCGGGCTCGCCACCGAGGCGGTGTCCGAGAGCGAACGCTCTGCCTCCGCTGTAGGGGTGTCACCGAACCAGGTCGCGCTCGTGAACTGGGCGCTCGGCTCAGCGCTCGCCGCGATGGCCGGAATCCTCGTCGTTCCGATCATCACCTTGCAGGTGACAGCGATGACAGGTCTGGTGTTGGCGGCGCTCGCCGCGGCACTGGTGGCCGACTTCAGGTCCTTCCCGATCGCCACAGCGGCTGGTCTCGTGCTCGGGATCGGGCAGACGTTGGTCGGTCGCTTCGTCGACCAGCAGGGCCTCGGCCCGTCGCTGCCGTTCCTGGTCATCATCGTGTTCCTGGTGTTGCGCGGTCGGTCGATCCCGCTGCGTGACTACTTCTTGCGAGAACTGCCGATGGTGGGGAACGGTCGCATGTCGTGGGACTGGACGATCTTCGCGTCCGGCGCCGTCGTCTTCATCATGTTGACGAAGCAGACGAAATGGATCGACGCCTTCACCGTCTCCTTGGGCGTGGCGATCGTCCTGCTCTCGATCGTGGTCTTGACCGGTTATGCCGGCCAGCTGTCGCTCGCCCAGTATGCGATCGCCGGCTTCGGTGCCTATGTCGCAGGTCGACTGGTCGCGGTCTTCGACATCCCCTTCCTGCTGGGTCTGGCCGCCGGGGTGGCAGCCGCCGTCCCGCTCGGCGTGCTCTTCGGGTTGCCTGCCGTGAGGACCAGAGGCATCAACCTCGCAATCGTCACACTCGGCCTGGGGACGACGATGGAACTCATGTTGTTCCGCAACCGCGACTACACCGGCGGTGTCCAAGGCACCCAGGTCGGGAACCCCGAGATCTTCGGCTATGACATCGGTTCCATCAATCATCCCGAGCGCTACGGCATCTTCGTGTTGGCGATGGCGCTGTTGGCGGTGTGGGTGGTGGCCAATGTCAGGCGGGGTCGCAGCGGCCGGCGTCTCATCGCGGTTCGCACCAACGAGCGGGCGGCAGCCGCGCTCGGCATCGATGTGATGCTCGCCAAACTGTTTGCCTTCGCGCTCGCCTCCGCGATCGCGGCGCTCGGCGGCATCCTGCTGGCGTTCCGCCTCAGTTCGATCAGCTATCAGTCCTTCAGCAACTACACGTCGATCACCTATGTCGGGCTCGCACTGCTCGGCGGTGTCGGCTATTTGCTCGGTGCGTTCGTCGGCTCGACGATGGCGACGGCCGGAGTCAGCCAGGAGGTGCTCGAGTCGACCTGGGGTGGAGTCGGGCGCTGGATCCAGCTGATCAGCGGCATCGCGATCCTGCTGACGGTGCTGGGCTACAAGGATGGTGTGGCCGCCGAATGGGACCGGCTGTACACGTTGTTCAAGCGGTCGAAGAAGTGGGGACGTCCGTACACGATCGAACTCGAGGACGTCGCCGACACGGCTGCCGACGCCGATCACCCGGCGTTGGTGCCACCCCGCACGCTCTCTGTCGAAGGGTTGACGGTGCAGTACGGGGCCGTTGTTGCCGTCGATGATGTCAGCTTCCGGCTCGAGCCCGGTCGGATCACCGGCCTGATCGGGCCGAACGGTGCCGGTAAGACGTCGCTCATCGATGCGTTGAGCGGGTTCACCCCCGCCTCTGGCCGGGTGGTGCTCGAGGGCCTCGATCTCAGCGCGGAGCCGGCGGTCAAGCGGGCCCGCGCCGGGCTCGCGAGATCGTTCCAGTCGCTCGAGTTGTTCGAGGACTCGACCGTCTTCGAGAACATCAGCGTGGCCGCCGACCCACAGGATCTCCGCTCGTACGTGCGAGATCTCGTGTGGCCGGTCAATCCACCGTTCCCGGCCGAGGTCGTGCGGGCGATCGTCGAGTTCCAGCTCGACGACGAACTCCATCGTGACGTCAAGGACCTGTCGTACGGCAAGCGTCGACTGTTGGCGATCGCCAGGGCCGTGGCGATGCATCCCAGCGTGATCCTGCTCGACGAGCCGGCAGCGGGCCTGAGTTCGGCGGAGACCGCCGAGTTGGGTCGGGTGGTGCGGCGCTTGGCCGACGAGTGGGGGATGGCGGTTCTGGTCGTCGAGCACGACATGAACTTCGTGATGGAGGTCTGCGACGAGGTGATCGTCCTCGACTTCGGGCGGCTGATCGCAGACGGCACGCCCGAGGAAGTTCGCTCCGACCCTGCCGTCATCGTCGCCTATCTCGGTCTCGACACCGATCACGAACCAGACGGTTCCCCGGTGTCGTTGCCGACACACGTCGCCGGAGGTGGATCATGAGTGCCTTGCTCGAAACCCGCAGCCTCAAGGCGGGGTATCTGGGCCGAGAGGTGGTGCAAGCCGTCAACCTCAAGGTCCAGCCCGGAGAGGTGGTCTGTCTGCTCGGTCCCAACGGGGCGGGCAAGACGACCACCTTGCTCACCATCGCCGGGGAACTGGATCCGGTCGACGGCCTCGTCATGTTCAGCAACGTGCCGACCTTCACCCCGATGTACCAGCGGGTTCGCGATGGCGGAATCGGTCTGGTCACCGAGGACCGCTTGGTGTTCACGAAGATGTCGACACGCGACAACCTGCGAATCGGGGGTGGCTCGGTCGAAAAGGCGTTGGAGTTGTTCCCCGAACTCGAGCCGCGTCTGTCGGTGCGGGGCGGCATGCTCTCGGGCGGTGAGCAGCAGATGCTGGCCCTCGCCCGTGCGTTGAGCCGCGACCCGAAGCTGCTGCTCGCGGACGAGATGTCGCTCGGGCTCGCACCCATGATCGTCGACCGCTTGCTCGGCGCGGTTCGGCGTGCCGCCGACGAACACGGAACCGGCGCGTTGATCGTCGAGCAGCATGCGCACAAGGCGTTGCGCTACAGCGACCGTATGTACCTGATGGCTCGCGGCCAGATCCTGTTGGAGTTGAGCGCCGAGGAGGCGCTCTCCCGGCTCGACGAGATCGAGGAGGCGTATCTGCGGGGCACGTCCGAGACCGAGGAAGACCACATCGAGCGGTTGCGTCGCAAGAACAAGCGCAAAGCATGGCGGCGACAACGAGTTCGCGAACGCGAGCTCCACCGACTGTCGGGGAAGACCATCTCCACCAGGAAGGAAGAAGATGACGAGTACTACTTCGAGGCTGAACGCCAGCGGCGCGAGTGGGCGCAGCGGGTGCGGAGGTAACTGACATGGCATATCGCACCGCAGAGCTTCCTCCCGTGGAGCTCGACGAGTTCTCGAAGATTCCGTTCTTCGAACGCATGAAGATGCTGCAGCTCCACTGGGTGGAGGAGGGCTTCGGCACGCCGAAGCAGACGATCACGTTCTATGCGTGGAAGATCTTCTTCTACGGGTTGTTCGGATTGATCGTCGCCGGAGCGTTCACGGCCGGGCTCGAGTTCAACAACATCGGTGGTTGGTGGGACGAACCGATCCTCTACCAGAAGCTGATGATCTGGACCATCCTGATGGAGATCCTCGGCCTGGCCGCCACGTGCGGTCCGCTGGCGTTTCACTTCGATCCGCCGATCGGAGGGGTTCTGTACTGGTGGCAGCAGGACACCCTTCGGGTACCGCCGTACCCGAAGCGTCTCCCTTTCACGCGGGGGACGCGTCGTACACCATGGGACACCGGGCTCTACAAGCTGATCGTGTTCTGGCTGGTGATGATGCTGTTCCTCTCGGGCGAGCAGGTCGACGGGTTGCCGGAGGGCCGGGCCGGGGTGATGCCGCAGTGGGCGTTGATCGTCTATTGCTGTCTCATCTTGACGATGGGTCTGCGTGACAAGGTGGTGTTCCTGTCATCGCGCGCCGAGCAGTATGTGCCGACCCTGTTGTGCTTCGGGTTGTTCAGCAACTTCGTCGACATGGTGGTCGCCGCCAAGATCTTCATCGTCTTGATCTGGATGGGCGCCGGCTTCTCGAAGCTGCAGCACGGCTTCTCGTGCACGGTGGCGATCATGGTGCAGAACACCCCGTGGGTCGTGTGGGACAAGTTCCGCAAGGCGACCGTGAGGGACTACCCGAACGATCTCCGGCCGTCGAAACTCACCCATTTCATGGCTCACGTCGGTGGCACCACCGCCGAGCTCGTGATGCCGCTCGTGCTGCTGTTCTCTCCGTGGCCGTGGTTGACGTGGATCGCGATCATCTCGATGTGGATGCTCCACACCTTCATCATCTCGACCTTCCCGCTGGCGGTGCCCTTGGAGTGGAACGTCTTCTTCATGTTCTGCGCCGGGTTCCTGTTCGCCAACTTCCACGCCGGCAGCGGCTACGGGGTCGGCGACATGGATCCTGTGTTGTTGGCGATCGTCGTGTGCGGGGGGCTCGCTCCGATCGTGCTCGGAGCGTTGAAACCCGAGTACGTCTCGTTCCTGGTCGGCATGAAGCAGTACGCAGGCAACTGGGCGTCGGCGACGTTCTCTTTCCGCGACAAGTCGATGGAGGACCGCATCAACGAGCGGATCGTCAAGTCGGCTGACAACCAGATCGACCAGATCGAGCCCTTGTTCGGCAAGGAGATCTCCGAGATCTTCATCCAGAAGGCGCTCGCGTTCCGGATGATGCACCCGATGGGCCGGATGCACTACTCGGCGCTGATGCGGCACACGCCGTCGCTCGACGACCGGGTACAGCGCGAGGGAGAGTTCGTCAGCAATGTCCTGACCGGATGGAACTTCGGTGACGGCCACTGCATCGACGAACGGCTGATCAGCGGGCTGCAAGAGCGGTGTCAGTACGAGCCGGGTGACGTCGTGATCGCGTTCACCGAGTCGCAGCCGGCGTTCAACAAGAAGGTGCAGTACCGGGTGATCGACGCAGCGGTTGGTGTGGTCGAGAAGGGGTGGTATCACAATGACGATGCCTTCAACACCCAACCCTGGTTGCCCGACGGCCCGATCCCGCACACGATCACCTGGACGAGGCCCGGCTACGAGGCACCGGGGGTCGCCTACCCGGGTGCCGGTGGCCGCAGCTGACCCGGTCGGTGAGATCAGGGTGACGTCTTGACGTCTGCCATCGTCGTCGGCAGCGGGCCCAACGGGCTCGCTGCCGCCGCGCGGTTGGCGCGCGCGGGGCTCGAGGTGACGGTGCTCGAGGCCGCCGATACGGTCGGGGGCGGCACCCGCAGTTCCGAGATGATCGTTCCCGGTCTGCTCCACGACCACTGCTCGGCGTTTCACCCGATCGCAGCCGCCTCCCCGTTCCTCGATGGGCTCGACCTCGGCGCACGCGGCCTCACCTGGTTGCAGCCGGAGATCGACTGTGTCCACCCGCTCGACGACGGTTCGGCGGGTGTGTTCCACCAGTCGATCGACCGCACCGTTGCTGCGCTCGGTGTCGACGGAAACAGGTGGCGGCAGGTGTTCGGCGTGCTGAGCGAGCACTTCGACGATGTGTTGGCCGACGCGGCCCAGCCGATCCTGCGGATCCCTCGGCACCCGCTGTTGCTCGCCCGGTTCGGTGCGGTGGCGGCGCTCCCAGCCACCGCGCTCGCCCGTGTCTGGAAGACCGAGCAGGCTCGAGCGCTGTGGGCCGGCGTCGCTGCCCACGTCTACCATCGTCTCGACCGGCCGCTCACCAGCGCGGTCGGTGCGATGCTGTTCGTCGCAGGGCATTCGCGGGGGTGGCTGGTGGCCGAGGGTGGCTCGCAAGCGATCGCCGACGCGCTCGTCGCCGACATTCGAGCCCACGGCGGCATCGTCGAGACCGGCTGCAAGGTGGGCGACGTCGCCGATCTGCCGCCCACCGACGTGCTGATGCTCGACGTCTCACCGTCGATCGCCGCGGACATCCTGGGTGATCGTCTCCCTCGTCGTGTCGCTCGTGCGTATCGTCACTACCGGCACGGTCCGGGCGCGTTCAAGGTCGACTTTGCGATCGATGGTGCGGTGCCGTGGACGGTCCCGCAGGCCCGTGCGGCAGGCACCGTGCATCTCGGCGGTGACTTCGACGAGGTGGTGGCTGCCGAGCTGACGGTCCATCGAGGTGCGATGCCGGAACGACCGTTCGTGCTCGTCGGCCAGCAGTACCTGGCAGACCCGAGCCGGTCCGTCGGCGACATCCATCCGCTGTGGACGTACGCGCACGTACCGCACGGATATACCGGCGACGCGACTCAGGCGATCGTCGACCAGATCGAACGGTTCGCCCCTGGCTTTAGCGAGCGGGTCGTGGGTATGGCGGTGCGGTCCACGACCGAGATGTCGGTGTACAACCCGAACTACATCGGCGGCGACATCATCGGCGGGTTGTCATCCCCGCTTCGGCTCGTCTTTCGGCCGCGCGTCGCGCTCGACCCGTACTCGACGGGTATTGCGGGCACCTACCTGTGCTCGGCGTCGACGCCGCCGGGCGCCGGGGCCCACGGCATGTGTGGTGCCAACGCCGCGTCGAGAGCGCTCAGCGAGTTGGGCATCGCGACCGACTGACGTCACAACTGCTGACCCATTCGGGTGGGTCGACTCGGCCGGGCGAGTCAGTCGACTGATTCTGCGGGGCGACCGGTGTCGTGCAGTTTGTCGGCGAACCGTGTCAGCAGGTCGGCGAGTTGTGCCTGCTCGTCGACGCTGAAATCGCTCACGATGCCGTCGATCCAGCGTCGTCGTGCGTCGCGGAGCCGGGCCAACGCGGCCGCGCCGTCGTCGGTGAGGCGGTGTCGCCGTGCCCGGTGTTCGGCCGGGTCGGGCGTCCGCTCGACCAGGCCGTGTTCGACCAGCCGTGCCACCTGGCGGCTCGCGGTCGAGGTGTCGACGTCCGCAGCTGCAGCAACCTGGGCGAGATGCGCGTCGGGGAACTCTTCGATCCGGGCGAGCAGCGTGAACCCGCGGCGCTCGATGTCGACACCTGCCCAGCGCTTGAGCATCTCCGTCGTGCGTGTGTCGGTGATGCTGCGTACGAGCTTGACGAGCGATGCGTCGATGCGGTCGACCCGCGCCAGTTCCTCTGCCGACAGTGAATTCGTCGGCGCGTCGGTGCTGCCCATCGATCTCCAGTGTAGGTGACCGGGTGCATCACTTGTAGTCTGCAACTGAGATCCGGCACCACCACCCAGACGAGCCGGGGGAGAAGGACGTCATGACCGAATCCGACCGTGTCGTCGACGAGTCAACGCGGCCTACGCCCGGGCGCCTCGCCGGCATCCCGTACCGGTGGGTGGCGATGGGCGTCGTGCTGTTCGGCACCTTCATGGTGGTGCTCGACACCACGATCGTGAACCTCGGCCTCCCGTCACTGCAAGACGACTTCGACACGGTCCACGGCGTCGAATGGGTGGTGACGGCGTACCTGATCGCGGTCGGCGTGACCCAGCTCACGAGCGGCTGGGTCGGAGATCGCTTCGGTCGTCGACGGACATTCATCGTCGCGCTGGCGATGTTCACCATCGCCTCGATCTTGTGCGCGGCCGCACCCACGTTGTGGCTGCTGGTCGTGGCGCGGGTCCTCCAAGGTGTCGGCGGCGGGCTGTTGACGCCGGTGGCGATGGCGATGATCTACGAGCTGTTCGAACCTGCCGAGCGTGGCCGGGCACTCGGCTACTTCGGGATTGCAGTGATGGCTGCGCCCGCGATCGGACCCGTCCTCGGGGGCACGGTGGTGTCCTCGGTCGGCTGGCGGTGGCTGTTCCTCATCAACGTGCCGGTGGGTCTCGTCGGCGTGCCGGTCGCCATCCGCCTGCTGCGCGAGACCGGCTTCCGAGAGTCGCGCCCGTTCGACTCGTGGGGGCTCGTCACGGCAGGTACCGGGTTGGTCGCCGTGCTGATCGGGCTCCAGCAAGGCGGCTCGTGGGGCTGGTCGTCGCCCCGCATCGTCGGCCTGCTTGCGGTCGGGGCCGTGTCGCTCGCCGTGTTCGTGCGCCATTCGCTCCGCCACGCCACGCCGTTGGTGGAGATGCGGATCTTCGGTAATCCGGTCTTCGCGCTCTCGATGCTCGCGATCGGGCTGATGACGGTGGCACAGTACTGCCGTCTCGTCTACATCCCGTTGGAACTCGGGTCGACGCGTGGGATCGACGAGCTCAGGATCGGACTCGTCATGTTGCCCGCCGCGTTGGGGGTCGCTGTCATGATGCCGTTCGGTGGCCGCCTCACCGACCGCATGGGGTCTCGCGTCCCGTTCAGCCTCGGCGCCGCGATCCTGCTCGTCTCGTACTGGCCGCTCGCCCATCTCAGCCCCGACACCGACCTGAAGTGGATCTCGCTGGCCCTCCTCGGCGGTGGGTTCGGCGCCGGGCTGGGCATCATGTCGCCGAACGTGATGGCGATGAACGCGACCAAGGCCTCCCAGGTCGGGCAGGCGTCAGGGCTCAGCCAGGTCTCGCGACAGGTCAGCGCAGCGTTCGGTACCGCGGTGCTGGCGTCGATCTTTGCGTCGTCGGCTCCCGCCGGTGATCTGGGTGATCCGGCGATTGCGGATCAGGCGATCGCCGCGTACAACGACGTCTTCAGGGCGACCCTCGTGGTCCTGGCCCTCGCGGTTCTGGTCGGGCTCACGCTCCCCGGTCGCGATCGGGCGCTCGAGATCCAGCGAGAGCGGCGAGACGAGCGTGCCGAGATGATCGCCTCGGGCCGCTTGCTCGACGAGACGCCACCCGCCACCGGGCACTGAGCCGATCGCCTTGCTGGTGGCGCCGTCTTGGTCAGCCGATGAGGACCGTCAGCGGTACCTTCCCTGCACTGCTGGTCAAGGGTGAGACGACCTGCCCTCCGGTGTCGTGCGATCGCCGGCGGCGGCGGTCATCCCGAGGCGCCGACATCCTCACGGCGATGGCTGTTCGCGAGCTCGGCCAGTTTCCCGCGATCGATCCCGTCGGACGGCGCCACTGCCACCTTGCACTCCGTGACGGCCCGCAGGGTCGCGGTGCGTTGGCCTCCTTCCAGAACGGCTCGCTCACCGAACACCGAACCCGGGCCCATCTCGGCGAGCTGCTCACCATCGACCTCGACGACGAGCACGCCGTTGAGCAGCAGGAACAGCTCGTCTGACGTCGCGCCCTGCTCGACGAGGGTACTGCCCTCCTTCACCCGCTTGATGACGGGCCTCGTGTCGCCCCGCATCACCGAGTCCTGCAGCTCGCGCTCGAGCAGCGTCTCGATCTGGCTGGTCAATGCCGGCGAGTCCTCGTCGCCCCACGGTGTACGCCGCCCGAACGAGTGGGCCATCCACTGCTTGTACTCGGCGACGCTGCTCTTGGCGGTCAGCTCACCCGCGTGGTCGAACACCCAGTGTCGTGGGAAGCCCGACGCGCCGGTCATCGCCCCCTCGTGTGACCCATCGGCGTTGATCGTCAGGTCGAGGGTCGTCCAGACCGTCGGCGCGAAGTACTGGATGAAGGGAGGGTGGGGAACGGCGCGCGGCATCGGTGCACCGGTGCGACCACCGACCGTCTGTGTGAATCGGACCGAGCCACCCACGACCTCGGGCTCGGCCTGGAGATCTGGCAGCTTCACGGCCGGGATCGTGATCGATCCCACGCCGAGACCCACGGTGGTGGCGCCGATGACACCACCGCCGACGTAGCCGAAGCCAGTGATCCGCCCCTCGTCGTCGACCTCGATGAACGCCCGCAGCTCGTTCGCGAACCGGAATCGGTCGTTCACCCGGAGATCCTCGATGACGGCAGGAACATCCGCGCCGAGCGGATCGGGTGGGGGAGGGTCGTGGTGGGCCATCTTCATGCGCGTGGCGATCTTGCCCATGCCCTCCAGCAGGTCGGACGGGATCCACGACACCGTCGTGATGCTGCGTTCGATCCTCATGACATCCTCCTCGACGTCGGTGACGTGACTCGTCGTTGCGGTCATGGTGCGCTCGGCTCGATCGCCCGCACCAGGGCACTGCCCTGCGTCGCAGGGTGTTGCTGGCATCACCCCCGACCCGGGTGCGAGCGCTCCTCCCGCGTCGCTTCGCATGTGGTTCAATGCGGCGATGATCGCTGGGATGCTCCTGTATGCGCGCGCTGAATGGCGACGGCGATGGGGCGTGCTCGCGTTCTTGGCCGTGTTGATAGCCGTCGGGGGTGGTGCCTCGCTGTTCGCGGTCGCAGCTGCTCATCGCTCCGACACAGCGTTCGACCGGTTTGCGCGGCAACTCAACTCACCGAGCCTGAGCATGTCGGGCCTCAGCGAGGACGGGTTCAACGACCTCGACCCCGACAGCTTCGAGCAGATCGAGCAGATCGACGGCGTCAGAGGTTTCTGGGCGCTGGCGTTCGTCTTCGTCGCTGCGGAGGAGTATCCCAACTACTTCTCGGTCGCGGTCGTCGAGCGCCGGGGTGAAGCACCCGACTATCTCACTCTCGAAGGTACCGGCGCCGCCGGCGATCTCGGCCCGAACGACATCCTCGTCAACGAAGCGATGCAGGACGAGCTCGACAAGGGCGTCGGCGACACCGTCGTAGTGAATTCGCTCACTTCGGACCAGTTCTTTGCGTCGTTGTCGGGTGAGGACACCGGCCCTCCGGGTGGACCGACGATCTCGGCCCGGATCGCCGGTGTCATTCGCGCCGCCGAGGAGGTCAGCGATGCCCCTGATCCGTTCCTCATCATGTCTCCCGCGTTCTACGCAAAGTATCGCGACACGGTCGGCGGCTGCCTCTGCATCCTCGAACTCAACGTCGACCCCGACAAGATGGCCGCCGTCGAGGCCGAGTTGGCGGCCAGCTTTCCCGACGCCAACATCGAACGCACCGAAGACTTGGGAGCACGGCTTACCGACACGATTTCGCTGCAGCGGGCAGCATGGTGGGCGATGGCGTTCGCTGCGTCCGTGGCCGGACTGATCGCCGTCTACTATGCCTCACGCGAGGTTGCCGACACCCTCGAAGCCGACGACGACACCCAGAAGGCTCTGGGCATGCGCGGCCGCGACCGTCACTGGTCGCGGCTCGTCGTTCTCACCCCGTCGATCATCATCGGCTCGGCAAGCGCGCTCGGCGTCGCCTACGCGCTGTCGCCACTCTCGCCGGTGGGTGTCACTCGGCGCGCCGAACCACAACCTGGGCTGCGATGGGACGCCGGCATTCTCTTACCAGGACTGATCTCGGTGTTCATCGTGTCGTCGGCGGTGACGGGGATCGCCACGAGGGGGGTGCGTCGACGCACGATGTCACCCTGGGCATGGTCCGGCCGGGGTGGGCCGGTTCGCTCTCTCGGTGCTCGGATGGCGTTCGGCCCCGGGTTCGGAGCCGTCGTCGGGGTCGTGCTCGCGACGACCGGTCTGGTTGCCGCCATGACCCTGGAGAGCTCGATCGACCACGTGCTGACCACGCCATCGCTGTACGGAGCCGACTACGACGCCGTCGTCGGGTTGAGTTCGGGCGGCGACAGGCAAGCGGTCGCCGATCAGCTCGAGACGGATCCCGACGTCGAGGCGGTGGGCCTGATCTGGACACCGGTCGAGAGTGGTTCCCAGACCCCGGTCACGATCTCCGCTCCGGGCGGATCGATCGGACTCGAACCGACGGCGTTCGAGAGCCGCAAGGGCACGGTCGACATGATCCCGACCGCTGGACGGGCGCCTGCGCGCTCCGATGAGGTGGCGGTCGGTCGCGCCGTGCTCGAAGCGTTGAGCGCCGAGGTCGGTGACCGGATCACGGCGACCGGACAAGACGGTTCGTTGGACCTCACCATCGTCGGTATCACGGTGGAACCGGCGAACGACACGACCGATCAAGGATTCACGATGAGGCTCGACGGCCTCGAGCGGCTCGCTCCGACGGCGGTCAAGACTGTCGTCGCGCGGTTTGGCGCAGGCAGCGCTCACGACGCGGTCCTTGCTCGACACGCCGACATCTACCTCAGGGCGGTGGTGCCTCCATCCGAAGTCGGCAACGTCGGCCAATTGGGCGGGCTCCCCCTGGGGGTCGGGTGGTTCTTCGCGGCCCTCGGCGCCTTGGCGCTCGTCAACGCAGCCATCCAGACGGTACGGCGTAGTCGAAAGGAGCTGGCCATTCATCGAGCGCTCGGCTTCACCGGGGCTCAGGTCATCTGCGCCCATCTGTGGCAGGCGGTGTTCACCGCTGCGGTCGGGATCGTCATCGGTGCCGGGGCGGGTCTGGTCGTCGGGCGGGCCGTCGTGCGTTCACTGATGAACAGCATCGGAGCGGTGCCTGTCGCGCGCGTTCCCGGCACGGTCTGGGCCGTCGGCGCCGGTTGCGTCGTGGCGTGCCTGCTTGCGGGATCGATCGCTACCACTGTCGCTCTGCGTCGGCACTCCAGTGCGGCGCTGCGTGTGGAATGACGACCGGCGGCGAGCGGTGTGGCTGGCACCACCACGCGACACCGGCTCGCGCCCTCGCTGCGCGTCGTCCGATCGTGTTGACTTTCCCCCTATGGAAGCGATCACGGTGTTTATCGCAGATGACAGCGTCTTCATCCGCGAGGGCGTGAGGGCGATGCTGTCGCGCCAGAACGACATCGAGATCGTCGGGGAGGCCGACGACCACGACGGCCTGGTCGCCGGTGCCGAGGCTGCCGAACCAAACGTCGTGGTGAGCGACATCCGGATGCCGCCCAACTTCCACCGAGAAGGCATCGAGGCCTGCCAGCTGATTCGCAAGCGTCACCCTGGGACCGGCATCGTGATCCTCAGCCAGTACGACGACCCTGACTACGCGATCGCGTTGCTCGCCGAGGGCGCAGCGGGTTACGCATATCTGCTGAAGGACCGCATCGCAGAGGGCGATCAGCTGGCCCGGGCGATTCGCGAGGTGGCCTCCGGCGGTTCGATGCTCGATCCCGCGGTCGTGACTGCGCTCATGAACCCCATGCGCCGTACCGGAGGGCTCGACGCCGAAGACGACGCACTGCTCGAGATGGTCGCCAGTGGCAAGCCGATCAAGGCGATCGCAGTGGCGACCCAGTCGACCCCTGCGGCGGTTGAAGCTCGCGTCGAGGGCCTGTTCGTGCGGCTCGCAGAGGGAGTGTCGGCCGGCACGGCGGGAGCGCTCGACCGCCTCAAGCGGATGCACTCTGCGATCGTGTCGCGCGAGGAACAGGGCGAATCGTTGTCGCGGCTGCTCCCGACCGGAGTTGCCGATCGCATCCGGGCCACTGGCGGGCACGCCGGCGACTCCGAGCAGCTCAATGTCACCGTGCTGATGAGCGACATCCGCGGCTACACCACGATCAGCGAACACACCGACCCATCGCTGTTGGCACAGCAGCTCAACCGTCATCGAGCCGAGATGAATCGGGCCATTCTCGATGCCGGAGGCACGGTGATGCAGTACGTGGGCGACGCCGTGATGGCGGTGTTCGGTGCTCCCGAGCCGTCGACCGATCACGCCGATCGGGCGCTCGTCGCCGCCCGGGCCATGCACGCAGCGCAGTCCGCCGTCAACGACGAGTGGGTCGGCGACGCCCTCGAACCGTTTCCCCTGGGCATCGGTCTGTCGACCGGCGACGTGGCGGCCGCTCTGCTGGGTTCGGAGGAACGCCTCGAGTACACGGTCGTCGGCGACGCCGTCAATCTCTGTCAACGGTTGCAACAGTTCGCTGCCAATGGCGAGATCGTCGTGAGTGACCTCACCTGGGAGCAGTTCTCCGAGAAGCCGGAGGCGCACGACCTCGGTCCGAACCTCGTGAAAGGGCGCACCACGCCGGTTCGACCTCGCAAGATCGCGGCGGCCCCACCGTCGTCAGCCGCGGCCTCGCTCTCGAGCAGCTCTACCACCACCCCCGCCGAGCAGGAGACATCCGCATGAACGTTGCCGCAAGCGCGATCGGTGACCCGATCGACGACCTGACCGCCGGAGTCGTCCCCGTCGTCGAAGTCACCACGGTCTATCGAACCTTCGAGCAGGACATTGCGCCGGTGCGCGCCTTGCGCGGCGCCGATCTCGAGATCGGTGCGGGCGAGTTCGTCGCGGTGATGGGGCCCTCCGGCTGCGGCAAGTCGACCTTGTTGAACATCATCGCTGGGCTCGACGTACCCGACGAGGGCCAGGTATCCGTTGCCGGCGAGCTACTGATCGGAAAGACCGAGAGCGAGCTCGCGATGATGCGCCGCCATCACGTGGGCATCGTGTTCCAGTTCTTCAACCTGCTCGAGGGGATGTCGTCGCTCGAGAACGTGCTGATGCCGGCGCTGATCGCCGGCCGAAAGCGCAAAGCAGCGGAAACCCGTGCCCGAGACCTGCTCGACCTGTTGGGTATCGGCGACAAGTCGAAGCAGTCGCCGACGTCGCTGTCGGGTGGTCAACGCCAGCGCCTGGCCATCGCCCGCGCACTCGCCAATGAGCCCACGCTGTTGTTGGCCGACGAGCCCACCGGAGCGCTCGATTCCGAGGGAGGCGAAGAGGTGCTCGAGTTGTTCACCAGATTGCATTCGGGCGGTCAGACGATCCTGCTCGTCACGCACGACCAACCGGTTGCCGACGCCGCTCAACGGATCGTCCACATGAAGGACGGTCGGGTTGTCGACGACGGTCGACGAGGCGTCGGTGTCTGAGCAGGGCCATCTTCATCGCGTCCCGGCCGGGCGGCGATCGTGAGGTCGTGATGAATATCGACGCGATCTCGGCAGTGAGCGGAGTCATCCAGCCTGCCCACCCCCGATCGGTCACGGCTTGGTCTGCTCTGGTCGTGTGCACGGCCAGTGTCGCCGCCGGGGCCGGCGCTTGGACGATCGCCGGCTCCGACGCTCCCGCCGGGCTGATCGTGCTCGTCTGGCTGGCCGCAGCTTGGGCGTTGGCCGGGGCGGTGATCAGCTTGCGCGAGCCGCGTCCGATATCGGCGATCGCCGGAGGGTTCGCTGCGTTTGCCGCCGTTGGTGCGTTGTCGTGGAGCGTCGGCATCTGGCGTGACATGCAGGGTGCGGGCGCCCTCGCTGTCGACGTCGCACAACGTCTTGCCCTCACCCTGGCTCCGGCATTGTTCTTCCACATGCTGATGACGCTGCCCGGTGGGAGGTTCTCACGGCCCGGACAGCGCACGGCAGTACTGGCCGGCTATGTGGTCGCACTGGGAGTGGGGTTGGCCCTGCTCATCGATCGGAACACGGTGACGGTGTGGCCGATCGTGCTGTTGTGGGCGGCGACACTGGGTGCGCTGCCAACTGCTCATGCCAACTATCGGGCTGCCGGTGTGGTCGATCAGCGGCGGATGCAATGGGTCGGATGGGCCGCTGTCGTGGCCCTCGAGATCACCCTCGTCTGTTTGGCGTTGTCGTTGGTCGCGGACTGGCCGCGCCACAACGCTGTGATCGCCTTCGCTTGCACCGGGTTCGTGCCGCTGGCACTGGCCGCCGGCACCGTGGCGAGGTTGCGATCTCACATCGACCGGGTGTTGGTTCACACGGTGTCGCTCACGGGCCTGACGATGCTCATCGTGGTTGCGTACGCGCTGGCGCTGGCTGCGTTCGGCCGTCAGCCCGACGGTAGTGAGCAATCGCTCCTGTTGCTCTCGATGCTGGCGGCCGCCGGCGCCGCGATGGCATATCAGCCCGCCCGTGCGCGGCTCGGTGAGCGGGCCAACACTGTCATCTACGGCGCGCGGATCGCTCCCGAGGAAGCGGTCCGCACATGGGGGTCACGCCTCACACGGGCGATCCCGCTCGATGAGCTGTTGCTGCAGTTGGTCGAGACCTTGCGCAAGTCGATGCAGCTCCGGAGCGCGCAGATCTGGACTGGTACCGGCGCCCATTACGAGATCGCTGCGGCGGTGCCGCACCGTGAGCCGATTCGCTATACCGTCGGCGAGAAGGAGCAGGCGGTCGTCAGTCGAGCGGGCGTCTCGGGGGGCACATGGATCGACATCTGGTTGCCGGGCCTCGTCGACGCTGCCGTCACCGCATCCACCCGGGTGGCGCCGATCGCCCACAGTGGCGAGTTGCTGGGATTCATCGTGTGTCAACGACCCGACGACGGAGCGGCATTCACCGAGGATGACGATCGGGTGCTCACCGAGCTCGCACGGCAGGTGGGCCTGGCGTTGCACAACGTGCAGCTCGATACCGCGCTGCAAGCGTCGCTCGACGAGCTGCGGGACACGAACGAGGAGCTGCGTGCATCCCGCGTCCGTATCGTCACCGCCGGTGATGCCGAGCGCCGCAAGCTCGAGCGCAATCTGCATGACGGCGCCCAACAGCACCTCGTGGCGCTGGCCGTCAAGTTGCGCTTGGCCAAGGATGCGGTCGTCGATGATCCCGCTGACGCCGAGGCGATGATCGACGAGATCCGCGGCAATCTGCAGGAGGCGATCACCGAGTTGCGTTCTCTGGCTCATGGCATCTACCCACCGTTGTTGATGTCGGGCGGTCTGGCAGAGGCGCTTCCCGCAGCCTTCGCCAGGGCGGCACTGCCGACGAACCACGACATCGCCGTGTCGCGGCATCCTCAGGAAGTGGAGGCCGCCGTGTACTTCTGTTGCATGGAGGCGCTGCAGAACGCCGGCAAGCACGCCGGCGATGGTGCGGTCGCGACGATCAAGGTGTGGGAGGACCAGGCCGGCCTGCATTGGTTGGTGAGCGACGACGGCGAAGGCTTCGATGCGACCGGTGACTCCGAGGCGGGTCACGGTTTCGTGAACATGCGCGACCGCATGGGCGCCTTCGGTGGGACGGTCGACGTGACCAGCGTGGTGGGTGAGGGCACCACGATCCGCGGTGATGTTCGAGTGGGCTGACCCCGAGGGCAGGGTGCGCTGTGTCCGATTGTCCGGTGGCGAGACGCGAGGTCGTCGATCGTCGGCCACCGAGATCGAGCAGGCGGTCGCCGCATGAACGACGCCGTTGCGTTGCGGACCCGCGCGTTGCTGCGACGGCATCGGCTCGCCGTGGTCCTTCTCGGGGTCACGGCCGGTCTGGCTTCCGCGATACCGATCGCAGCATGGGGAGTCGCGCGCCGGACCGACAGCGCGCTGCCGACGTTCCTCGATCGGGCCGATCCGCCCGCCGTGGCAGTGTCCGGTTGCCCTCCCGATTACCCGATGCCGGATCTCTCCACCCTCTCGGAGGACGAGCAACGGGCCGCGATCGCACCGTGTCTGAGCTACGACATGACCGCCGATCTCGATGACCTGCTCTCACTCGCCGAGGTCGAACGGGCTTCGACGACGAGCTTCATCGTCGGCATGGTCGCGATCCCCGGTGTGGGCGACACGCCGGTCGGGGCGCAGGCGAATGGAGCCGGCTTGCTGTTGGCGGGTCGTCAGGTCGACCCGAATTCGCCCGATGAATTCGTGGTGAGCGAGCTGACGGCTCGTTCGCTTCCCGAAGGTGTCGGGGTCGGATCGACGGTCGTGTTCACTCCGCTCCTGGCATCTCAGGCCGAGTGCGCCTCCGATTTCCTGTGCAAGCCGGGTGGGCCGGCGGTCGATCTCGAGTTGGTCGGTGTGGTCCGGACACCGGGTGATCTCGCTGCCACCCCGGCATCGGCGGCGGACGGGACCCTCTTCCTCTCGCCGGCCTTCTGGCAGGCCCATGACGCCGAGCGGTTCTTCAGCTACGGCACGAGCGCCACATTGTGGACGGCCGATGGCGTCTCCAGCGCCGACCTCCAAGCAGCGGTCGAAGCGCGGTGGCCGGGCCGGCTCATGCAGTTCGAACCCGGGCTCGAATCTCCGGTGCTCCTACTGCCGGACGCGATCGGGTACCAGACCCGGGCGGCTGCGGCCTTCGCCGCGGTCACGGCGCTGGCCGCGCTCGTCTTCGTCGGCCAGGCCCTGGCCCGACAGGCTCGCCGGGAGTGCCGCGATCTCCCCGTCCACGCGACGCTCGGCATGACCCGCAAGGAGCTCGTGCTGGCCGCAGTGCTGCGCTCGATCCCGCCGGCAGCGATCGCAGCGTTGGTCGCGACCGTCACCGCGATCGCGCTGTCGCCGATCGGTCCGATCGGGATCGCCCGGAACACGCTGGCGTCTCCGTCGATCGCGGTCGACGGATGGTCGTTGGCGGTCGGTGCCGTCGTCGTCTTCGCGGTCGTCCTGATCATCGGCGCGGCCCCTGCCCTGACTTTCCCGCTGTCGCTCGCGCCGAACGGTCGGGCCGCACGCTCGAATGCCGCTGCACGCGAGGGTCGACTCGCCGGCATCCCGCTTCGGGCGCCGGCCGCGACCGGCCTTCGGGCGGCCACCGCCACTCGGCGAACCGGCGCCGTCCCGCTCACGACTGCGATCATCGGCAGCGCGCTCGCGATCGCTGCGGTACTCACCGCTGCCATGGTGACCGCGAGCCTCGACGATCTGCTCGGTGAGTCGGCCAACTACGGCGTCACCTGGGACGTCAACGTCGGCAACAACGGTTCGCGGGAGGACGAGTCGGCAGCGTTCGCCAGGATCGCCGATGTGCCGGGTGTCATCGCGGCGGCGGGCATGATGACCGGTCACGGCGTCGTGGGTGAGGTCGACCTCCCCGTCGTGGCGATGGTCCCGGGGCCGGGACTCCCGCCGATCGATCCGGTCGTCGTCGCCGGCCGCGTGCCCCACGGTCCCGACGAGATCGCGATCGGTTCCACCACCATGAGCGAGCTCGGTGTCGGGATCGGCGACCGGATCGCGTTCAACGTGTTCGAACTTCCCGACCAGCCGCTCACGGCGCTGATCGTCGGGCAGGCGCTCGTCTATGACGGTTTGGACGGCGAGCCCGGCTCGGGCGGGGTCGTCGATGCAGCCTGGGCACGATCGTTGCTGCCGGGGTCGGCGTCGCAGATGATCGCCGTACGGCTCGATCCGGCGAGCGATCGTCGGGTCGTGCTCGCAGCCATCGCGGATCGATTCGGGGGTGCCGACTTCGTGAAGGAGGCCGAGCCATCGCACGGGATCAAGAACCTCGCCCGGGTCCGCAATGCGCCCTGGCTGCTCGCGTTCGTGATGGCACTCCTCGCGGCGGGTGCGCTGACGCACGCGCTCATTCTGTCGGTGCGTGGCAGACGACACGAACTGGCGGTTCTCGAGGCACTGGGTTTCAATCGGCGGCAGGTGCTGTCGTCGGTTGCCTGGCAGGCCTCGTTCGTCGCGTCGATCGCCGTCGTGCTGGGTGTACCGATCGGCCTGGTCGGCGGTCAGTGGGGTTGGCGGACGCTCGCCAGGAGTGTCGGCGCGGCTTCTCCACCCGCTGGGGTCTTCTGGGTCGCGGTCGCGTGTTGCCTCGGGGTGCTGCTGATCGCCAATCTGGTGGCGGTCTTCCCTGGACGTTCGGCCGCTCGTCAGCGGCCGGCACGCATGCTCCGCACCGAGTGACCGGTCGGGACGGGCCTCAGGTCGGACTCGTCCGCCAGTCCGGATCGCCGCCTGCTTCCCACAGGCGACGCAGGACACGCGGCGACAGTTCGTCCTTGTTGACGTAGGCGACCGCACCGCACGTTCGTGCCGCGGGCGGCATCTCGTCCTCGGTGTAGGTGGAGACGAGGATCACGAAGACCGTGGGGTGCTCGCTCACGATCGCCGCGGTGGCCTCGATGCCGTCCATGGCACCCATGTTGATGTCCATCAGGACCACCGCTGGTCGCAGTTCGTCGACGAGTGCGACGGCGGACTCACCCGATGTCGCCTCGGCGATCAACTCGAATCCAGGGATCCTGGCGACGACTGCGCGCGCTGCATCGCGGAACGGCGCCTGGTCATCGACGACCAAGACGCGGACCGGACCGGTCTCGCATCCCACCGGGCCGTCAGAGTGATCCATCAGCGGGTTCTCCATGACGATCCCATCGTCGCGCGTCAACCCCGGCTGGGAAATCGTGCTGCTACATCGGCGGGGGTGTGGCCTGCATCACCTTCTGCGAGATACACCAACACGGCCGCCACCCGTCGATTGACGTTGGGTTCCTCGGTGAGGTGCAGCTTGGAGAAGATCGAGTTGATGTGCTTCTCGACGGCCCGCTCGGACAGCACGAGGCTGGCCGCGATCGCAGCGTTCGTCTTCCCCTGCGCCATCTCGCCGAGCACCTCGCGCTCGCGAGGGGTCAGGCGGGCGACCGGAGTCTCCGTCGAACGATTGGATGCGACGAGCTGCTCGACCACCTTCGGGTCGATGACCGATCCGCCGATCGCGACCACCCGGATCCCCGCGACGAGGTCGTCGACGTCTGCCAGACGGTCTTTCAACAGATACCCCCGCCCGTCGGAACCCCCGGCGAGCAGCGCGACCGCGTACGCCGGCGAGACGAACTGGCTGAGGACGATGACGCCGGTTTCAGGATGGCTCGAACGGATCGCGTCGGCGGCGCGGATGCCCTCGTCGGTTCCGCTCGGTGGCATGCGGATGTCGGTGACGACCACATCGGGATCGGTGTCGGCAACCAGAGCGAGCAACTCGTCGTAGCTGGTCGCCGTACCGGCCAGTTCGAAGTCCGTCGTGGCCGAGATCAGCCGTGCGATGCCGTCGAGCAACAAGACGTTGTCTTCTGCGATCGCAACACGTATCGGCACCACCACAGTCTAGTTGCGACCCTGCGGCTGTGAGCCGGCTACTGCGATTCGATCCGGCGCAACGCTCGATCTGCGGCATGCCATCCGCACATGCCATGAACGCCGGCGCCGGGCGGGGTCGATGCCGAGCACAGGAACAGCGACGGATTCGGGGTGGCGTACGACCGCAGCGCGAGCGTGGGACGGAAGACGAGTTGCATCCCGCTGTGTGCGCCGCCGGCGATGTCGCCGCCGACATAGTTGGGGTTGTAGGTGTGCAGGTCGCCGGGAGTCGAGATGTGGCGGGCCAGCACCAGGTCGCGAAACCCTGGCGCGAATCGCTCGATCTGTTGCTCGATCGCGCCGGTGGCGTCGCCGTCGTAGCCGTGGGGCACATGTGCGTATGCCCACAGCGTGTGCTTGCCGGCCGGCGCCCGAGTGGGATCGAAGACTGTGGGTTGCACGACGAGTACGTACGGTTCGTCGGGCATCCGGCCGGCTGCGACGTCGGCTTCGGCGGCTCTCAGTTCGGCGAGTGTTCCGATGAGGTGCACCGTGCCTGCTCGACGGCAGTCGTCGTTGTCCCACGGCACTGGTCCGTCGAGCGCGTAGTCGATCTTGAAGGCTCCGGGGCCGTGGTGGAAGCGTTCGAGCCGTCTGCGGTAGCGGCTCGGCAGCGCGTCGCCGGCGATCGAGGAGAGCTGGGCGGGATTGGTGTCGAACATGGCGATCCGGTGCGGGGGTAGATCTGCGAGTGAGCGAACGAAGGTGCCGGTGCGTACCTCGCCACCGAGTTCGGCCAAGCGAGCCGCCAGAGCATCGGCGACCGCTTGCGAGCCTCCGGCCGCGACCGGCCAGCCGTCGGCGTGGGCCGAGCCGGCCAGCATCAAGCCGAAGGCGGCGGTCAACGGTCGCGTGAGCGGCAGTATCGCGTGTGCTGCGCAACCACCGAACAGGGCGGCTGCTTCATCGGTCTCGAAACGACGGGCGAGCAACGTCGCCGGCTGCAGGGCGTGCACACCGAACCGTGCCATCGCGAGAGGGTGACGTGGCGGTGAGACGACGGGGCCGAGCAACTGCGGCAGCACACGAGGCCAGTCGCGCATCAGTGGTTCGAAGAGTCGCCTCCACGCGCTGCCGTCGGCACCCAGTCCGGCCGCCGTTGCCTCGACGCTGCGGTGCAGCACTGCGGCGCGGCCTCCGTCGAGCGGGTGGGCGAGCGGGATCTCGGGCCAGACCCACCTCAGGCCGTGGGGGCCGAGGACGTCGAGCGACATCGCCGGTGCCGACACGCCGAGCGCGTGGACGGCGGCGCACACGTCGTGGACATATCCGGGCATCGTCAGCTCGGCCGATCGTGTGCCACCCCCGATGGTGTCCGCCGCTTCGAGCACCAGCACCGAGTGGCCTGCCTCCGCCAACCGCACCGCTGCCGACAATCCGTTCGGGCCCGAGCCGACCACCACGGCGTCGTAGGAACCGGTGCGGCTCGAGCTCTGCTCGGGCGTCGGATCGACGCGGTCTCGGAGGCTCTCGTTGTGGGTGCTTCGGGCCATTTCGCCTTTCCAAGACTCCGACGGCCGCGACTCCACCTGGCCGTTCGAACACTCTACGAGACGGGACATCCGGTGTTGGTGCCGCCCGAACGGGCCGGACACACACCGCAACGCGAAGAAGGGGTGGCAGGTTCTGGCGGGGCCACCAGGTCGAAGTGCGGGTCCTCGATGCGTCGACGCGTGAGGGCCGACGCTGCTCAGCGGGGGTGCACGAGTCGAGCGGCCGCTTCCGCGACGTCGGACGTTGCGCCGCGACGGTAGATCTCGTCGGCGTCGTCACCGAGCGCGAGACGTGCGGCGTCGCGCGCCTCGCTCAGTCGGATCTGCTCGTGCGGTGACCGGAACGGGAGTTCGCGTCGGTCTGGTGTCGCATCGGCGAGCCCGGCCAGCCGGAGTGCTGCGTGATCCTCACCGAGACCGTGTGCCACGTACGACAACTCGACCGCGACACGATGTGTCTCCCCGTCGAACGTCAGCGCCAGCGCGTCGATCGCTCGGGCAGCGGCGCGCCGTGCGAGGTCGACATCGTCCGCCGCGATATGGACTCGCGCCGTCGTACAGAGGGTCCACGGGTCATAGACCCCGACCGAACCACCGGTCGACACGTCGAGCGAACGGGCCGCCGCCTCCAGCGCTTCGTCGTACTGTCCGAGGTCGGCGTAGACCTCCGCGAGGCCGGCACAGACATGGATCAAGGAGGCACGGTTGCCGATCCGTTCGAACCCGTTGCGTGCTCGGACGAGATCCGCGAGCGCGGCATCCAGGTCGCCCACGTGCCGGCGCGAGTGACCGAGGTGCATGTACAGGTGTGGAAGGAGCAGCGCCAACTGGGGCACCCGTTCCACGGCGTGGACCAACTCGAGTTGGGCCGCCAGGCCCCGCTCGAACTCGCCGGCCGTCACGAGTGCCATACCGGTGAACCGCATCGCCTCGCCGATGAGGAACCGGTCGCCCACGGCCGTGGCGTCGGAGCGCGCCTGCTCGAATCGGGTCAGAGCCCAGTCGTGGTCACCGGCCCACCAGCTCATGATCCCGAGGTGGTACCCGGCACGCGCGCACGTGGCGAGATCACCGGTGGCCGTCGCCATGGCCAGTGCGGTCTGATTCTGTTCCTCGTCGAACTGATGGAACTGTCCGGGCCGCCCCCGAACGGCGTGAACGTGTGCTCGGCTCGCGCCCGGCGGGCCGGGGATCGCCAGCGCGATGTCCTGGAGCTCCACGTTCTCGTGCCACAACCCGAGGGAGTAGAGCTGCAGATCGAGGGCGGCGACGAGGTCGAGCGCTCGCCGGTCGTCGCCGGTCGACGCGAGATGATGCAGCGCTTGGCGGTGCCACGGCAACTCACGTTCGAGGACGATCTCGAGACGGTCACCGGCGTCCGATGTCGGGGTAGGGGCGGCGAGAGCACCGGCCCGCGAGAGGCACTCCTCACACAATCGGTCGAGAACCCGCTGTTGATCTGCGTCGGTGAGCATCGACACGCCGACTTCCCGCAGCGGTTCAGGCACCGAGTACGGGGCGGCGTCGCCGCTGGCGAACTGGACGAGACCGTGGTCGACGAGTCGGGAGATCACCGCCTGTGGATCGTCGCCGCCGACGAGCGCCGTGAGCAGGCCGTGATCGAGTTGGCCGGCGACGACGGAGACCGAAGCGAACGCCTCGTGATGATGTGGTCCGAGATGGGCGAGCGATGCGGCTACCGCACCGGCGAGATCGGGCCCGAGCCGGGCCCGAGAGGCCGACGCGATCTGCGTGACGGGCACCGATCGGGCGAGGTCGGCGGCCAGTCGTATGGCGAGCGGCAGGCCGCCCAGCTCTCTGCAGAGGCGCGCTGCCGCGACGGGGTCGAGTTCGACGCCGGGTGCGAGGAGGTCGAGCAACGACCGCAGGAGCTGTACCGACTCGGAGCGTTCTGTGTCGGCAGCGTCGTCGGTGAGCGGCACGGCGAGAGGATCGAGGTTGATCACGACGGAGTCGCCGGCGGGCGGCACCCGACTGGTGACCAGGATCCGAACGGACGGGGCGGTGCGGATCACCGCAGCGATCCGCTCGTCGACCGCCTCGGCCAAGTGTTCGGCATTGTCCAGGACCACCAGTCCGCCGGCGTTCTGCCGCGCCCAGCGCGTGACCGCGTCGTCGAACGCACGAGTGTCGAACACAGCGTTGCGGAGGTCCACCCATCCGACCGCCTGCCCGGCCGCGCACGCACGCCGGGCGGTCTCGATCGCCAGGCGTGTCTTTCCGGCGCCCGGCGCGCCGCAGATCGCAACCGGTACCAGTCGTGCAAGGGCTGTTTCGATCCGCTCGAGGAGCTCGGCGCGACCGATCAGAGCACCGAGCGCGCCGGGGATCTCGCTCAGGTCGACGGAGGGCCAGAACTGCGATGCCGCGGCCGACACGTTGTGTGTGAGGATCGATCGCTCGAGTCGTTCCAACTCCTCGCTGGGCGACACCCCGAGTTCCTGCTGGAGCGTGTTGCTGGCCCGCTCGTAGGCCGCCAGTGCGTCCACGGATCGGCCCTGGAGCGTGAGGGAGCGCATCAGTTGGCCCCACCGACGTTCGCGATACGGTTCGGCGTCGACGAACTCCACAGCGAACCGTTCGGCGCGACTCGTTTCTCCAGCGTCGAGTAGCGCCTCGACGAACCGTTCCTGCAGATCGAGACGGTGCAGTTCGAGACGGTGCGTCGCGATCTCCGAGATCAGGACACCGCCTACGGTGAACGCTACTCCCGCCCACAGATCGAGGGCACGAGACAGCCATTGCGCCGCCGCCCGAGGGTCGGATCCCATGAGTTCGTTCGCCCGCTGCCCGTACGCGGTGACCAGTTCGACGTCGAGGTCCCAGCCGGAACGGTTCAACACATACCGTTCGCCGTGCCGCTCGATCGCCAGGCCGGCGGGTGCGGTCGCGAATATCTTGCGCAGTGTGCTGAGATGCACGTGTAGCGCTGATCGGGCCGTGTTGGGTGGGTGGCCGAGCCACACGGCTTCGGTGAGCTGTTCCAAGTTGCGCCCGCCACTGCCGGCGAGGAGCGCGACGAGCACTCGGCCGGGCCGACCGTTGACGATCACCGTGCTCCCGCCGAACGTGAGACGAGGTTCGCCGAGTACGCACACGCGCGGTACCGTCGCTTCCGCCCGTACCCCGTTATCAGCCCCCACATGCCGAGAATAGTCGACTCATCGAGGTCGAAATCCTCGATGATCCAGGCAGGCAAACTCCTCGAACTGATCAGTTTCGCGACCGGTGCGAACGTGGCGTCGATGCACGTGCATCGCCAAGGACGCGAACCCGCGATCGTCGCCTGAACGTTCTGCTGCAAGTCCAGAGTTCTGGTTTCGGCATGCCCCGAACGGGTCGGAACGCTGGAGTCGATCCGGCGACTGGTTGGAACCGGGCCCGGCTCACTGCGCTCCCGACGACCGGCGCGACGGGCAGTACCGTCGTGACATGACGACGTTCGGGGATGATCGAGAGCAGATACGGCGACTGGTCGACGACTGGGTGATCTGGCGTGACACGGGCCAGTGGGAGCGCTTCTTCACGGTGTGGCACCTGCCGGGAAGGATGATGGCCACCTGGTTCCAAGGCACCGCGCACGAGTTCGCCGAGATCAGCCAGAGCGGGTTCGACAAGGGCGTTCGGATCCTGCACGTGCTCGGGGGTAACTCGGTCGACGTCGAGGGTGACCGGGCGATCTCCCAGACCAGGATGGAGATCCACCAGCGAGCCGACGTCGATGGCGTGTCGTGTGATGTCGTCTGCACCGGCCGTTTCTACGACTTCTTCGAGCGCCGTGACGGTCGTTGGGGTCTCGTGCTTCGCCAGCCGATCTACGAAAAGGATCGTCTCGATCCTGTCGACCCCGCTGCGGCACTCGAACTCGACCGCGAGCTGTTGATGCAGTTCCCCATGGGATATCGACATCTCGCCTATCTCCAGACTCGCATCGGCTACACGGTCAAGCGCGACATGCCCGGCTGGACCGGCCCGGAGCTGGAGGCGTTGTACCTGCGTGGCGCAGCCTGGCTCGCCGGCATCGACGGGTAACTCCCATCGCGGAAGCGGGCGTCACGTATCGGCCGATCGGTGTCGTAGGTGAGGATGGCGCTGAGGTCGTTGGGAGGTCAGTGCTTCGTCGGGGTAGCTCGGGATTCTTCGCTGTCAGCGGGTCGATCCGCAGCGATCGGCGGGCGCAGCCCGACCTCGGAGCCGGCCATGGATTGCTGAAACGCCCACTCTCTACCCAGCGCGCGCAGCAGGTCAGGGAGGTCTCGCCATCCGTGCTGCTTGCTCCACACGTCGAGATTCGACGGCAGCGTCTCACTGATGACGTCACGGAAGTACCAGTCCACCAGAGCGCCGGACTCCGGTGCGTCACCCGAGTCGCTCTCGAGCGACAATGCAACGCGTTTGTGCTCGGCCCGCTCCCTGAGGCCGGACAGTTCACCCGTCAGGGTGAGTTCGCGGATGACAGCTGAGGGAAGCGCGATCTCGAAGTTCCGGCGGGCAAAGCGAAGCTCGAGCCATCGGCGCCGAATCCAGTGAAGATCGGCCTCTGCCATCTGACGATCCTCGAGCCACGCCGTGAGCTGGTCGTGACTCGACACACCCTCGGCGTGCAGCGCTTCCGCCGTGGCCGTGTCGAGCAGGCGCTGAGAACGTTCGACGCCAGACCGCTGGGCCTCGGACGACGCGAGCAGGGTCAGCAAGGCGCGCTCCTCCACACGCCGATACCCGCTCGGATCGAGCCGGGACTCGTCGAGGAGGTGGCCCACGTCATCCAGATCCGAGACGGCTTGCACCGAGTGCCCCGATGCCGCACCTGACTCTGTCAGCACTTTGCGATAGGCGGCGTCCCAGTACTGAGTGTGCTGGAGCGCCCATGTCGGGCGAACCTCGGTCTGCGCCTCGGTGAGGTCACGAACGATTCGCTGGATCATCTCGATGGCATCGAGTGATTTCTGGGACCTGTGATGTTCGCGGACCCATGCGTGCAGGCCGTCGTGGGCTCGCGTGAGATCGCGGAGTCGGCGATCGGTGTAGTGCCGGGCCTTGGCCACAGCGATGATCTGATCGGCGTCCTGCGCCGACACCACACCCGCCTCGCGCGCCCGTTCGATCGTGATACGAATATCGACCATCGCGTCGGAAAGACACCGGAAATCGTCGTCCGCGTCCGCATGCAGCACCGCGACCTCGTCGTCGTCTTCCAGTTCGTCGCTCGCGTACGCCTCGTAGATCCTCCCGACGCCACGCATGCCGAACACCGAGAGTTCACGGGCGCGCAAGGCCCCCATGCTGGCAGCGCCGTACACCGCGACTCCGTTGCTCAGTGCCCACAGGACTTCCTTGTGCCAGATCGCGGGCACTCGGTCGAAGACGCCGTCGATGATGCCGATCGCGCCGGGTCGCGTCAGCGCCGCGCGGAGCACGTCGCCGTGCGCAGCAGGTGACAGTACGGTCGCCTCAGGGGCGTGCCGCCGAACGTCCGCCTCGCTGAGCGTCGGGCCGGCGAAGACGACGATCTGGTTCACCGTCGCGCTCCGACAGCGATCGCCCGAGGGCCCGGCTGGTAGTCGACGACCTTGTCCGCGTAGCCCTCCAGACCTGGAATCACCATGCGAACGACGGGGATCTCGGTTTCCGGTCGGGTCAGGTCGACCATGACCACTTGTTCCAGGCCGACCGCACGCAACGCGTCGAGCTCGTAGGCGACATCTTCTTCGATCGACGCGAAATTCGCGGTCGGTGCGGCCGAGAACAATCGGTCGCCCGGCTCATCGCGAACGACTTTCAACAACGCGTCGAGCGCCCGGGGATCTCGATGTTCGAGGTACAGCGAGGGGGGAGCGTCGTCCCGGCTTCCGGCGATCAGCGTCAGCCGGCCCTGCGCCGCTTCCGTCAGTGCCCGACTGAGGGCGACGCCTCGTTCGACGTGGCAACCGAACCCTGCTGCGCCGGGGAGTCGCCTGGCACTGTCCGGATCCGCATCGATGATGGTGGCTCGAAACGACGGGCAGGCGATGTCGGTGGACAAGTCCCAGACCGCGACCAGCACGCCGGCGGCATGGAACCGATCGATCAGAGCGCGACACCCTTCGTCGTCGATCGACTCCAACGACACACGACGCGCCTGGCGCTCGTCCGGGTCGCGGTGGCGCCAGAGGGTCAGCGAATCGCGTTCGATCAGCTCTGTGATGCCGTGACTCACGGCCTCCAGCAGATGATTTCCCGACGCCAGGCCGCTGCCCGTGGCGGCGAAGCAGCCGCTGCCCTGTGGACCCGGAACGCGATAGTCGAGGTGAACCAACTCGAAGGGAACCCACGGCGAGGCACCGGACACCAGATCGGCCCCCTGCACCCAGAGCAGGCTGAGGTCGTCATGGAAGCGTGAGTGCGTCCGGCGCGCCAGCCGTTCGACGTCGACGACGTGTGCCACACGACGAAGTTCGGCGTGCGTCGCCAGTCGGAGCGGCAGCAAGATGTTCTCCGCGTGCCATGCCTCGAGCGCCTCCATGATCCCGGAGACCTTTGCCGCTGCGATCGAGGTGCCCTTCCCTTGCGATACCGAGAGCGAGCGTCCGTTCGGGCGGGTGACCATCACCACGGGGATGCCGATCGTGTCGAGTCCGGTGATCACCGCGACTCTCGTGACACCGATCTGATCGAGGTGCGGATGGAGACGGGCGAGCGTGTCGTCGAGCGAGGCGACACGATGGGTGCCATCGACGATGACTTTGGTGGTCACGGGCGCGGTTCTACTCACGGGAACGCGACGCGGCAAGCCGGTCGCGCTCAGTCAGATGCGTCTGATTCGGGCATCGGGATGCTCGGTGCAGCAGCTTCGGGCATCGGGAAGTTTGCAGCGTCTGATTCGGGCATCGGGATGCTCGGCGCGGACGATTCGGGCATCGGCAGCGACGCGACGGCATCCGAGGATTCGGGCATCGGGAATGCGCTCCCGGAGGCCATCGCCTCGGGCATCGGGATGCTCGGCGCGGACGATTCGGGCATCGGGATGCTCGGCGCGGACGATTCGGGCATCGGGAAGCCAGCCGCGTTCGACGCCTCGTGGTGCACCAGGGGAACCTCGTGGGCAGTGATCTTGGTGACACCGTTACCGATGGCAGTGCCGTGGTCATCGCTTCCGGCGAGCGCACCTGAGACGGTTGCCGAGGCCTCGTCGGCGAGCCGATACTTGCCGAGGTCGCTGTGCGGCACGAAATACATTCCCCCGCCCGAACTCTTCAGCAGGACCCCTGGTACGCCGTTGACGTTGGCTTCGCTCATCGATCTCTCCATCCCACGTGATCGAACGGGAAACTACTACAGATTCCTCAGGGCGTATTCCCCGGCGACGCAGCGCTGCGCAGCTCGTCCAGCAACCTGTTGGCCTCTCGGAGACCGACGATGTGTCCCTTCGACGCGAACACCGAATGGGCGCGATTCGCGACACCGATCGCTTCGGATCGGGTCTCTTCGTGGCGTGACCGGATCTGGGCCGCACGAAGCAACGTCTGTCCTTGCACCGATGGCCACTCGGTGCCCATGGCGAGACGAACGGATTCGTCGACGAGTTCGAGTGCCTTGCCGAGGTCGTGTGATTCGGCGACCAGTGCACGTGCGATGCCCGAGAGAACGTGCGACAAGACATCGATCTCGTTCGCATCACGAAGACAAGCTTCGACGAACGGCTCGACCTCGTCGAACCTACCCTGCTCTGCGAGGAGTGTCGCCAGTTGGCCGGCAACCGCAGACGCGAAGCCACGCTCGCCGAGTCGAACGAGCGCTTCGTGCCCCTCTCGCATGACGGCCTCTGCCCGGTCGAGTTGACCGGCGCCGACCTCGATGCGCCCGAGGCCTTGACTCCACGCCCCCCACATCAAGAGTCGCTGTCCTTGACGTTCGAGGATCGCTCGCGACAAACCGAGGGCTGCCCGCGCTTCGTCCGCGCGGTCCGAGATCCCCAGGAGGTGTGCGTGGTGCGCCAATATCAGCGGCTCCACTGCCGGGTCCCCGGCCGCGGCATCGAGCAGCCGCTCGGTTTGCGCCAATGCCTGATCCGCCGGCGTCGGCCCCCATGCCAGGTTGAGTGCGAGCATCCCAGGAAGGCGCCCCGGAGATGCCCCCGGTCTCACCGACTCGAGCAGCTGGTCGATCGCGACCCGACCGGCCGTCATGGCCCCGAGCGCCATGCTGGTCAGCACGACCAACCAGCCGGCCTGCAACTCGGCAGTGTGATCGCCGATCGAGGCGAAATGGTGCATCGCCTCGAACCCTCGCTCATGGGCGTCTCGTGTGAACTGCGCCGAGTTCTCGGAGTGGAGCACGATCCGGCTCCGGATGATTTCCAGCAGCCGGGCGTCGTCCTGCCTCAGTGCATCGTCGGACTCGGCCAGCGCGAGGGCCTCGGTGGCATCGTCGAACCGCCCGACTTCGAGCAACGCGATGGCCATCTCGATCCGCAACCTCGGTCGTAGCTCGGAACCTTCCAACAGCGAAATGGCGCGACCGAGGAGCTCAGCACTCGAGTCGACGTCACCGAGTTCCGAGGCCTGACGTCCAGCGGAACTGAGGCAGGATGCCGCTTCGAACGCGATGCGCGCGTCCTCGTCGGTCGGAGTCCGCAGGTCAGCCAGGCTGAGGTAGGCGCGTTCCAAGTGGTAGCCGATCGACTCGTCACGCTCGACACCACTCGCCAGGCTCGTGGCCTGTTGATGCCTGGCCACACGTTGATGAAGATCAGCCCGCGAACGTTTGCCGAGCCGGTCGTAGGCCGCGTCGCGAATCAGGTTGTGGCGAAATCCGTACGAGTCACCGCCGAACAGGATCTCGTCGAAGAGGCCCTGCTTGATGAGCCGGTCGGCGAGAGCGGTGACCTGATCGGCAGGCGAGTCGGCAACCAGCGCCAGGTCAGATGGGCCGAACGACGCGCCGAGTACCGAGGCCCGGGCGAGGAGTCTCGACAGATCGGGAGCAAGCTGATCGATTCGCCCTCCGATCAGCGATTGCAGGGATGACGGCACCCGATCCAGTGCTCCCTCTTTGGCGACGAGCAGTCCGCCGATCTGCTCGACGAGCTCTTCGTCGAGCAGCATCTGGACCGTCTGTTCGAGGAACAACGGATTGCCGCCGGCGTTCGAGTGGATCCGCTGCATCAATGCCGACTCGAACTGCATCCCCGTCACGAGATCGTTCATCATCGCCGCCGCGAGATCGGCATCGAGTGGTTGGAGTTCGATGACTTCGGATCCGGTCTGTTCCACCCAGCCGGGGTGGGTGGCGACGAACTCGCGGCGTGCGGCAGCGATCAACAGCAACGGAACGTCGTCGATCCCGCTCAAGGTCGTGACCAGCCGCAGCGCCGGGGCGCCCGCCCAGTGCAGGTCGTCGATCACGATCACCAGCGGCCCGCCGACGGCGAGGTGCCGAACGACATGCTCGAGCGATGCGGTGACCTCGTCGAGCGATGCTCCGGGGCCGTCGTCCTCGAGGAGCCCGATGGTTCTCGCGACACGTTGAGCAGACCGAGTCGGATCGGTGGCGTCACCGGACGACAGGCTGCGTTCGAGCAGGCGAACCGGGTCCTCATCGTCGGCAGCCTGCCGAATGACCTCCCGTACGGGCCAGTACCCGGCCCCGTCGCCGTACGGCAGGCATCGCCCGATCAAACGCACGCCGCCCCCGATCGACGATGTGAACTCCGAGAGCAGTCGGCTCTTCCCGAGACCCGGTTCTCCGAGGATCGTGACCATCCGGGTGCCAGAGACCATCGATCGCCGTCGTGCATCATGGAGTTGTTCGATCTCGTGTCGGCGCCCGATCAGCGTGGACCGCGACAAGGGCCGCTCGGTACCTTGCACCGACTCGACGGCAACGACGCGGAACGCCCGGACCGGCTCTGACTTGCCTTTTGCGTCCAACGGTGGCAGTTCGTCGACCACCAGACCGTGGCGTGCCGACTGGTAGGTGAGTTCGCCGATCAACATGGTGCCTGCCGCCGCATGTTGTTCGAGGCGAGCAGCCGTGTTGGCAGTGTCGCCGAACACGAAGCTTTCCTCCAGCGCGTTCGCATCGGCAGCGACTTCTCCTGTGTTCAAGCCTGCTCGCAGCACCAGCTCTACGTCGTGGGAGGCACGAAAATCGACATTCAGTTCGTGCACTGCGGTGAACAGGTCCCAGGTCGCGCGAATCGCACGAAGCGGATCATCCTCCCTGCTCACCGGCAACCCGAAGACCGCCACGACCGCATCGCCCATGAACTTCATGATCGTCCCGCCGTGCGACTCGACGATCGAACGTGACACGTCGAAGTACCGGCGCAGGACCCTGGTCAATGCCTCGGGATCGAGGCGTTCTCCCATCTCGGTCGAACCGACGAGATCGACGAACAGCATCGTGACCGTTCGTCGGACGAGTTGGAGCTCGGGTTGAGCCAGCGCGAGGCCGCAGAAGCTGCAGAACCGTCCGTTGTCGGGGTTCTGTCCGTCGCATCGTCGGCAGATCTGCACGGTCACATCATGCCGTGTGCCAGGTCGGTCGGCATCTCGGACCGCGATTCTGCATCGGCGTCGTCGCCCCGGTGGGAGTTCGATCCACCGCGAGCAGGTGACCGGCCGGTGTGGGAGGCAACAGCGAAGCCCTGGCCGCCAAGAGGGACGCCCGGTGCTTGCCGGGCGTCCCTCGCGTTGTCGCCAGTAACGGCATCGCCACCGAGCGGGTGTCGTGCCGGCGCCGGGAGCGTCAACCGTCATCTCCACGTCACCCTCTGGTGACCGCTGTGGGCGCGAGCCGCCCGTCGGGTGCGCTGTTACCCGGGTCGCCCGATCGCGTCAGCCGGGTCCGAGCAGTTCGGCCAGGTGTGGTGCGGCGTCGTTGCTGACGATCGCGAGCACCTCGTCACCTGGCCGAAGAACGGTGTCGCCGTGAGGTGTGATCACGCCGCTGTCGCGCAACACCCCGACGAGTACGCACTTGGTCGGCAGCTCGAGGTCGGCGACCGGGCGACCTGCGGCCCTGGACAAGGGGTGGATCCGCTCTTCCACCAACGCGTACTGACCCCGCCGCAACTTGAGGAGCGTGGTCATCTCGCCCAGCGACATCTCCTCGGCGACGAGGTGACTGATGATGTCGGCCTGGTTGAGCGCGACGTCGACGCCCATGTCGGGCGTGTACAGCCATGCGTTGGCCGGGTTGTTGACGCGTGCGATGGTGCGCGGGACCGCGAACTCGAACTTGGCGAGGCTCGTGACGACCAGATTCGTCTCGTCGCGCTGGGTCAGGGCGACGACCGAGTCGGCCTGGCGCGCTCCGGCAGCCTCGAGAACCTCGGGCTCGGTGCCGCTGCCGCACACGACAGAACTGGCCGGCAGCGTGTGGCGCAGCAGTTCCGCTCGCGTCGCATCGGCCTCGATGAGGCGAACGTCGTGGCCGCCCTCAAGGAGCAGCGAGCCGACGGAGAGGCCGATCCTGCCGCCGCCGATGATCAAGGTGCTCGACATCCTCGCCTCCTCACCGCGACCCGAGGAGGGACTCGAGTCGTCCGTGCGATGCACCGACGACGGCCAGGTGGAGGAGGTCGCCGACGTGCAGGATCGTACCGTCGGTCGGGATGAACGTTCGACCAGCGCGGCTGATGGCGACCGGGAGCACCTCCCCCGGCGCAGTCACCTCACCGACGGTCCGCCCGTCGAGCAGGTGAGGTGCCTCGGCCACGACCAGGTCGACCTGCCCCGACCCCAGGCTGATCAGCACACCCGCCTGGGCGAACGTCAGCATCTCGACGGTGCGCTGGATGCTCCAGTCGACCGGCGCGACGACCTGGACGCCGAGCCGGCGGTAGATCGCCGCCTTGAGCGGGTCGTGCAACCGGGCGACGACCTTGGGGACGTGAAAGATGCGAGATGCGAGCCGGGCGACGACCGCGTTGACCTCGTCGTTGCCGGTCACGGCGGCGAGGCCGTCGACGGTGCCGATGCCGGCACGTTCGAGCGCCGCCCGGTCGAATCCGACGTCGTGCAACGTCGTGCCGCGGAACGTCGGCCCGAGCCGCTCGAACGCTGACTCGTCGCTGTCGAGCACGGCGACATGATGGCCTGCGGTGTCGAGCGCGCGGGCGAGGCCCGAGCCGGTTCGACCACAGCCGGTGACGATGTACCTCATGACGGAGACCTCCGTGAACGTTGATGTCGTCGCGAAAGCAGCTTGCGCGCTTCGTCGGCGACCAGGAGTAATGGGGCCAGTGGGAGCAGCCAGAGCCAGCTGACTGCTGGGAGCGCCGCGGTGCCGATCACCGACTGCAACGGTGGGGCATACACGATCAGCATGATGATCGCCAGCTCCGATGCGATCCCGACCCAGACGAGGCGATTGGTGAACCATCCGACGTGTCGGATCGAGACCTCCTGGGCGCGCTGGGCGAACACGTTGCCGATCTGGGTGAACACGACGGCGGCGAGGGCGATCGCGACCGCCTGCCGGTAGACCGTTCCCGTGTCGGGCAGGTCGAGCCATTGGCCCCGGTAACCGTTGGCCCAGTAGTGGAGGTAGAACATCGCCATCACGGCCAGCGCCTGGAGCGATCCGAGCCAGAAGTAGGCGCGGATGAGCAGTGACCGGTCGACGATGTGGTCGGTGCGCCGACGGGGAGGACGATCCATCGCGCCTCGTCCGGGTGGCTCGGCGCCGAGGGCGAGCGCCGGCACGAGGTCGGTGCCGAGGTCGATCGCCAGGATCGCCATGACGTCGAGCGCGAGCGGGATCCGCCCGCCACTGAACGCGAACAGCATGAACGGCACCGCTTCGGGTGTATTGCTGGTGAAGATGTACGAGGTGAAGCGACGGATGTTCGCGTAGACAGCTCTGCCCTCCTCGACGGCGCTGACGATCGACGCGAAGTTGTCGTCGAGCAGCACCATGTCGGCGGCCTCGCGTGCGACGTCGGTGCCCGATCGGCCCATCGCGACGCCGATGTCGGCCCGTTTGAGCGCCGGCGCGTCGTTGACGCCGTCGCCGGTCACAGCGACCACATGGCCTTGCTGCTGTAATGCCATGACGATCCGGAGCTTGTGCTCGGGCGAGGCGCGCGCGAACAACACCTCGTCGTCGAAGACCTGTGCCAACGCCGCGTCGTCGAGCGTGTCGAGCTCCTCGCCGTTGACGATCCGGAGCCGGTCGCCCTGCACCATGCCCACGCGGCGGGCAATCGACTCGGCGGTCAATCCGTAGTCGCCGGTGATCATGATCGGGCGGATACCTGCCCGACGGCACGTCAGCACGGCGTCCGCGACCTCCGGACGCGGTGGGTCCATCATCGCGATCAGCCCGAGCAGGGTGAGGTCCTGTTCCAGTGCCGGAGCGCGCAGATCGGCCGGCTGTTCGCCGATCTGCTTACAGGCGACGGCGAGCACCCGCAGGCCGCGACGGCTCAGGTCGTCGTTGCTCGCGGCCGCCCATGATCGCAGGTCGTCGTCGAGATCGACGATCGTTCCGTCGACGGCGGCGCGGTTGCACAGGGCGATCAGCTCTCGGGGCGCTCCCTTGACGTACAGCACGTGACCGTCGTCGCTGCGGTGCAGCGTCGCCATCCGCTTGCGGTACGAGTCGAACGGCAGCTCGTGAAGGCGCGGCCGGATTCGTGACTCGTGCTCGAGGTCGACGCCGGCCTTCGCGCAGGCGACGACGACCGCGCCCTCGGTCGGGTCGCCGAGCACGGTCCAGTGCCCGCCCCGTTCGATCAGGCGGGCATTGCACGCCAGCCCAGCCGCGAGCAGCACGGCTCGCAGCGGCGCCTCATCGTCAACCGTCGGCCCCCCGTCGGACCGGGTGTCGACGCGACGTACGGTGCCGACGGGTGCGTACCCGGTGCCGTCGATCTCGTAGCGCGCCGACGGGCAGGCGACCTCGCGCACGGTCATCTCGTTCTGCGTCAGGGTGCCGGTCTTGTCGGTGCAGATCACGCCGGTGCAGCCGAGTGTCTCGACGGCCGAGAGGCGCCGCACGAGGGCGTTGCGTTTCGCCATCCGTTGGGTCCCCATCGCCAGCGACAAGGTGACCGTCGGCAGCAGACCCTCCGGCACGAAGGCCACGATCATGCCCAGCGCGAAGATGAGCCCGTCCTTGGCGGGCATCAGGCCGAACAACAGGGTGACCGCACCCACGATCACTCCCACCCCGATCGCCACCGTGGTGATCACCTTGGTGAGGGCACCGAGCTCGGCCTGCAGCGGGCTCGGTTCGACGTGCAGCTCCTGGGTCAGGGTCGCGATCCGGCCGAACTCGGTATCCATGCCCGTGCGGAACACGACCGCCTTACCGCGACCCGAGGTGACGCTCGTTCCGGCGAAGACGAGGTTCATGGTGTCGGCGCGGTTGGCGGCGACGGACGGGACGGGTGTCGAGTCCTTGAGGACCGGCGTGGTCTCCCCGGTGAGCGCCGATTGATCGACGCGTAGCTCGAGGTGCTCGATGACCCGGGCGTCGGCCGAGATCCGATCGCCCTCGTCGAGCAGGAGCACGTCGCCCGGGACCAGCTCGCCGGCGTCGATGCGGGCTTCCGCCCCGTCTCGCAACACCCTCGCCTCGAGCGGTAGCAGACGCCGCAGGGCGTCGACCGCCTGCTCGGCCCGGTACTCCTGCCAGAAGCTGAACAGTCCATTGATCACGATCACGAGGAGGATCGCGACGCTCAGTTCGGGCAGACCGGCCACCAACGCGAGCACCGTGCCGACCCACAACAGCAGGGCCATCAGGTGCGTGAAGTGGCTGAGCAGCCGCGAGCCCAGCGACGGATGTCCGAGCTCGCGCAACACGTTCGGCCCGAACCGCTGCAGCCGGACTGCGGCCTCATCGCTGTCGAGCCCTCGGTCCCCGGAGCCGGTAGCGGTGAAAACGTCGGGGACGGCCGACAACTCGACGTCGTCGCAGCGTTCTGTCGTCGGCCCGAAATCGGGCAACGGCGACGCAGGTGCTGTCCTCATGAGCATCGTCCCCGAGTCGTGGCGCGTAGCTCCTGATGTGAGCGTAACCGAGCTGTGTGGCCGACGGTGCGGCGTCGCCGAGGGTGTCGCGCCGCGTGCCTCTGACACGCACCAAGTGATGTCTCGTCCGTTCCCCTGACGACGGTCAGGGTTCGACGCGGTCAACCCGGATGCCGTAGCGGGCCAGTTCGACCCGATCGTGGACGGTCGTCCTGTCGACGACTGCCAACAGGTGACGTTGCACCGTATTGGTAGGGTTCGCGACGATCCGGTCTGGCGCGAAAGCGTGGGCGTGCTCGGCGCCGACGGGTTCATCGTCTACCGGACGCATTGGGGGTTACAGATGACGCAGCCACGGGGAATCGACGCCGGCGACGATCCGATGTACGAGCCGCGCTATCAGGAGATCGCGACGTTCATGCGGGCCCCGCACCGGCCCGACCTCGCCGGCGTCGACATCGCGATGTTCGGTGTGCCCTACGACGGCGGCGTCACCAATCGGCCAGGGGCCCGTCACGGACCGCGTGAGATCCGCAATCAGTCGTCGCTGATGCGGGCGATCAATCATGTCACCCATGTGAACCCGTTCGAGCGGTGCTCGGTGGCCGATGTCGGCGATGTTCGGTTGCCGCGGGTGTTCGACAATGCGGCCGTGATGGCCGACATCGAGTCGTTCGTTCGTCGGATCGTCGATGCGGGCGCGATGCCGTTGGCGGCGGGTGGCGATCACTCGATCACGTATCCGATCTTTCGTGCGCTCGCGGTGCCCGATCGGCCGATCGGCATGATCCACATCGATGCGCATACCGATACCTGGGGCCCGTTCCGTGGCGAGAAGTTCCATCACGGTGCGCCGTTCCGAATGGCGGTCGAGGACGGCCTGCTCGATCCGGCTCGAACGATCCAGATCGGTATCCGTGGCGCACAGAACTGGGCCGACGGATGGGACTTCTCTCGCGACTCGGGCATGCGTGTCGTGTTCATCGAGGAGTTCGAGGAACTCGGTGTCGAGGGCGTGATCGCGCAAGCGAGGCAGGTCGTCGGCGACGGACCGACCTACATCAGCTTCGATGTCGACGGCCTCGATCCTGTGTTCGCGCCGGGAACGGGCACACCCGAAGCGGGAGGAATCACCATGCGCGAAGCGCTGCGCCTGCTACGCGGATTGCGCGATCTCGACCTGGTCGGCGGCGATGTCGTCGAGGTGTCGCCGCCGTTCGATCCCAGTGGCAACACCGCCCTCGTCGGCGCGACCTTGATGTACGAGATCCTCTGCCTGCTCGCCGAACGACGGGCCCCCTGACCGGCTCGATCCGACCCGTTCACCAGGTTGGGGCAGACCTCGGGGTCGCGTCCCTCCCACGGGAACCGTCGTTTCGTCTGTCGTGTCGGGTGTTCGCGTTTCAGGTTCGACACGGCGCTGCTGATGGTGTTCAGCCGAGAGTGAGCAGCATCGCCTCGTAGCCGGCCCGGTGGGCGGCGACGATCTGGGGAGTGGCGGCCCACGAGTCGATCTCGATCAGCATCGACGGCGCGCCGGCAACGAAGTTGGTCCAGCTCTCTCCGCCACCGTGCTGGGTCACACCCGAGCGCACCGGCTCGTCAGACGCGTCAGCCCATGCCTGCTCGAGTGCACGGTCGGTGTCGCCGATCGAGCTCGTGTACCCGTACGGCTGATGTACCCACACGACGATGTCGGGTCGCAGCCGTTCGATCAATGTCGTCAGGGCTTGCGTCTCGGGTTCCGAGAGCGGGCCGGGGCCGCCGTCCGAGGCGCGCCAACCCCAACTGAAGTTGCGGTTCAGGTCGACGCCGTTGGCGTTCCAGCGGGTGCCGGCGGCGACGCCATCAGGGTTGGACTCGGCGACCAGCCACACTTCGACGTCGGCGTCGTAGGGTGACTCGACGAGCGCTCGGACCGTTGGCGGTGTGACCGGTTCGTTGCCGTGGATACCACCGATCACGAGCACCCGCCGCCGTGCGGCGTCGATCGGGCGAACCAGCGCCACGATGTCGCGCCCTTGCCGCGATGTGCCGATCACTTCGGTGGTCCAGTCCGCCGGCAATGGTGGTGGCTCGATGTCGGAGCGGGGCCGCACCTCGTGTGTCGATGTGAGCGGGTCTGCCCAAGGCGGCACGGAGATCTCTGTGGTCGTGGACGTGACGATCGTCGAGGTCGATGGGGTCGTGGTCGTGGTCGTGACGATCGTCGAGGTCGATGGGGTGGTGTTGGTGGTGGCGGCGGGGGTCGTGGTCGAAGTTGTCGTCGGTGTCGACGTCGATGTGGTGGTCGCGGCCGAAGCTGCCTGGGTGGGGGGAACCGTGGTCGCAGCGGCGGCCGGGTCGTCGTCGCCCGACGTGCAGCCGGTCAGCGCGGCGAGGGTGCCGACTGTCGCGGCGAGGAGAACCCGGTACCTGCTCGCCGTCGCGGTCGTCTGGCCCACCTGCAGAGTGTTGCACCCGGTTGCGGCTTCTAGCGTTCGACGCGACCAGCGGCGCGGAACACGTCTGCCCGATCCGCGATGTGCGTTTTGCAGCTAGGGACGTGGCCCGCCGGCATGCGGTGTTGCGCGAGGTCGACGGTGCGTTCCGACCGACATGGTCGAGGGTCGATACGAGCCGCTGGATGCAACGATCACACCCGGCACTCGCTGCGGAGATCGGCTCGGCTCCATACGATGTGCGCGTGAGCACATCGGGAGCAGTTCCCAGCCGGGCCCGCGTCGTGATCGTAGGCGGTGGCATCATCGGCACGTCGATCGCCTATCACCTCGGACACCTCGGGTGGACCGACACCGTGCTGGTCGAACGCGACCAGCTGACGTCGGGCACGACCTGGCACGCGGCCGGGCTGATGGTCACGTTCGGCTCGATGTCGGAGACCTCGACCGAGCTGCGCAAGTACACGCGCGACCTGTACTCCCGCCTCGAGGCCGAGACGGGGCTCGCGACCGGCTTCAAGCCGGTCGGCTTCGTCGAGCTGGCCGCCGACACCGATCGACTCGAGGAATATCGCCGTGTGTCTGCGTTCAACCGCTACTGCGGTATCGATGTCGACGAGATCTCGCCGCGCGAGGTCGCCGACCTGTTCCCGCTCGCCCGAACCGACGACCTGTTGGCCGGCTTCTACGTGGCGGGCGACGGGCGCGTGAACCCGGTCGACGTCACGATGTCGATGGCACGTGGCGCGCGCCAGCTGGGGGTGACCGTCGCCCAGGGGGTCACGGTTCAGGACGTCGTGGTCCGCGACGGCGCCGTGAGCGCGGTCGTCACCGATCACGGCACCATCGAGTGCGAGTACGTCGTGAACGCGGCGGGTATGTGGGCGCGCCAGCTGGCGGCTCGGTCGGGGGTGACGGTCCCGCTGCAGGCGGCCGAGCACTACTACCTCATCACCGACGAGATGGAAGGCCTCGATCCGTCGTGGCCGGTCATCGAGGACCCGGGGAGCTACGGCTACTACCGGGAGGAAGTCGGCGGGCTGATGATCGGGCTGTTCGAGCCGGTGTGCGCGCCGTGGAAGGTCGAGGGAATCCCCGTCGATTCGTCGTTCACTACCCTCGCTCCCGACTGGGACCGCATGGGACCGTACGTCGAACGGGCGATGAGCCGGGTGCCGCGTTCGCTCGACACGGGCATCAGGACGTTCTTCTGCGGTCCCGAGAGCTTCACACCTGATCTCGGGCCGATCGTCGGGCCGGTACCCGAGGTGCGCAACTACTTCGTCGCCGCCGGCCTCAACTCGATCGGGATCCTCACCGGTGGTGGCATCGGCCGCCTCGTCGCACATTGGATCGCCGACGGCGACCCCGGCGCCGACGTCACGGGGATGCACCCCGCCCGCCTCCACCGGTACCAGGCCAACCCCGAGTACCGCCGGACGCGGACGGTCGAGGCGCTCGGGATGGTGTACCAGTGCCACTACCCGAACCGCTCCATGTCCACCGCTCGCGGTGCGAAGCGGTCGCCGCTGCACGATCGACTCCTCCACGAGGGCGCCCACTTCCGCGATGTCAGCGGTTGGGAGGGTGCCGATTGGTACGCGGGGTCGGGCGCGACACCCGACCCGGGGCCGCTGACGTGGGGCCGCCCCGCGTTCTGGGAGCGGTGGGCCGCGGAACACCGGGCCTGCCGCGACGGCGTGATCGTCATGGACATGAGCTTCATGTCGAAGTTCCGTGTCGAGGGTCGCGACGCCGGAAGGGTGCTCGACCGGCTGTCGGCGAACACCGTCGACGGGCCCGCGGGCCTGATCACCTACACGCAGTGGCTCAACGAACGCGGCACGATCGAGGCCGACCTCACGGTCACCAAGCTCGCCGACGACTCGTTCTGGGTGGTCGCGACCGACACCGCCCATCGCCACGTCGAGTCGCAGCTTCGCCGCGGCATCGACGCGCTCGACGCGCGGGCGGCGGTGATCGACGTCACCGGTGGGTTCGCACAGCTCAACGTGCAGGGTCCGAAGTCGCGCGATCTCCTCCAATCGCTCACCTCGGTCGACCTGTCGCATGTCGCGTTCCCGTTCCGTTCCGCTCGTGAGATCGATCTCGGGTTCGCACGCGTGCTGTGCGTGCGGATCACCTATCTCGGCGAGCTCGGGTACGAGCTGTACATCCCCTCCGAGCAGGCCGTCCACGTGTACGAGCTGCTAGTCGAGGCGGGGGCCCGGCACGGGTTGCGGCACGCCGGCTTGAAAGCGCTGTCGAGCCTGCGATTGGAGAAGGGCTATCGCGACTACGGGCACGACATCGACAACACCGACGGCCCGCTCGAGGCCGGGTTCGGGTTCGCCATGGTGTTCGACAAACCCGGAGGGTTCGTAGGCCGCGATGCGGTGCTGGCGCGTCGCGAGGCCGGGCCTCTGCCGAGGAGGCTCGTGTCGGTGAGGGTCCTCGACCCTGCGCCGCTGCTGTTCCACGGCGAGGTACTCCGCCGGGACGGCCGTGACGTCGGCTATCTCCGTGCCGGCTCGTACGGTCACACCGTCGGTGGCGCGGTCGGCCTGGCGATGGTCGAGGGTCACGGCGAACGGATCGACGCCGCATGGCTCGATGGAGGAAGCTGGACCGTCGAGATCGCTGGGGTTCGGCACGACGCGGTGGTGTCGCTGCGCCCTCTGTACGACCCCGACAACTCCCGCATCAGATCCTGACACCCTGGGTTTCTGCCGGCCTCGCCCTCACGTCGGGCGCCGCCCGACGACGAGGCGGTTCCGCAGAGCGCGCATCCCGATCGGCTGTTCGGCCCGTAGAACAGTGTGTGCAGTTGAATGTGAAAGATCGGGTGGTCGCATCGACGACGGCACTGTTCTCCCACGGTCCCCGGCCGCTCCAGAACACGCTCGAGTATCTCGGTGATCCCGGCCTGATCGGGCCGGACTCCGTCTCGTGGGAGGTGATCGGCGACACGGCTGCGTTCGTCGGCGGAATCCGGGCACTGCTGATCCAGACCGCCCACCCCGAAGTCGTGGCAGGCGTCGAGCAGCATTCGCGCTACCGATCGGATCCTCTCGGCCGCTTGACCCGTACGGCGCTGTACGTCACCGAAACAACCTACGGAGCGATGCCCGAGGTCGACGCCGCGGTGGCAGCGGTCGGTCGGGCGCACGCAGGCGTGAGCGGCAGATCCGAGCGTGACCGACCGTACAGCGCGGCGAACCCGCTGCTTGCCGCCTGGGTGCACAACGTGCTCACCGACTCTTTTCTGGTGGCGTATCAGGCGTACGGCCCGCGTCGGCTCTCGACCGCCGAGGCAGATCGGTTCGTGAGTGAGCAGACCCGGATCGGACGGCTGCTCGGCGCCGATCCGCTGCCCGACACGGCGGACGACCTTTCGCAGTGGATCGTCTCCAACG
>JAHEDX010000036.1 GCA_024641005.1 Acidimicrobiaceae bacterium
GCGCGCCCCATGGTGCGAATGCCTCGGCGAATCCCCTGGCGAAACCGGCCGGGTACACCTCCTGGAGCAGCGGTGTGACGGCGACCGGCAGGTGGGCGCGATCCTGCCCCCACGGCCCCGGCCCCGGCGCCACCCAGTCGACTTCGTGCAGATCGTCACTCACGGTTCACCCCCAGAACTCGGCCCTTGCGTGGCGCGGGACGTTACTACGTTCGATCGGGGCGAAAATCAAGCCGAATTACTTCGCCCGAATCATGTAGACAGGGAAATAGTTTCCTATGCTAATGATCATGTCATCAGGACGACCGGACGCAGCAGAGGTCGACCTGGGTAGATCGGTCGAGGACATCGACCGGCTGCGGCTGGTGCTGCTTCGCCTCGCCCGTCGCATCCGCACCAACTCGTCCGGTCGCATCACACCGTCACAACTGGCGGTGCTCGCCACCGTCAACCGACACCAACGCCTCACGGTCGGCCAGATCGCCGAGTACGAACACGTCAAGCCACCCTCGGCCAGCAAGATCGTCGCCGCACTCGAACAGGGCGGCCTCGTCGAGCGTCGCACCGACCCCGACGATCGGCGCTGCGCCCACATCGCGGTCACCCGCGACGGCATCGCCTACCTCGACAGCGTGCGGGCCGCCGGCCGCACTTGGCTCGCATCGCAGATGGTCACGCTCGACGACCAGGACATCAACTCCATCGAGGCCGCTCTGCCCGCACTCGAGCAGCTGCTCGGCGGTGGTGAGTGAACGCCACCATCAGCACCGTCGCCCGACGCACTTTCGCCTCGCTTCGGTTCCGCAACTACCGGCTCTACTTCGTCAGCCAGATCATCTCGTTCAGCGGCACCTGGATGCAGTCGATCGCCATGGCATGGCTGGTACTGCAGCTCACCGGCAGCGGCACCGCGCTCGGCACCGTGATGGCGATGCAGTTCCTACCCACGCTGTTCCTCGCACCGGTCGGCGGCATGCTCGCCGACCGCTTCGAGAAGCGGCGCCTCATCATCGGCACCCAGACGATGGCCGGTCTGCTCGCCCTCACGCTGGGCATCATCACGTTGGCGGGTGTGGTCGAGCTCTGGATGGTCTACGCGCTCGCCGCCGGGTTCGGAACCGTCACGGCGCTCGACAACCCCAGCCGCCAGACATTCGTCATGGAGATGGTCGGGCCCGCCGACGTGAGCAACGCGGTCACGTTGAACAGCGTCGTCGTCAACGCCGCCCGGGTGATCGGGCCGGCGATCGGCGGCCTCATCATCGCCACCGTCGGTATCGGTGAGTGTTTCGTCGCCAACGCCGTCAGCTATGTCGCAGTCGTCATGGCCATGTTGCTCATCCGAACCGATCAACTCCACCCGTCAACACGCAGCGCCAGGGCACCCCGACAGCTGCGCGACGGCTTCCGGTACGCCTGGGCCGACCCGACGCTGCGCACCACCCTCGTGATGCTGGCGATGATCGGCACACTGACGTTCGAGTTCTCGACCACACTCCCGCTGCTCGCCGAGTTCACATTCGGTGCCGGGTCCACCGGGCTGGCGATCATGACCTCACTGATGGGCGCCGGCGCAGTCGTCGGTGGTCTCGGCGTCGCGTCCGCCGGCCCACCGACACCCGCCAGACTCGTCGCGGTCGCCGCCGCGTTCGGGGTCGCGGTCGGGCTGATCGCCGTGATGCCCACGATCGGACTCGTCTATCTGACGATGCCACTCGTCGGCGCGGCAAGTGTCTCGATGATCTCCCTCTCGAACGCGACCCTGCAGCTCAACTCCGATGCGAAGTATCGGGGCAGGGTGATGTCGCTGTTCTCGGTGGCGCTGATCGGATCGACCCCTATCGGCGGTCCACTCGTGGGCTGGCTCGCCGATCACGTCAGTCCGCGATTCGCACTGTTGGTGGGCGCGGCAGCAGCGCTCGCCGCCGCCGCCTACGGTTGGTCGCAGCTCGCCCCGCGTACGCACACGACGACCGAGACCAACCTCACCCCGCTCGAACCAGCGGTCGAGGCCCGCTGACCCCGTCATCGGTCGGAACCGACGAATGGGCGCCGCTCAACGAGCGGCGCCCAACAAGGGACATGCCGATCACAAATCGCCGATGAAGACGTGGTGGTCGACCTTGAGGGTCCCACCATCGTCGACGACGGTAACGATCGACACCCCGTCGACGCCGTCGACCGGATAGTCGACGGCCGTCAGATTGTCGACCAGTGCGACGTAGTAGGGGCCGTCACCAGCCGAGATCGCGTCGCCGACCTGCGTCACGTGCCAACTCGTGCTGCCCATGTTGTCGATGTAGAGCGCCTGGGTCGCCGCACCGGTGGTGGTGCCAGAGATCTCGAAGCCGTAGCCATCGGTGACCAGCGCCAGGAACGCAGCGCCGTCATAGTCGTTCCATGCCGCCTCATAGTCGTCGAGCAGCTGCTGGATCTCAGCGGTTGGCGCGACATCCGACGATCCGGACCGGTCCACCAGGGTCCAGGTCCCCAACGCGACGAACGCTGCCGTCACGATCGCCAGAGCGATGATGAGGAAGCGGTTGCGGGTGCGCAAGGTGTCGACCTTCGGGTCGTGTACCGGGCGATCAGTGAACGTTTGTTCCTCTCTGTCGATGAGCGTCGTCATGATCCGCTCCTTTCTGTTCACCCGCGCGGAACCACGCGGGCTCCGTCTCCATTATCCGTCCAAAGCCCATTCCTGGCCAGAGGTCCGGACTGCACCCGTTCGATCGGAGCGGAGTACGGGAGTACGTTGGACGGCGTGTGCGACACGATGGTGGTGGTCGAACCGGGCAGGGTGCTGTTCGCCAAGAACTCCGACCGCGACGCCAACGAGGCCCAGTTGCTCGACTGGCAGCCGCGTCGTGCTCACGTCCCCGGATCGCGGGTGACCTGCACCTGGATCGAGATCGACCAGGTGGCCGAGACCAACGCCGTGCTGCTGAGCAGGCCGTTCTGGATGTTCGGCGCCGAGATGGGCGCCAACGAGCACGGTGTGGTCATCGGCAACGAGGCGGTGTTCACGCGAGGACCGTCCCAGAAGGTCGGACTGACCGGCATGGACCTGCTGCGCCTGGGCCTCGAACGAGCCTCGAACGCGTCCGAGGCGGTCAACGTCATCACCGAGCTGCTCGAACGCCACGGCCAGGGCGGAGGCTGCGGACACGAGCACCGCAACCTCTCGTACGACAACAGCTACATCATCGCCGATCACCGTGAGGCGTTCGTGCTCGAGACCGCGGCCCGGGAATGGGCCGTCGAACACGTCACCTCGGGAGCGCGGTCGATCAGTAACGGTCTCACGATCACCGACTTCGCCGAGGGTCGGGCGCAACGCGTCCGAACACACTTTTCGCGGTGTCGACTTCGCCGGGCCATCACCGAAGCCGGCGCGGCGCGAGCCACCACGGTGCACGACCTGATGTCGATCCTGCGCGACCACGGCGACGGCAGATCGGCTCCCCACTACTCACCGATCACCGGCGCGATGTCGGCTCCCTGCATGCACGCCAGCGGTTTGGCGGCCGCATCCCAAACGACCGCATCGTGGGTCGCCGAACTGACTGTGACCGGCGCGGCCCACTGGTGCACGGCAACGGCGGCGCCCTGCACCGGGATCTTCAAGCCCGTGCGCGTCGACCAGTCACTCGATCTCGGACCCGATCCCACCGATCACTTCGATCCACGGTGCCTGTGGTGGCGACACGAGCTGTTGCACAGACGTTCCCTCGGCGACCCCGCCCGACTGGTTCCCCGGTTCGTCACCGAACGCGACGAGGTGGAGGCCCGCTGGCTGGCCGAGCCACCCGAACCGGCGGACGCGTTCGCCGAGGCCGACCGGCTGCTCGAACGGTGGACCGCCGATGTCTGGGGCGAGGGGCTCGACGAGACCCGGCCGATCTGGGTCCGCCGCTACTGGCGTGTGCGCAACGACCGTGCCCGGCTGCCCACCGGCCCGGTGGGCGACCCGATCGGGAGTGCTCCGTGAAGCAGCGATGCATCGAGAGGAACGCGTCATGACGGGGACCAGCGCAACCGAGCAGCCGTACCCGACCGCATCGACCACCACGGCGGCGTTCGGGGCTCATGTGAACCCCGGGAAGGTGGCCGCGTACGAGGCGCTGGGGCTCGATCTCGTGATGGGCGAGCGCAGTGGTGCGCGCTTCCAGGATGCCTTCGATGGGCGGTGGCTCTACAACTGCCACTGCAACGGAGGTGTGTTCAACCTGGGGCACCGCAATCCTGTGGTCATCAACGCGGTCCGCGACGCGTTGGACCACCTCGACGTCGGGAACCATCACCTCGTGTCCGGGTGGCGGGCCATCCTGGCCGAACGCCTGGCAGCCAGCACCGGCGGCCTCCTGCCTGGCGTCGTCTTCGGTGTCGGCGGAGGCGAGGCGATCGACCTCGCCCTCAAGGTCGCGCGGGCCCACACCGGTCGCGCCGGCGTCGTGTCGGCGACCGGCGGATATCACGGCCACACGGGGTTGGCGATGGCGGCAGGCGACCCCGCATACCGCGACCCGTTCGGACCGAACCTGCCCGGGTTCGTGCAGGTGCCGTACAACGACCTCGGCGCGCTCGATCGCGCGGTCGACGACTCCACGGCAGCTGTGATCCTCGAATCGATCCCCGCCACCCTCGGGATGCCACCACCCGCTGCGGGATACCTGGCCGGCGTAGAAGAGCTCTGCCGCGAGCGGGGCGTCTGCTTCGTACTGGACGAGGTGCAGACGGGGCTCGGCCGCACCGGCACGATGTGGTACTTCGAGCAGGAAGGTGTGCATCCCGACATCGTCGTCACCGGCAAAGGGCTCGGCGGTGGCATCTACCCGATCACGGCCACCCTCATGACGGCCGAGCTGCACGCGTTCTTCAACGACCACCCGTTCGTGCACATCTCCACCTTCGGGGGTTCCGAGCTCGGCTGTATCGCAGCGCTCGCGGTGCTCGACGTGGTCGAGGCACCAGGATTCCTCGACCGTGTGAACCAGCTCGGCGAGCGATTCGAGTCGGGGCTCGCCGGACTCGATCTCGAGCTCCGCCGACGCGGGCTGTTCATGGGCCTCAAGCTCCCCGGCGAAGCAGACGGCCTGCTGGCCACCCGCGCATTGATCCAGGCCGGGGTCTTCGCGATCTTCGCCAACAACGACACCTCCGTCGTGCAGCTCCTGCCGCCCTTGACCGTCACCGACGACGAGGCCGACGACATCATCTCGAAGGTGCGGACCGCGCTCGGCCGTTCGACCTCATGATCAGCGACGACGAATGATCAGCGACGACGAACTCGGCGAACTCGAACGAACGGTGGAACTGGCCCTGCGGTCTGGAGACGCATCCGCGCTGAGCCTGCTCGGCGAGGGCGAGATCTCCCTGGTACTCGCTGCCGGCAGCGGGCCGCGACGGGCATGCAAGCGACTACCACCGTTCCCCACCGCCGAATCCGCCGAGCGGTACACGGCCACGATCGGCCGCTACATCGCCGAACTCGAACAGCGTGGCGTCGACGTCGTCGACACCGAGGTGCGACGCGTCCGCGGCTCGGACGGCTCGATCGTGCTGTATTGCGTGCAGCCGATCCTGCCGGCGACCACCCTCGCCGTCGACATCGCCCGCGACGAACCCGACCGCGCCCCTGCCCTGCTCGCCGACATCATCGACACGGTGTTCGCCACGATCGACGCGAGCGTCGGGCTCGATGCCCAGCTGTCGAACTGGGCCGTGGTCGATGACCAGCTCACCTACTTCGACATCACCACCCCACTGCTGCGCACCCCCGATGGCGTGTCCGAGCTCGATTCCGACGTGTTCCTCGCCTCGTTGCCCTGGGCATTGCGCACCCCGGTGCGGCGCTTCGTGCTGCCCGGCATCCTCGATCGCTACCACGACCCGCGCACCGTCTCGCTCGACCTGGCCTCGAACCTGATCAAGGAACACCTCGACCACTTGGTACCCGAGGTCCTGAGTGCCACTGCGGAACGAGTAGCAAGACCGCTGTCAGGGGAGGAGGTGCGCAGCGATCGTCGCAGCGACGCCCGGCTGTGGGCCGCCCTGCAGGCCGTGCGACGTGCCGATCGAGCCTGGCAACGGCACGTCCGGCGACGCCCCTACCCCTTCCTGCTTCCTGGTCGCGCCAACAGCTGACCGCGCCCACGCACCGACCTGACGACGTTCGCTGAGCAGATCTTTCGGCCCATCGCGCCCAGCTCGCATCCAGCCGTCGGGCACTACCCTGATCGGCATGGAGAACAACATCTCCGCCGCCCGTGTGTCACCGCTCCGGCAGCTCGATCGGGTCGACAAGGCCACGTTGCCCCTGTTCGCCATCACGATGGTCGGCGAGGCGCTGGCTCTGCGGAAGGTCCCGAAGCGACGCCTCGACGACCTCGACGACGCCGACATGATCACCCTCTCCGGGCCGCAGTTGCCGGCCGACCCGCTCGTGCCGCTCGGCTACGAGCGACGCGACACGGTCGCCAGCCTGTCGCTGCTCGCCGGCAACGTCGCGATCGGCTTCGCCACGGCAACGGCACTGTCCAAACTCGATCGCTTCCTGTTCAAGCACCGCGTGTCCGATGTCGGCTCGCGACGCGGTGCGATCGTCGGAGCGATGGTGCTGTGGGACTTCCTCTACTACTGGGACCACCGGTGGATGCACGAGGTGCGTTTGTTGTGGGCCCACCACGTCACCCATCACTCCAGCCGGCGGTACAACCTGTCGACCGCGCTGCGACAACCATGGTCGGGTTTCCTCACGGCTTGGGTGTTCGCACCGATGCCGTTGCTCGGATTCAAGACCGCCACCACCACCAAGGCCGCCCAGCTCAACCTGCTGTACCAGTACTGGATCCACACCGAGGCCATCGATCGCCTGCCTGCGCCGGTCGAGCAGATCTTCAACACGCCGTCACATCATCGAGTCCACCATGGCGCCAACCGGCAATACCTCGACAAGAACTATGGCGGGATCCTGATCGTGTGGGATCGACTTTTCAACACCTTCGAGCCCGAAGTCCGACGTATCAAGTACGGACTGACGAAGAACGTCGACACCTACAACCCCGTGCGACTCGCCTATCACGAGTTCGCCGACATCGCCCGCGACGTCACTCGCGCCCGCGGTCCGCGGGCCAAGCTCGGTCACGTGTTCCGCCGCCCGGGCTGGCAGCCCCAAGCCACCGGCAGCTGACCGCAACCGTCGTCGCGCAACCGTCGTCGCGCAACCGTCGTCGCGGCCGATGACCTACTGGACTCTCTGATCCGGGCCGCCATCGTGCCAGCGGGCCGAGCCAGGGTTCACCCGACGGCCGGACCGCGTGTGTTCTCGGCCATGCGGGTCGCGACCGTTTGGAGCAGCTTCCACCCAAGGCCGGGGATGTCGTCGATCGCATCGCGCAGCGCCTGTTGTGGCAACACGAGCACCTCGACCGGGGTCGTCGCCGTCACGGTCGCTGCGTGCTCACGCTCGAGCAACAATCCGAGCTCACCCACGATGTCACCCGGTCCGAGCTCGGCCATCTTGCGACCGTTGCGGCGCACGACGGCATGCCCCGCCACGATCACGTATGCCTCGCGCGACGGCTGGCCGTCGAGCACCAGCAGATCGTCGGGCTCGAGCAGCTTCAGGTGAGTCGATCGGGCCAGGTGTCGCAGCTCACGTTTGGAGCAGCTGGCGAACAAGGGCAATGCAGCGAGATGATCGACCTGCGCCGCCCGCGCGATCGATTTTCTGCTCGGCGGTCGACCCTCGTCAGGGAACGGCATCATCGCTCTCATAGGTCGACAGTACAACCCGCATCCCGACGCCGACGATGGGCTTCAGTCCCGAAAACGCACGCAATCGAACCCGGTCTGCAGGCGGTCGGCAGGGGCGAAATGCTCTGGAAGTCGGACCGGGTTCGCGCGCCTCATGTAACGGGAGGAGGCAACGAAAGGACACCCATGAAAGCCGCGTCGTCATGAGACACGAGGTCGCCTCGTTCCGGATCCGAGCGACTTCGTACATCGGTCCGGATGGCACGGTCGCCTCCGATCTCCCCGCCTTCGCTTCCGATCCCGAGCAGTTGATCGGCATGTATCGGGCAATGGTGCTGACCCGGACGTTCGACGCCAAGGCCGTGGCGCTCCAACGCACCGGCCGGTTGGGCACGTTCGCCTCGTCCCTGGGCCAGGAAGCGATCGCCGTCGGAATCGGAACGGCGATGGCGCCCGATGACGTCTTGGTGCCGTCGTTCCGCGAGCAGGGTGCGATGTTCCTGCGTGGCGTCGTCCCGAACGAACTGCTGCTCTACTGGGGCGGCGACGAACGCGGGAACGACTTCGCCGGGCAACGTCACGACTTCCCGATCTGCGTCCCGATCGGCACCCAAGCTGCACACGCCGTCGGCGTCGCTCTGGCGATGCAACTCAACCACGAACGACGCGTCGCGGTGTGCAGTTTCGGTGACGGGGCCACCTCGCGCGGCGACGTCTACGAGTCGATGAACTTCGCAGGGGTGAGGCAGCTGCCGGTCGTGTTCGTCATCAACAACAACCAGTGGGCGATCTCGGTGCCTCGCTCGGCCCAATCCGCGGCGGTGACCCTGGCCCAGAAGGCGATCGGGGCCGGCATCGCGGGCGAACAGGTCGACGGCAACGACGTCATCGCCGTGCGGGCGGTACTGACCGACGCGATCGAGCGAGCGCGTTCGGGAGGTGGACCGATGGTGGTCGAGGCGCTCACGTACCGGCTGACCGATCACACCACCGCCGACGACGCGAGCCGATACCGCCCGGATGCCGAGGTGAGCGAGCGGTGGAAGGCCGAACCGATCGCGCGCCTGCGCGACTTCCTCGTGCACCAAGGCCACTGGGCCCGCGAACGCGAGGAACAGCTGATCGACGAGTGCGCCGCCGAGATCGATGCTGCGGTACAGGACTACGAGGGGTATCGCCCGATGCCGCCGACCTCGATGTTCGAGCACCTGTACGCCACCTTGCCCCACGCCTATCTGGCGCAGCGCGCCGAGCTGCACGAGCTGGAGCGGTTGGATGGGTGACCAGCTCACGCTCGTCGAGGCCGTGCGGACCGCTCTCGGCCGCGCCATGGAAGACGACGGCAACGTGATCGTGCTCGGCGAGGACGTCGGGCTGAACGGTGGAGTGTTCCGGGCGACCGACGGGCTCGCCGAGCGGTTCGGGCCCGACAGGGTGATCGACACCCCGATCTCCGAGTCGATGTTCGTCGGGCTCGCCGTCGGCCTGGCGACCCAGGGTTTCCACCCGATCGTCGAATACCAGTTCATGGGATTCATGTACCCGGCCCTCGACCAGCTGGCGAACCATGCGAGCAGGCTGCGCAACCGGACCCGCGGGCGGCTCACCTGCCCGCTCGTCGTACGCGCCCCGTACGGCGGCGGAGTGCACGCACCCGAGCACCATTCGGAGAGCTTCGAAGCGATGCTCGCCCACATCCCCGGCCTGCGGGTCGTCATCCCGTCGTCGCCGGCCAAGGCGTACGGTTTGTTGCTGGCCGCGATCCGCGACCCCGATCCGGTCGTGTTCCTCGAGCCGAAGCGGCTGTATCGCTCGATCCGCGAGGAGGTCGACGACGATGGCGGTGCGCTCCCGCTCGACCGGTGCTTCACACTGCGCGGCGGTGACGATCTGACGATGGTCAGCTGGGGCGCGAGCATCGCCGAAACGCTCGCGGCGGCAGAGGTGCTGGCAGCCGAAGGCGTCGGCGCCGAGGTGATCGACATCGCCACCATCAAGCCGCTCGACATGGACACGATCCTCGCTTCGGTCGGCCGCACCGGCCGCTGTGTGATCGTGCACGAAGCAGCCCGAACCGGCGGCGTCGGCGCGGACATCGCCGCAGGCCTGGCGGACGAGGGGCTCACCAGCCTGCTCGCCCCCGTCACGAGGGTGACCGGATACGACACCGTCATGCCGCTGTTCCGCAACGAACACCACTACCTGCCGAGCGAGCAACGCATCCTCGACGCCGCTCACCGAGCGATGGAGTTCGCATGACCACGTTCTTCCTACCCGACATCGGCGAAGGCCTTCACGAGGCCGAGATCGTCGCCTGGCACGTAGGTGTCGGCGATCATGTCGTGGCCGACCAGCCGCTCGTCTCGGTCGAGACCGACAAGGCCGTCGTCGAGATCCCCTCACCCCTGTCCGGCCACATCTCTGCCGTATACGGGGCGCCCGGCGACATGATCGATGTCGGTACGCCGCTCGTCGAGTTCAATGACGGCGAGACCGCCGACACCGGAGCGATCGTCGGGTCGCTTCCACCCGACCCATCGACCTCATCGACCGGTTCGGCCGACCCGGCAACGACGTCGAACCAGGCGTCGGCGAAGCTCTATGACCACGGTCGCGGCCGGGCGACACCGGCCGTGCGGGCGCTGGCATCCGCACTGGGCGTCGATCTCGCGGAGCTGAGCCCATCCGGACCCGAGGGCACGATCACCCGCGCCGACGTCGAGGCCGCCGCCGCTGACACCGGCGACAAGGACGCGGCCCTCGACGAGTTCGTCGAACCACTGCGCGGCGTGCGCCGGGCGATGGACGCCAACATGACCAGAGCCCACGCCCAGGTGGTACCCGCCTCGGTCACCGACGAGGCCGACGTCGGCGACTGGCCCGACGGAACCGATCCCACGGCACGGTTGCTGCGCGCTGTGGCCCTGGCATGCGAGTGCGAGCCGGCGCTGAACGCCTCGTATCTGGGCCGCGAACGAGGCCGACGGATCAACGAATCGGTCGACATCGGCATCGCGATCGACACCGAGGACGGCCTGTTCGTTCCCGTGTTGCGCGATGTCGCTCATCGCGATGCCCACGATCTGCGTCGGGGGCTCGACGCGATGCGGGCCGACGTGCTGGCACGCACCGTGCCACCCGAACATCTGCGAGGGGCGACGATCACACTGTCGAACTTCGGCACGATCGGTGGCCGCCACGCAGCCCTCGTCGTGGTGCCGCCACAGGTCGCGATCATCGGCGCCGGACGCACCCGAGAGGCAGTGGTCGCCCGCAACGGTCAGATCGCGATCCGACGCCTGCTGCCGCTCTCGCTCACGTTCGACCACCGGGTGGTGATGGGCGGCGAAGCGACCCGATTCCTGAACGCGCTCAAGGACGACCTGGAGGTTGCGACATGACGACCGACACCGACACCGAGACCCACGAACCATTCCGATTCACCGACGACCTGGGTCCCGCCAAGATCGTGCACGTCACCGAACGTTCGACGGGCCTGCGCGCCACGATCGTCATCGACAACGTCGCGATCGGCAACGCGATCGGCGGGGTCCGCATGGCACCCGACGTCACGACGGAAGAGTGCTTCCGGCTCGCCCGGGCGATGACGTTGAAGAACGCTGCCGCCGGGCTGCATCACGGTGGTGGCAAGGCGGTGATCGTGGGCGACCCGACGATGCCGCTCGCCGACAAGGAACCACTGATACGTGCGTTCGCGAACGCGATCGCGGATCTCACCGAGTATGTGCCGGGGCCCGACATGGGGACCAACGAGACCTGTATGGCGTGGATCCACGACCAGATCGGAAGGGCCATCGGTCTGCCCTCAGCGCTCGGAGGGATCCCACTCGACGAGATCGGTGCGACCGGATACGGGCTGGCGGCCTCGATCGACGTCGCCGCCGCCCACATCGGGATGTCGTTGGCCGGGGCCAGGGTCGCAGTGCAGGGATTCGGGGCGGTCGGCCGCCACGTCTCGCGCTTCCTGGCCCAGCGCGGCTGCATCCTGGTCGCTGCGGCAGATTCGGGTGGCTGCGTCGTCGACCCCCACGGCCTCGACGTCGAACGCCTGGCGGAAACCGGTTCCGTCGGCTCGATCGTCGCCCACCCTGCCGGAGAGGTGATCGACCGCGACGCGATCGTCGGCGTCGAGTGCGACATCTGGATCCCTGCGGCCCGGCCCAACGTGCTCCGCGCCGACAATGTCGACACGGTACGGGCCCGCATCGTCGCCCAGGGAGCGAACATCCCCGCGACGCCCGAGGCCGAAGCCCGCCTGCACGAACGTGGCGTGCTCGTGCTGCCCGACTTCATCGCCAACGCGGGCGGCGTCATCTGCGGTGCGGTCGAGTACGCGGGCGGCACCAAGGACGAGGCGTTCCGGATGATCGACGACCAGATCCGCACCAATACCGCGACGATGCTCGAACAGGCGAGCGCGTCGGGCGACCTCCCCAGGGCCGTCGCCCTCGCATCGGCACGCCGGCGGGTCGAAGCGGCGATGGCGACCCATCGTTTCCGCTGACACCCACACCGCGCGTTGCGATCACCAACGGGTGGAACGACCGCGAACGCGCTATGCCTCGACCGTTGGGGCCCTGGCCAGATCGAGGGCCTCCTTGATCGTGAGCCTGCGGCCGGCCTCGGTCGCACGAGCTGCGTCCTCGGTCGAGAGCGCCGATCGCGCCCGGTCGACGAACTCACGCCCTGGCGTGTCATCCGAGTAGACGACGACGATGCCCTCCTGCTGGGCGTACACCTCGGCCGCGGCGGCGATCCGCACGGCATTCTTCGGCCGCTGCTCGGCCACCTCGGTGGCTGCGAGCCCGATCAACGAGAGCCCGATGCCGCGGACGCTCGCAACGTCGGTGTGCGCCTGGACCGCCTCGAAGAAGAACCGGCGGGCGAGCGCGGGGTCGTCGTTGCGAAGATGCGTCCATGCGGTTTCGGACAGGATCCGGGCCTCCTCGCCCCGATCGCCGACCGCTTCGAACGCTGCGAGCGAGCGCCGGTAGAACTCGAGGGCACCGGCAGTGTCGCCACCGCCGGACGCCAGCTGGCCGAGGCCGGCGAGCGACATGCCGATCCCTTCCTGGTCGCCGAGCCGCTGCTGGATCTCGAGCGCCTGCGAATACCTCGCCTGTGCTGTGTCGGGGTCGCCGGCGACGGCGTGGAGGATGCCGTCGAATGTCAACGCAAAGCCCTCGGCCCAGGTGTACCCGAGTGCTCGGCTGCGCTCGAGGCTCTCCTCCGTCCACGCGAACCCGGATGCGGGATCCAAACCGAGCAACGCGAGGGCCTGCAGGAACGTGCTCAGACAGAGTTCGCGATCGGCACCGATCGCCGACGCGACGCGGTAGGCCTCGGCGTGCTCGTCGAACGCCTGCTGATTCTGACCGAGGATCCACGAGGTCAATCCGGCCGTGATCAGCGAACCGGCCCGCCCGGCCGTCGGCGACCCAACCGTGTCGGCATCGAGGAACGCCGTGGCGTACTCGCGGGCGGTGACGTTCTTGCCGCGGATGTGCCAGTACATCCACAGGTCCCCGCACAGCTGCATGCCCATCTCGCAGGCCGCCGCGTCACCGCGTGTCGCCGCATCGAGGAGCGTTTCGAGCGCCGCCTGGAGGTTGCCCTCCTCCGCGATGCCGCGCTCGACGGAACGGATCTCGCTCGTGCCTTCGATGCCGTCGCGGATCTCCTGGGCGAGCACCGCGTACCGGCGGGCGTGCCTGAGCGCGAACTCTTCCCCCTCCGACGCAGCATCGAGCAGTTCGCGTGCGAACTCCTCGATGGTCTGCAGCAGCCGGAGCCGGGCACTCTGGCCGTCCATCTGCACGAGCGCCTTGTCGACGAGGGACTCGACTTCGTCGAGAAGGCTCTCGTCGGGGTCGGCGCAGACGGCTTCGAGATCTGCGATCGAGCACCCTCCTGCAAACACGGCGAGTCGCCGGAACAGCCGCTGCTCGGACTCGGTGAGCAGCGAATGGCTCCAATCGATCGTTGCCCGCAGCGTCTGCTGCCGCTCGGGGCTGTCACGGGGCCCGGACGTGAGCACATCGAGCGCATGGTCGAGCCGCTCCAGCAGCGCCTCCGGGGTGAGCAGCCTCAGCCTGGCCGCTGCCAGCTCGAGGGCCAGGGGCAGACCGTCCAGTCGCCGGCACACAGCTGCCACTGCAGCAGCATTGTCGGGCGTCAGCTCGAACGAACTCCTCGTCTTGCGGGCACGCTCGACGAAGAGGGCCACCGCCGGATACGCCAGCAGCGACTCGATGCCGCCCTGTTCGAGGACGGGAGGAAACGCGAGTGGAGCGAGTGCGTACTCCCGCTCGGCGGTGATCCTGAGCGGCATTCTGCTCGTGATCACGATCCGCAGGCCCGGGCATCGCTCGACGAGACCCGCCACCTCGGGTGCGGCCGCAACGATCTGCTCGAGGTTGTCGAGCAGCAGGAGCGCCTCCCTGTCACCGATGAGGGTGACGATGCCTTCGCCGAGCGTGCGTTCCTCCGCCTCCTTCACGTCCAGCGCCTCGGCCAGAGCGGGCAGGAAATCCTCGGGCCTGGCGACGTCGGCCAACGCTACGAACGCCACCCCGCCCGGGATTTCCGGTGCGAGCATCCGACCGAGCTCGGCGACGATGCTGGTCTTGCCGACACCACCGGGCCCGGTGATCGTGACGACCCGGTGCTCGCGAGCGAGATCGACGAGGGCCACCAGGTCGGCCGCCCGACCGAGCAGTTGTGGGCGCGAGCCCGGCAGGTTGCTCGGCAGGCTCGCGAACCGTTCGCCCTTGCCCTCGAGCGACCCTGGCTCGGGTACCACGATGCCGTCGGCCGAGACCGCATACAGCTCGATCGGCCGCCCGACGTTCTTGAGCCTGAACCTTCCCAGACCGACGACGGCGACGTCGCTGCGGTTCTTGATCTGGTCGTACGCGGAATCGGACAGCATCACCCCACCGGGAACGGCGAACGACTCGATCCGCGCTGCGATGTTGACCGCCTCGCCGGTGAGCCGCTCGGTCTCGACGATCACCTCGCCGACATGCACGCCGATACGAATCGGGACGTCTTGCGCCGAGAGCGCTTGTTGGATCTCGACCGCTGCGAGCACCGCGGCGAGCGAACTGGGGAACATGCTCATGCTGCCGTCCCCGAGACGCTGCACGATCGTGCCGCCAGTGGCGTCGTGGTGGGCCTCGAGCGCGGCCCAGTACCGCCGCCGCTTGTCGAGCCCGACGTGTTCGTCCTGCTGCAGCAACGCCGTGTACCCGACCATGTCGGTGAACATCACCGCGACGATTCGACGATCGAGCCCCTCAGCCACGGGCCCTCCCGCAGCGCACTCGGATCCCCGGCGTCATCGGCACGCGTCGACCATACCGCTTCACCCGTGGGCGACGGATTCCGGGCGGGCAGACGGCCGCGACCCGGTGGATCAACCGGCCGGTGCTTGGCGGGACGCCCGGCGCCAGGAGACGCCCGCCACGACCGACGAGATGACGAATCCGATCGCCAGCGGGGTGATGGTGCCGTCGAACTGGCGGTCGATCAGATTGCCGATGATCGAGCCGGCCACACCGGGGACCATGCCGAGGATCGCGGCCCCTGTGCCCGCGACAGCTCCGAGCGGCACCATCGCCGCTGCGTTGAGGTTCGGGATCAGCATCTGCTGGAAGAACAGCACACCCGCGAGCAGCACAGCGAACAGCCAGAACGGGGGTCGACCCGACGTTGCGACGGCAGCGACGACGAGGAGCGCTGCCGTCGCCAGGTTGGCGGCGAACCCGAGACCGATGATCCGGTCGAGCCCGAGCCGCTCGACGAAACGGCCGTTGACATACATCGCAGATCCCATGGTGACAGCGATCGCACCGAAGAACACGGGGAACCACGTCGCCAGCCCGAAGACCTGATCCAGAATGATCTCCGAACTCGCCAGGTACGACATGAACACGCCGAACAGGGCCGTCAGCGACAACAGGTACCCCACCGTGCCGGGCGTCGCCAGCACTGTGCGACAGCTCCGCCAGAGTTCCCTGCCCCCCAGCGTGCCGATGCTTTCTTCCGAAAGGGTTTCGGGCAGGAGCACCACGGAGGCCGCCACGATCACAGCGACGGCGGCACACATCCAGAAGACCACCTGCCACGGTGCAACCAACAAGATCCCCGCGGCCAAGGCCGGAGCGAAGGTGGGCACGAGGATGAACACGGCCATGATCAGCGACATCTGCTTGGCCATCTGTGCACCCGCGTATGCATCGCGCACCATCGCCATCGCTGCGACACGCGGCCCGGCCGATCCGAGCCCCCATACGAAACGCGCCACGAACATCACGCCGAGCGACGGGGCGAAGATCGAACCCACCGCGCCGACCACATACAACGCGAGGCCACCCCACATGACCGGTCGACGCCCGAAACGATCGGCCAACAGGCCGGCGGGCAACAGCCCCAACGACGAGCCGATGAAGAAGAACGTGATCAGTCCGGTGACCGAGGTCGCGCCCGCCTCGAGATCGAGCGCCTTGCGAATCTCGGGGAATGCCGGCAGGACGCTGTCGATGGCCAGCGCCGTGACCGCCATGCACATCGCGAGCACCCCGATGAACGCGGGCGAGCCGGGCACCAGGGCCGACCGCCGTCCTGGCGCTCGCGTCGTGTCGAGGGTGGTCACCGGGTCAGGCTAGGGACGCCAACTCAGCGGTGCTACCGCCGGCATGAGACACCGGCACCGACCGAGGTCTACCTCCATCGGGCCCTTGTCCTCTGACGGCCGCGCCGCCGGCATGACAAATTCGACATGATGGACACTCGCCTCGATCCCATGGTGCTCGCCTCGCTGCGCGGCAGGAGCCTGCTCACCACACACGACTGGTCGACCGCAGAACTCGATGCAGTGCTCGCGGTCGCCGACCGGTTCCAGCAACTCGACCGGGCCGGCGCCTCGACCGCCCTGCTCCCGAACGAGCTCGCCTACGCGATGTTCTTCGACAACTCGACCCGCACCAAGTCGGCCTGGGCGGGCGCCGCTGCCCGGCTGGGCATGCAGCCGGTGATCGTCGACGGCTCGTCGACCCAGGTGTCACACGGTGAGACCGCCGAGGAGACCGGCGCGATGCTCGGCATGAACGCTCACGCGCTCGGGGTCCGTCACGACCTGATCATCGGTGAAGGCAACTCGTTCATGCACGACGTCCAGCGCGGCATCGACGACTACCTCGCCGCCACCGACGACCAGCGGTGCGTTCCCATCGTCAATCTGCAGTGCGACATCGACCACCCCACCCAGACCCTGGCCGATCTGCTGTGGCTGCGCGAACATTTCGGTGGTGACGTCGCCGGCAAGCGAATCGCGGTGTCGTGGGCATACTCGCCGAGCTATGCCAAGCCACTCTCGGTGCCGCAGGGGCTCGTGTCGCTGTTGACACGCTTCGGCGCCCACGTCACGCTCGCCCACCCCCAGGGCTACGACCTGCTGCCCGATCCGATGCGCTGGGCTCGGGAGGGGGCGGCCCAGTCGGGCGGCTCGTTCGAGGTCACCGACGACATGGATACCGCGTTCGTCGATGCCGACGCCGTGTACCCGAAGTCGTGGGGCCCTCAAGCGTTGATGTTCGAGCGGGTCGCCGCCAACCGAGCGCACGACGCCGCCGGGCTGCGTGACATCGAGCAACGTGCGCTCGCGATGAACGCCGACCATCGCGGCTGGATCTGCGACGATCGACGGATGGCGCTCACCAACGATGCGCTCTACCTCCACTGCCTGCCCGCCGACATCGGCGACGAGGTGACACCTGCGGTCATGGACCGGTTCCGCGTCGCCGTGGCAGAAGAGGCCAACAAGAAGGTCTATGTGGTCATGGCCCTGCTCGCCGCGGCGAAGGTCGACGACCTCGCTGCCAGGATCGCGTGACGCGAGCCGACGAACGTGCAGCTGAGCTACAAGGGCCGAACCGAGAACAATGAACGGAGAATCTGACATGTCGCTCGACGAGAGGGTCGCCGAACTGGCGGCCCGTTACCGACCCCTTGCCGTGGAGATCCTGCAGGAGGCAGTCCGGATCCCCGCCGATCAGGTCGATCTGCCCGACGATCGTGGTGGGGACACCCAGGCCGGGTTGAGCAATCACGAACGCCCGCGGCTCGAGATGCTGCGCGACCGCATCATCGAGATCGGCGCCGTCAGGCGTCCCGACGACGTCGGGTTCGACGAGTTCGGCAATCTGGTGTGGGTCGTGCAGGACGAGGATGACGGTGTGGCTCTCGACGACAAGAAGGTCATCTACCTCGACGGGCACTCCGACACCGTGCAGGCGTTGCGCGATCAGTGGCGCACCAAGCTGAACGGAGCGGTCGACCCCTATGACGGCCTCGTCGACGCTGCCAGACTCGATCGCAGCGCGCTGCGCGCCGAGCTCGGCTATCTGCCGCCCGACGACGAATGGGAACACCTGGTGTTCGGGCGCGGCACCGCCGACCAGCTGGCCGGCGTGATCTCACAGATCGTGGCGAGCAAGATCCTGCTCGAGCTCGCACCCGAGGGCGCCTTGCGCGGCGTGCTGATCCGGTCGTATGCGACGGTCGCCGAGGAAGACAACGACGGGGGCGGGCCTCGCTACGTGGTCAGCAAGGTGCTGCCCGGTTCTGCCCCGAATCTGATCCCCGACGTCGTGATCTTCACCGAGGGCACGGGCGACAACCAGAAGGGCGCACTCGGGATCTACCGCGGCCAGCGCGGACGGATGCAGATCCAGGTGACCGTCACCGGGCGGTCGTGTCACGGCTCGATGCCGCACCTCGGTCTCAACCCGCTCGAGTACGGCAGCTCGATCCTCGCCGAGGCGGCCCGACAGGCGGCAACGGTCGGGTTCGCCCAGCACGACTTCCTCGGTGCAGGGACGCGCACCGCGTCCTGGGCCGTGCTCGACACCCCCAGCGACTGCGCGGTTCCCGAGCGGTTCACATTCCGCTTCGACCGCCGGCTCACGGTCGGCGAGACGCCCGAGATCGCCGTCGCCGAGGTCGAACAACTCGATGCGATCCGGGCCGCCCGCGACGCGGGTCTCACCGTCGACATCGACGTCCCCGTCTACGAACTGCCGACGATCACCGGGTACATCCCGGGCAACGCCCAGATCTACCCGGGTTGGGTCACGCCCGAGGACCATCCGGCCATCACCGCCGCTGTCGATGCGTACCGCCGGGTGGTCAGCCCGTACATCGACGAGCCCGAAGGCGGAGCCACCGCAGGTGCGCGACGTCGCGAGCCCCGCGTCGATCGCTGGGTCTTCTCCACCGACGGTGTCGGGTTCCCGATCCCCGCAGACGACGACTCGATCACAGTTCCGTCGTCGAAGGACTGGGTGACATCGGGAACCATGACCCACCCCGCGATGTTCGGCATCGGCGCCGGGGTCGAGCAGAACACGCATCGCATCGGCGAGAACATCGACCAGCGTGAGCTCGAGCATGCGATCGCCGTGCTCGCAAGGTTCCCGAGCGTGTTCGTGGCGCGCTGACATGCGGATCGTCGCCGCACTCGGGGGGAACGCTCTGCTCAAGCGAGGCGAGCGGCCCGACTCGGACATCCAGGAACACAATGTCGAGATCGCGGTCGCGGCGCTGGCCCCACTCGCTCGCGATCACGAGCTGATCATCACCCACGGCAACGGTCCTCAGGTCGGGGTGCTGGCACTCGAATCCGCGAATGATCCGTCGCTCAGCCACCCGTACCCGCTCGACTCACTCGGAGCCGAGACCCAGGGGCTCATCGGGTACTGGCTGGTCCAGGAGCTGCAGAACCAACTTCCCGATCGTCTCGTCGCGGCGATCATCACCCAAACGGTCGTCGACCGCGACGATCCGGCATTCGACCATCCGACCAAATTCGTCGGCCCGGTCTACGACGAGGCCGAGCTCCGCGCGATCGCGACGCAACGAGATTGGGTGATCGCCGCCGATGGCGACCGTTGGAGGCGGGTGGTCGCGTCGCCCGAACCGACCCGCATCGTCGAGAGCAGCGTCATCCGACTGTTGCTCGACGCCAACGCCGTCGTGGTGTGCGCCGGTGGCGGCGGCGTCCCCGTAACCGAGTCGGCCGATGGTTGCCTGACCGGCGTCGAGGCCGTGATCGACAAGGATCTCACCACCGCGTTGCTGGCCGAGGAATTGGGAGCCGACGCGCTGCTCGTACTGACCGACGTCGACGCCGTGATCCGCGACTTCGGCACGCCACAGGCCGCGCCGATTCGCTCGGTCACCACCGACGAGCTGCGCGGCATCCGGTTTCCGGCCGGGTCGATGGGGCCGAAGATCTCAGCCGTGTGCCGGTTCGTCGACCGCACGGGTGGCTTCGCCGCGATCGGCTCGTTGGCCGATGCCGCTGCGATCCTCGACGGATCACGCGGCACCCGCGTCAACCCCAGCTGAGCCCCACCCCGTTCTGTTCAGCAAACTGCCGCACCGTTCCTGCGAGACGCTGAACGGAACGGGAGAGTTGCTCGCCTGCCGGGGTCAGCCGCCGAGCGCCTTGTTGGAGGCGGCGAACGAGGCCAGCGTGAGCACGCCGAGGATCAACATCGACCACGGCAACGCACCCGGGCCACTCGCTTCGAACCACTGCCCGATCAGCCAGGGGAACACCAGCCCGCCCAGGCCCGCCCCACCGATGAACCACGCGGTCGCGTTGCCGGTCACGCGGATCCGTCGCTCGAGGTAGGTGAACATCGCCGGGAATTGAGGGGCCGTCGCCAGACCCATCAACACGGCGCCGACCCACACCGGCGCCGCACGGCCGTTGCCCACGACGAGCACGCCGGCAGCGAGCAGCGTGAGCGAACACGAGACGGCGAGCAATGTCTTGGGTCGGACCTTCTGACCCAGGGCGCTGGCCAACAGCCGACCGCCGGTGAACCCCACCCAGAAGGCCGTCGTCAACCAGGTCGCGGCGAGGGCGCTGAACTCGATCTCTTCGCCATAGGTGTGGACCCATCCGGCGAATCCCACCTCGAGCCCGACATACAGCAGGAAGAACAACGACAACAGGGCCAGCATCGGACGCGACGTGGTCGAGTGCTCGTGCTCGACGTCGGTCGGAGCGAGCGGCGACTCGGCCCGCAAGACGAGCAACGCCACGGCAACGCACAACCCGGACGCGAGATAGGCGGCGATGCCGAATCCGGCGTAGACGACGAGCGGGGCAGAGAGCGCACCGACGCCGAAACAGAGGTGGAGGATGTTCATCGGCCGACCCACCTCGGCACCCAACTCCCAGATCAACAAGGTGTTGGCGCCGACATCGACCGTGGCGCCCCCGACCCCGACGACCACGAACGTGACGAAGAGCGTCGGCAGCGACGCCAGCGACGGGAGCACGACCAGGCCGAGGGCCAGCACCACGAGCGATGCGGCATACACCCGGTGCCCGTCGAACTTGTCGTACAGCCGCCCCGCGACGAACGAGCCGACGATGTATCCGCAGGCTTGCCCGACGAACAGCACGCCGACGCCACCGAGGTCGGTGCCCGATCGGTCGCGCAACTCCGACAGGGCGGGGCCGAGGATGCTGACCGACAGACCCAGCACCAGAAAGCTGACGAGGTAGGAGAAGACCGGAGCACGGAGCTCGGGCGCGGGCGGACGGTTCAACGTGCGCAGCCGCAACCGCCGCCGCAGCACCCGCCACCGGTGGGCATCGGTGCGGCCGATGGCGTGTTCGATGCGCCGGCACTGGCGAACATCGACAGCAGGCGAACCGTCTCGGCATGACCGGACGGGCACTCGGCAGGCGCGTTCGATTCGCTCATCGGTCGACGCACCTCGAACACGTCGTCACAGGTGCGGCATCGATATTCGTACAACGGCATCACCCGAAATCGTATCGACGGCAGGCTCGGCCGGTTCACAACGGTGCCATGGTCTCCAAAGAGACTGATCCCTGACAGGTGTTGGCGCGATCGGTGCGAGACTGGGTGATGGACGTCACTGCGCAGCAGCTCGCCGAATCGGTCTCGTCATTGGTGCGGATTCCCAGTGTCAATCCGCTGCACGACGGGCCCAGGGCTCGTGCCGCCGGATCGCGGGGCGAACGGGCCATGGCCGAACACCTCGCGGCCAGGTTCGCCGATCTCGGTTCGACCGACGTCGTTCTCGACGAGGTGCTCGACGGTCGTCCCAACGTGTACGGCCTGTTCCCCGGCCGTACCGATCGCTTGGTGGTGCTCGACGTGCACACCGACACCGTCACCGTCGAACACATGACGGATTCGCCCTTCGACGGGCGTATCGAGCGCGAGTGCGTCTGGGGGCGCGGTGCGCTCGACACGAAGGCATCGCTCGGGGTCATCCTCGCCCTGCTGGCTTCATGGCAGCGCAGTGGTCTGCGGCCCGAACCGACACTGCTCGTCGTGGGTTCGATCAGCGAGGAGGCCGGGGGCCTGCTCGGCGCCGGTCGTTTCAGGCCGTGGGCCGAGCAACGAGGGCTCGATGTCGACCAGATGATCGTGGCCGAGCCGACCCAACTCGCTCCGATCCATGGCCACAAGGGTGGCACCGCCTTGCGGATCGAGGCGGTCGGCAAGGCGGCCCACAGCGCTCTTCCCCACCTCGGCGCAAACGCGATCGAGGCGATGGCCCCGGTGATCGCCGCTTTGAGCGCCGAACACGAACGGTTGCAGACCATCCCGCCCACGACCGAACTCGGGACGGGGACGTTGTCGATCACGATGGTCGAGGGCGGTACCGGCGGCAACGTGATCCCTGCCTCGTGCACGATCCACGCGAGCCGTCGGATCGTGCCCGACGAGGACCCGACCGACGTGTACCACCAGCTCGCGGAGCTGGCAGCGGCCGCGTGCCCCCTGCCCACCGAGATCACCTGGCCGTATCCCGAACGCGAGGACGGTCGGCTCGGGACCGAGGCGTTCTACCTGCCCGCCGACACCCCCTTGGTGCGATCACTCGCCGGATGGGCGGGCACCGCACCTGCGGTTGCCCCGTTCGGCACGAACGCGTTGCGCTACACGGGCTTCGCCCGGGAACTGGCGGTGTTCGGCCCCGGCTCGATCGATGATGCCCATCAGGCGACCGAGTGTGTCGAGATCGCAGCGCTCGCCACCCTCGGTGACGTGTACACCCGCTGGCTCCGGCCGGCCTGATTATTCACTTGCGCACATGTAGATATCTTTATATAGTTCGCCCATGGGGATCCCTGCGGACATCTTGCTCGGCGTCATCCGGGCGGTCGGTGAAGAGACGCGACTGCGAATCGTCGCGCTGTTGCAGCACGGCGAACTGACGGTCTCCGACCTCACCGACATCCTCGGACAGTCGCAGCCGCGGATCTCGCGGCACCTGAAACTGCTCGCCGACGCAGGCGTCGTCGACAAGCACCGCGAGGGGACGTGGGCGTTCTTCGAGTTGGTGACCGAGGGCGCGATCGGTGAACTGGTCGTCGATCTGCTCGGTCGCGCCGACACACACGGCTCGGGCCTGGCGGCAGATCTCGACCGGCTCGCGATCGTGCGGAGTCGTCGTGCATCCGCCGCCCAGGAGTACTTCGCCGCGATCGCCGAGCGCTGGGACGAGGAGCGCCTGCTGCACGCATCGGACGCCACCGTCGAGGCCCACATCATCGACAGCGTCGCCGGTCGCCCCTTCGACAGCGTCCTCGATGTCGGAACGGGTACGGGCCGGATCCTGCTGGCGCTGGCGACGCATGCTTCGTCGTGCGGTCGACCGGTCCGCCGTGCGGTCGGTCTCGACAACAGCCACTCGATGCTCGCCGTCGCTCGATCGAATCTGGAACGCGCCGAGGTGCGCGGCGTCGACCTGCGTCAGGGTGACGCATACAGCCCCCCGTTCGAGCGCGACTCGTTCGATCTGATCGTCATCCATCAGGTGTTGCACTTCCTCGACGACCCGGCCCGAGCGGTACGCGAAGCCGCTGCCCTGCTGTCCCCCGGCGGCAGGCTGGTCATCGTCGACTTCGCTCCCCATGCCCTCGAGTTCCTCCGCAGCGATCACGCCCATCGACGGCTGGGGTTTCGCACCGACACCGTCACCGGTTGGCTCGATCAGTGCGGGCTCGAGGTGTCGGGAACGCGAACGATCGACCCGCCAACGGGCGGGTCGGGCGAACGACTCACCGTGTCGCTGTGGTTGGCGACCGACCGCCGCGACGCCGATGTGCCCGATGCCCAGCGCTCCGAGATCGAATCATGAACCTGGCGATCAGCTTCGAGGTGTTCCCGCCCAAGCACCCCGACGGCCTCGGGCCGCTCGCCGACGTCGTCACCGAACTCCAACAGGTCGACCCGGCGTTCGTGTCGGTCACCTACGGCGCCGGTGGATCCGATCGCCAACGCTCGTTCGACGCGATCCACGCGGTGCGCAGCACCCGCACCGAAGTCGCCGGCCATCTCACATGCGTCGGCCAGACACGTGCCGACATCGAGGACATCATCGATCGGTATGTCGCGCTCGGCGTGCATCAGGTGGTCGCGCTACGTGGCGATCCACCCGGCGGCATCGACGATGAGTACGCACCACATCCCGACGGGTTCGTGACCACGGCCGATCTCGTTGCAGCGATCAAAGGCCGTAGCAATCTCGAAGTCGCGGTCTCGGCGTATCCCGAGCGGCACCCCCAGTCGCCGACCACCGACCACGACTGCGGCATCCTGGCGGCCAAGGTCGCTGCCGGCGCCGACCGGGCGATGACCCAGATGTTCTTCGACAACGAGCACTACCTGCGGTACCGGGACGAGGTGAGGGCGCGGGGCATCGAAATTCCGATCGTGCCCGGCATCTTCCCCATCCATTGCTTCCCGGCGGTCACCCGGTTCGCATCGAGGTGTGGGGCGTCGATCCCCGAGCGCGTCGCCGAACGGTTCGCCGGGCTCGACGACGACGTCGAGACGACACACAAGATCGCTGCCGAACTCGCAGCCGAACAGATCGCCGAACTCGCCGATCACGGGGTGGACCACGTGCACCTCTACACGTTGAACCGTGCCGAGTTGGCACTCGCCGTCTGCGAGCTGCTCGACCCAGCAGCCTGAACTCACGGGCGCGGGCCTGGCGAGAACATCTCCCCGTCCACGCCGATGGCGGTTCTCCCGTTCGACGTTTGTCGTCGATGGGCCGGCGTCGCGAATCCGATCGGTGGAGGGCTCGCCCGGGCCATCGACTGATCCGGGGCTACCGGTGGCGCGGGCGGAAGCGGCCGGATCGTCCGGGCACCAGACCAGGCAGGGTTGGCCGCGCCGGGCAGGTCTGGGAGGGTCCCGGCCCGCGCCGGGCAACTGTGTGACACCCCCTCGTCATACTGAACTCATCCGACTTCCCCGATCAGTAGCCCTCTACCGATGGGAGAACCAACCGATGCGATCCTGCGACACCGATGCCGTCTATACGGCGTTGCGTGCAGCGGACCCCGACGTGATGGACCGTGACGAACTCGCGGAGTTGATCGAACAGCTCGCCCACCATCGAAGCTGGTGCGACGCACTCCAGGTCAAAGCCACACGTCGGCAACGCGAACTCGCCGCGGAAGGCCGCGCCGAGCCACCACGCGATCTGCTCTCGCGCCACGGCGGTCAGTCATCCAAGCATGCCAAGACGGCCGACGAGCGCGAACAGATCTGTACTGCGCTCCCCTCGTTCGAGGACGCCCTCACCGCCGGCAGCGTGTCCGCCGGGCACCTCGACGCCCTGGCGAACTCCGTCCGCAACCTCGACGACCACACCCGCGCCGAACTGCTGAGCCTGCAGGCCGACCTGCTCGCCGACGCCGAACGCCAGCACGTCGACGTGTTCGAGCGCAACTGCCGCGATCTGGCGCGCCACCTGGTCGCCTCCGCACAATCCGGGTCCGACGCCGACGAGCTCGACCAGCAACGCACACGCTCCAACGTGCGCCGCTGGACCGACCGACACACCGGCATGTGCCACACCCACCTCGAACTCGACCCGGTTCGCGACCGCGCACTGTGGGCCGCCATCGATGCCGCTCGGGCCACCCTGCGCCAACACGACGGCAACCGCCGTACCCCATGGGCACAACTCGAAGTCGATGCTGTGATCGCTGCGATCGGCGGCCCAGACAGCGCCGATCGAGTCCCCGAGATCACCGTGCTCGTCGACCATCACACCCTCGTCGACGGGCTGCACCCGCGATCGGTCTGCGAAACCGACACCGGCACCCCACTGCCCGTGTCGACCGTTCGGCGGCTGTGCTGCGACGCCGAGATCCTCCCCGCCGTTCTCAACGGCAGAGGGGAAGCCCTCGACGTCGGACGGTCGGCCCGCACCGCGACACGGCCGCAACGCCGAGCGGTGCGAGCGATGCACCGCACGTGCGCCCATCCCGACTGCACCGTCACCGTCGATGCCTGCCGCATCCATCATGTGACCCCGTGGCTGCAACACGGCGGCGACACCGACATAGCGAACCTGCTCCCACTCTGTTCCACCCACCATCACGCCGTCCACGAAGGCGGATGGGGCCTGACGCTGACACCCGACCGCACCGCCACCTGGACCCGCCCCGACGGACAACCACATCACACCGGTCCCACCATCGATCGAGCCCCCGACGGCGTCGAACCGCCGCCCCGACATCGATCATCGGTGCCATCCAACTGAACCCGAGGCCGCCGACACCGGCTGAAGTCGGACCGTCCGACGGGAGGGATGCGCTGACGGCTCGCCCGCGCGATCCCGTCAGGTCGTGTCAGACCGGCACTGCATCCCCGCTCAGCGAACAAAGACGTCGACATCGCTCGACCGGTGCAGCGGCAATTCGAGCAGCACACGGCGTCGGCTGCGCACGCGCGCGCCCTGTGATGGCCGTCATGTCGACCCCTCACCCGATACATGGAACCATGGGCAGCCTGATGAGCCGGCCCGTCGATCCCTGCGGAACTGCGAAGTTCCGACATCCGATCGGCGTGTTCATGTGCCTCGCAGTCGTGGTGGCCGGCTGCGCCGGAGGCACCACGACCGACACGACCGACACGACCGACACGACCGACACGACCGACACGACCGACACGACCGACACGACCGACACGGCACGCTCGTCGGAGGCTCCAGCTTCCACCTCGAGCAGCGCCCCGTCCACCGTGGCCGTGTCGTCAGGCGAGGAATCCGGATCCGACAGTGACACCGGCTCGATGACGATCTACCGCCATCAGGCGCCGACTATGTGCTGACCAACGGGAGACTCATCGACGGAAACGGTGGAACACCGGTGGACGATGCCGTCGTCGTGGTGACCGCAGGTCAGATCGTCGGCGTCGGAGCGCGAGATTCGACGAACGTGCCTGCCGATCTGGAGGCCGTCGACCTCCACCGAGCAACGATCGTGCCAGGTCTGGTGAACGCGCACGTGCACGAGGTGTTCGACGAAGACGTGCTCCGCGAGTTCGCATCGGGTGGGGTCACCACCGTGTGCGATCTGCAATACAACCGTTCCGGAGCGACCGTCCAGGAGATAATCGCAGCCCGCGACGCACTATCGGGGCCAGGTGCAGCGCGACTCGCAGCGGCCGGCAAGTTCATCAACGTGACCGGCGGCTACCCGAACCTCTTCTTCGACCTCGAGATCATCAACGTCGACACCACCGATGAGGCAGTTCGCGCGGTCGAGGAGCTCGCCGATGCCGGAGCGAACGTGATCAAGACGGTCTTCGAGTCGGGAACCCTCTTCGGTCAATCGGGGTGGCCGATACTGCCCGCCGAGGTCGCGGCCGCGATCGTCGACACCGCGCATTCCCGTGGACTACCTGTCATCGCTCATGTGACCAACATCGCCGATGTCGATGCGGCCATCGCCGCCGGAGCCGACGGGATGGCCCACCTGCCGACAGGGACCTATACGGACGAACTGGTGTCGCAGATTGCCGAGTCCGGGATGTTCGTCATCCCGACACTCGAGTTGTATTCGACGGTCCTGGGCCAGGTTGGGATGAACGAAATGATCGGAAATCTGGCGAGTCTCCATGACGCTGGGGTTCGGGTAGTGCTCGGGACTGATTACGACGGAAATCCGAGTGCACCGAACTTCTTCGAGATCGGCGCGCCGATGAAAGAGATCGGATTCATGGCCGCTGCGGGCATGTCTCCGATGGACGTCATCGTCGCAGGCACCCGCAACGCCGCAGAGGCGTGCAACGTCGACACCCTCACGGGAACCGTCGAGATCGGCAAGGACGCCGACCTGTTGATCGTTTCAGGCGACCCGTTGAGCGATCTCGCGGCGCTCGCCGAGCCGGCGATGGTGCTGGTCCGAGGCGAGCCGGCGTTCAGTTCGCTCGCGCCGGGCAAGTAACCACCGCGGCGACGACACCGAGATCGCCAACATCACGCGCTTTCAACACGACCTTTGCCACACAGGTTCGAGCAGAAGCTGTCTAGGGATGATGGGCACCATTGACGCACAAACGGCCAGCACAGTTCGCCGGCGATGCGGCGCGGATCGGAGCGTTCCCGCCAGCGATGATCGCTCGGGTCTGACCGGGCACACCGACCGATCGATACGTGCCGTTCAGGAGCGGGTCCCAGCCGCCCGCCGGTGCGTGAATATGCGCTGCCCCGCCGACCACAGGGCCTGACCGACTTTGCCGGTGATGCAGCGCGGTCAGGCCATTTTCACGCCCGACATTTCGGAGCTGTCGGGTCAGATCCGGATCGACGCTGCGTCGGAACGCGCCCTGATGTGCCGATGCCGGACGGTGTGATCTGCCCGCCCACGTCAGGACGACCCGGCGTTGCCTGCCCCGGTGAGGGACCGGTGACGTCGAGTAGCGCCATCGGAGAATGTCGAGTTAGTTGGCGACGACCTCGATCACGGCTGCTCGCCACAGCCCGGTGGTATGGAAGTCCTGGGGGCCTACATCGAAGATGTAGGTACCGGGTCCCAGATCCATCGTCAGGGTATGGCTCCCGGGCACGAGGTCACCCTGACCTGTGAAGTCGATCTCGAAATACCCTGCGGCGGGGAGCCCGATCGGCACGCCGCGGTCGCCCTCCTCGAGGAACTTCAGCTCCTCGGCGAGCGCGGCGGAACCGGTCTCGTACCCGAAGACCGCCATGATCGCCACGCCGTCCGTCTCGTTCGAGAACGTGACGATGACGGTTCCTTCGATGATCTTGTCGTCTCCGACGAACGATGTCCCGTCGTCGGTGTACGTCATTTCGATACGTGCCTCATCGGCGGGCACTGGCCCTTCGTCATCGCTCATGATCCATGCAACGACGGCGACTCCAACGAGCACGATGATGGCAACCACGGCCGTGAGCGCGGTGCGCCCATAGCGGTGGCCGTTGACTTGCCGGGTTTCGGTGAACTCTTGCGTGGTCATGTCACCACCTCCCTCCGCCTGGGCGGCCCAACGAAAGGCCAGCCCAATTCCATTGGACACCCGGTTCGGTCTGCGGACAAGACGCAAGAATCACATGCCCTCTCCAAACACCGGCACCGTGCTCGCCTGCCCACAGAGCCGTCCGGGATCCGGCACGGCGATCGCCCTCGCAGTGCTTTCCACCAGGGGAGCCGACGAGCGTTCTCGAGCACACCAGCGGGCGCGTAGGCACCGTTTCTGGACGGGCTCCGGCTGCCCGGCGAGGGCGCCGTTAGGCGCTACGCAATCAGCGTTACGTCCCACACCTCGCCGGTTCTCGCGCAGTACGCGCAGTGATCCGGCCCGCGGCTATCGGTCGGCTACGCCGGCAGGTTCAGCCGATCCATACGTGGCTTCGTCATGTGTGGCTGCGTATGCCGCCTTCAGTCCTGACGGGCGGGCCTTCCCACATAGGAAACGGTGAGAAACTTCCACACTCCGTCTTGTTTGATGAGGGTGAAGTAATCGATGTTGTGGCGTTCAGGTCGACCATCGATATGTAACACGGCGTCGGCTCTGACGAAGGCAAGATGCCCGCCGTCGACATGAACGGACCAGTCATCGACCGGCTCGGCGTAGAGGATCGGATCGACCTCTGATCTCGCTTCAGCAATCCAATCTTCAGCGGTCATCGTTGACGTGGTCCACGCGCCATCTCGCAAGGATGCCCAGCCGATGTTGGCGTGGGCGGCCATCATCCCCTCGAACGTATCGAGGTCATAGGTGCCAGCCGCGGTGATCAGTTGTTCTACGAGAAGCCTGACAGTCTGCTCATCTGATGTCTGATCGGTCATGAGGCCTCCCGAGTGTAGATGAGGCTCCCTGCGCTGTCGGGGGACCCAGGCGGGCGCCAGACGCTTCAGTCAACGACCCCGACCAAGACGAGCGACACGATCGGAAACTTGGGAGAGCGCTGCATTTGAGCATCCGATGCTCGGACCTGTAATCCCCCACACACGAGAGGTGACCACCGCACCGCAGTCCAAGTCGGGCACCCGATATTCGCGGCGAGAGAGACGGTGGCACTGCGCTCGGCTTCTTCGCCTGCTGTGCGCCACGCGTCGCCACGCCGCCCACGAAGGTGGATCGAACCTGACGCTGACGCCCGACTGCACGGCGACCTGCACCTGCGCCGACATCGCCCATCGGTCGAGGTCAACTGAGCACGACACAGTCATGGCAGGTGGCGAGCCGATACAGATCTCCACACGGGCACGGCGTGGTGCACCGCTCGGACACACCCTCATGGTTCACATGGTGAACCAACGGCGCGAGGATGGACACGTGGGAGCGGATCCGACCGAGCGTGTCGACCGCCTCGAGCGCGAGGTGGCACGGTTGCAGTCAGAGCTCGTCGAGCTGCGCGCCAGGGTCGATCAGGACGCGGGCCAGGCACCCGAATCCGCCGCACGACGCTGGGCACCGCCCAGGGCCATCGCCCCCGTCGACGCGCGGGCATCTTGGCCGGGCCCCCATGTCGGCCCCTACGTGCCGTCACGATCCGCCGAACCCAGCCCTCCGGTCGGCCCAGCGCTGATCCTCGACAGCGAAAAGCTGTTGAAGTGGGGTGGGGTCGCGCTGGTGGTTCTGGCGGTCGGCTTCGCCGTCAGCACCGCAATCAGTCGAGGGTGGATCGGTCCTGAGCTACAACTGGCGGGAGCTCTGATCGTCAGCTTCGCCCTGATCGGCACCGGCCTGCGCCTACGACCCACGCGACCCGCCTGGACCCATGCCCTGTGCTCGGGCGGCGTCCTGGCGCTGTTCACCACGGTCGCGTCCGACCTCTTCGTCGATCAGTCGAATGACTCGGTCGCATTCGTCTCCACCGTCGCGATCGGGCTCGGAGCGCTCGCGTTGGCGCGATCGATCGGCTCCGAGTGGGTGGGGCTGTCTGCCCTCGCGGGCGGTGTCGTGGCTTGGCTCGTGATCGGCAGGGACGACCTTCCGTTCCACGTCACGGTGGCCTGGATGACGGTGTTGCTGGCGGCGACGCTGGTCCTCGCCGTCGAACAGCGATGGCCGGTGCTGCGTCTGATCACGCTGGGCGCAGGCCTGCTGGTCCTGCTGGGTCTGGCCGGCGAGGCCCAGCAAGCAAGCGAGCAGACGGCAATCATCATCGCTGCCGCCTTGCTGGCAGCGACGTTGTTCCGGGTGCCGAGCATCGGTGATCTGTCGACCGTGTGGCAACAACTCGAAGTCCAGCTGTCGATAGCGGCGACGCCCTGGTTGTTCGCCGTGGTGCACCTGTCCGTGCTCGAGTCCGAGACCGACCGTGTGACCGGCGCGGTGGCGATCGGCATCGCCGCCATCGGCCTGGTCGTCGCCTTCGGCATCCGCCCGTCGATCCGGCGGGCGCACTTCATCTCGCTCCTCGTCGGGGCCAGCATCACACTGTCGATCGGACTGGCGGTGCTGTTGTCGACGACCGCAGCGTTCGTAGCGCTCAGCGTGCAGGGCGCAGGTCTCGTGGTGCTCAGCCGCTCGTTCGACCGAAACATCCGGATGCTCATCAATGCCGCCGTGCTGAGCGCGGTGGCCGCGACGTTCACGGTCCGTCAGATGCTCGACGCCTGGACCGACGACGTGCCGATCGGCGACGACGTCGCACACGCAGCCATCATCGTCGCCACTGCGGCGGCGGCCTGGTTGGTCGGCGAACGCATCGTCCAGCAACTCGGCGCGCTCGCCGTGCTGGCGCTCGTGCTGATCTGGCTCGGTTCGGTGCTGGTCCATCTGCCGCAAGGCCAGGCAGTGGTATCGGTGTGTTGGGCGGTCGTCGGCATCTCGGTATTCGTCACCGGTGCGATCCGCAAGCTCCCCGAGGTCGGCGTCGCCGGACTGGCTGTGATCGGGCTCACCGTCGGCAAGCTGCTCACCGTCGACCTCCGGGAAGTCGACACCTTGTGGCGGGCCGGCCTGTTCTTCATCGTCGGTATCGGCATCATGCGGCTCGGTTTCCTGCTACCGCGGCTCACCAGCGACGACGCCGAGCCGGCCGCCCTCGACGAGGGCAGACAACAGAGCTGAACCCGGACAGAGCAGCTCGTTTCGCGGTCGCCCACGGCCGATGACTGTCAGGCCGGCCGGGCAGGGGCCAGTCGTGCACCCGCGCCGCGACCAGACGGTTCGTGCTCGGGCCTGTTACCAGCTCGTGGCCGTCACCAGCTGGTGGCGATGTACTGCGTTTCGCAGAACTCGTAGATGCCCTCGCCGCTGCCCTCGCGTCCGAGTCCCGACTGCTTCATGCCGCCGAACGGCGCCGCCGGGTCACTGACGGCGCCCCGGTTGAGGCCGATCATCCCGGCCTGGATCCGCTCGCTGGTACGCAGACCCTTGGCGAGGTCGCGCGTATAGACGTAGCCGGTGAGGCCCATCTCGGTGTCGTTCGCTTGCCGGATCATCTCCTCGTGATCGGTGAACGGAATCACCGGGGCGACCGGACCGAAGATCTCGGCAGCGGCGATCGGCGAATCGTGGGAGACATTGCCCAGCACGGTCGGCTGATAGAAGCACCCGGCACCGGCGACCCTCGAACCACCGACTGCGACACTCGCCCCGGCGCTGATCGCGGACTGCACCAAACCGTCGACGTCGTCGACCGCCTTCTTGTTGATCAGCGGTCCGCAGGTCACCGTCTCGTCGAACCCGCTGCCGATCTTCACCTCGGCCATCGCCGCTGCGAACTTGGTGGTGAACTCGTCGGCGACTCCGGCCTCGGCATAGAAGCGGTTGGCCGCAGTACAGGTCTCGGCGGAGTGGCGCATCTTGGCCACCATCGCGCCTTGCACGGCGGCATCGACGTCGGCGTCGTCGAACACGATGAACGGGGCGTTGCCACCGAGTTCCATCACTGTCTTCAGGACGCGATCAGCCGCACGACGCAAGAGCACTCGGCCGACCTCGGTCGAGCCGGTGAACGACAGCATGCGCACGGCGCGGTGATCGACGGCGGCATCGAACCATGCTCCGGAGGTGCTGGTCGGCACGACGTTCACGAGCCCGCCGGGCACGCCTGCCTCCTGCAACAGATCGGCGATTCGCAGCGCGGTGAGCGGGGCCTCTCGTGGCGGCTTGATGACCACCGCGTTCCCGGCACCGAGTGCAGGGGCGAGCTTGCGGGTGATCATGGCTGCGGGGAAGTTCCACGGGGTCACCATCAGCACCACGCCGACCGGAGGGTGATGCACGATGATCTTGTTGGCGCCCGATGGGGCCGTGCCGATCTCGCCCCGGATCCGCACTGTCTCCTCGGCGTTCCACCTGAAGAACTCGGCGGCGTAGGTGATCTCACCCTTGGCATCCGCCATCGGCTTGCCGTGCTCACGCACGATCAACGACGCCAGCTCGTCGGTGTGGTCGACCAATGTCTGCCAGCAGCTCCGGAGGATCTCGCTGCGCACTCGCGGCGCTGTGGCCGCCCACTTCACCTGTGCGGCCTCGGCGGCGTCACAGGCCGCGATCGCATCGGCCGGGGTGCCGTCGGCCACCTCGGTCACCACCTCGTCCGTCGCCGGGTCCAACACCGCGATGCGGCCGTCCTCTGAACCCTGTCGCCACACTCCACCGATCAACAGTTCATTGCGCATACCAGGAAATGTATCCCCCCGGTACGACCCAGATCGCATGCCGGAGAGCAGGTGCCGTACCGTCGGGGCATGTCGGAAAATGTTGGGTCAGCAACTGTCGGTGCCGAGTTCGCGGGCCGAGTCGTCCTGGTCACCGGATCCTCCAGCGGAATCGGTGAAGCGATCGCACAGCGCTTCTCGGCGCTCGGCGCGTCCGTCGTCGTCAACTCGGCCTCGTCGGTCGAGGCAGGCGAGCGGGTCGCGGCAGCCTTGCCCGGCGAGGCCGCCTACGTGCGGGCCGACATCAGCGATCCCGACCAGGCACGCGGCCTGATCGATGCCACGGTCGAACGGTTCGGACGGCTCGATGTATTGGTCAACAACGCGGGCTGGACGACCGTCGTCCCCCACGACGACCTCGACGCCCTCACCGACGAGATCTTCCGCAAGACGTTCGAGGTCAATGTGTTCGGCACCTGGTGGCTGACCAAGGCCGCGATCCCCCACCTTCGAAACGTCGACGACGGCAACATCGTCAACATCACCTCGATCGCCGGCGTGCGGCCGGTCGGTTCGTCGATCGCGTACTCGATGACCAAGGCAGCGCTCAACCAGATGACCCAACTGCTCGCCAAGTCGTACGGGCCGATCCGGGTCAACGCGGTCGCACCGGGGCTCGTGGCGACACCCTGGACGAGCGACTGGGACGCCATGCATGCCACCGTCGCCTCGCGGGCGCCGGTGCCGCGATCCGCCACGCCCGACGATGTCGCCGAAGCGACCCTGGCGTTCGTTCGCAACCGCTACACCAGTGGTGACATCATGGTCGTCGACGGCGGGCTCACCCTCGTGATGTGATGTCGTGTGGTGAGCACATCACGTCCCGTGTTTTCGTTCGGTCTCGTCAGTGTCGTACTGTACGACGGGAAGTCAAGAAGGGGGCCCCATGGCTAAGCATGCGTATAACGACCACCTGAAGAAGGTGCCATTGTTCGCGGATCTCGACGACAAGGAACTGGATGTAGTGGCGCGATGCGCGACCCAGCTCGATTACCCGGCCGGCAAGGTTCTGATGACCGAGGGTGGATCTGCCCACGAGATGTTCGTGGTCATCGAGGGCGAGGTCGAGGTCACCCGCGAGGGTGAGCACATCGCCGATCTCGGCCCGGGGGCGTTCGCCGGCGAGATGGCGCTGCTCACCCACACCCACCGCAACTCGACGGTCACCACCAAGACGACAGCCTCCGTGCTGCACCTCGATGGACGTGGTTTCGCAGGGATCCTGCGTGACGTGCCGTCGATCGCGGCGAAGATGCTGCCCGTGATCGCGTCTCGCGTCACCGAGAACGCCGAGCATCACGACCACTGACCTGCGAGATCGCGGGCCACTGCACCGCGCTGCAACACAGCACGACCGCTCTGGACCCCCGCGGCGACCGGCGACGTAGCGACTTATGACCTGGACAGCTGACGACGTAGCGACCGGCGACGTAGCGACTTACGACCTGGACAGCTGACCGGCCGGGTCAGATGTCTGCGGCTGCTCGGCGCCGTCGCAGTGACTCGGCGTGAGCGGCGCGCCTGTGGCGCAGCCGTTCGCCGCGCGAGTACTCGAGCGGGTCGAACGGGTCGGGGTCGGGCGGGATGTCGGCCGGGTCGATGAGTCGCTCGCCCAGGAACATCTCGACGATCAGCGGGCGATCGAGGATGTCGGCGGCGCAGAACACTCCCCCGCTCATCGCCCCGGCGATGCCGTGACCGCTGACGGTGTTGGCACCGACCACCCACAGGCCAGGGATCTCGGTGCGATAGTGCGGGCGGTGCTCACCGGTCTGCTCGGGTGAGTGCTTGTAGCCGTAGCTGGTGCCGCCGGTGCTGTGGGTGTAGCGCTCGTGCGACAGTGTGGTCGCCATCTCGACGTGGACGATGTGGTCGCGCAGCGGACCGAGCACCCGCTCGGCGCCGTCGATCAGGCGGTCGGTCAGCTCTCGCTTGCGCTCGCGGTACAGGTCGTTGCGACGATAGGAGCCGCCGTCGGCCGGGCCCTCGTCGACACCCCAGTACTCGTAGCCGCGTGGCGCCAGGGTCATGATCTGGAAATTGGTGTGCCCCGGCGGACACAGCTCTGCGTTGTCGGGGTCCTTGCGAGAGGCGAGCGCCACATACGCGAACGGCACCTGCCCCTCGGGCATCTTGCCCTCTTCGAGCTCGGCATACAGCTCGTCGGTGCGGTAGTCGGGGAACACGAAGTAGTTCGTGTTGGGGCCTTCGATCACCTTGTCGACCACGACGTACACGCACACCAGACCGAGCGTCATCTCGGCGCCGTCGACCCAGGCCGCCGTGCCCGGCGCGACATGGTCGCGGCCGATCAGGTGCTCGACGGTACGTCGGTAGTCGGCGTTGCTGACGACGATCGGCGCGGTGATCTCGTCTCCGTTGTCGAGCACGACTCCGGTTGCACGTCCTTCTTCGATCGTGATCCGCTCGACCGACGACAGGGTGCGTACTTCGCCGCCGCACGCCTCGATCGCCTGGATCAACCGGGCCGGGATCATCTGCCCGCCGCCCTCCGGATAGAACGCGCCGGTCATGTAGTGGTTGATGATCTGGGCGTGCATGGAGAGCACCGTCTCCTTCGGGCCGCCGGCGTACAGGCCCGACCAGTGATCGAGCACGGCGCACGCCTGAGCCGACAACTCGCTCTCTTCGAACAGTTCCGACAGCGGTCGCCGCGCCCACAGGTCGTAGGTCGGGCGCTCCTCGCCGAAGATCATTCGAGCCTCTTCGGCGACCGCGCGCAACGTGGTCATGCAGCGCTCGATCCCCGCCTGGTCGTTCGGGAATTGCTCGATCATGCGGCGCTGGTACTCGTCCCATCCGGCGGGTACCCGAAACGTGAAGTCGGGAAAGCTGAGCGTGTCGAAGCCGTCGGGGTCGAGCTGACGAAAGCTGATGCGCTCGTCGAGGCCGAGCGCATGGAAGATGTTGGTGAACAGCCCACCGGGGCCGCACTCGCCGATGTAGTGCACGCCGACATCGAACTCGAACCAGTCGTTGCCGTGATGGCGGCGGAACACCTGGGCGTTGCCGCCCGCCACGTCGTGACGTTCGAGCACCAGTACCCGCTTGCCTGCCGACCCGAGGCAGGCGGCCGCGGTGAGCCCACCCGGACCCGACCCGACGACGATTGCGTCCCACGATTCGGTGCTCATCTCGTGCTCCTTGGTTCCGCCACTTGTTTCGCGGATTTGTGTCGCGGATTTGTGTCGCGTGGATGTGTGTCGCGTGGATGTGTGTCGCCGATCGATCTCGAGACTGGACAACGACCATCCATCGTTGTAGTTTGACACTGTCAAACTAAAGGAAGCGAGAAACGTTGTCAACCGAGATGGGCGATAGCCGGAGCAGAAAGGTGGGCGTGCACTTCGACGGCGATCTTCGTCGAGCGCTGATGGACGCTGCGATCGAACTGCTCGCCGAGGTCGGCTACGAGCAACTCAGCCTGCGCGCCGTCGCCCGACGGATCGGTGTGTCGCACGCCGCCCCCGCACACCACTTCATCGACAAGGCCGGCCTGTTCACCGCGATCGCCACCGAAGGCTTCCAGATGTTCGTCGAACAGACCAATGCGGCCCTCGCTGCCCGAGACGACGGAGCGGCCGGTGAGCTGGAGGCGCTCGGACGGGTCTACCTCGAGTTCGCCGAGCAGCATCCGGCTCACTTCGACCTGATGTTCCGCCCTGCCCTGTTGCACTCGCGCGACCCCGAGTTCGCCGATGCCAGCTCTGCCGCCTACATCGCCCTGCGCAGCCACGTCGAGGCGCTCCAACGCGACGGCTGGCACCCCGATGCCGACACGACCGCCCTCACCACAGCGACCTGGGCGCTGGTCCACGGCCTCAGCACGCTGCGCGCCAACGGCTCGCTCGAACCCCATCATCCCGGCATCTCGACCGACCAGGTGTTGTCGATCGCAACGATCCTGACCGCTTCCCCGAGCTGAGCGGCCGATGTCGGCACCTCGATGCTCGACAGCAACTCGACCAGAACACAGCGCCGTCAGGGCCGGGGGAAGGGACATCTGCGGTCGGGCGTGACCAGGCCACGGCTCTCGACCCGGCATCACAGATGACCCGGTAGGGCCGAACGATCGGGCGGGCCGCCGCGCGTCGTGTCGTACGATCGCCCGATGAACGCGTGCAACCTGCCCGTCGCGGACGAGTGGTTCGTGCGCACCCGCGTCGACGACGCGGTGACGTTGCTGACCGAACCCCACGTGCACCCGCTGCTGCGGTGCAACATCTGGCACGTTCACGGCGCCGGGCGCGACCTGTTGGTCGACACCGGGCTCGGGATCGCGAGCCTGCACGCTGCTGCGGTCGACCTGTTCGAGGCCGACCTGATCGCAGTAGCGACCCACGCCCACACCGATCATGTCGGCGGCCTGCACGAGTTCGGTTCGCGGGCCATTCATGCGGCAGAAGCCGAGACCGCACGAAGCATCAGCGGGGTCCTCCACCTCGACCTCGCCAACGCCGATCCTGCCGCCATCGAGCAGATGGCCGGGTGGGGCTACGACATCGCAGGAGGCCTGCTCACCGCGGTGCCTCGCGCCGACTTCGAACTCGACGGCGTGCCTCGCATACCAGCGCCGCCCACCCAGATCCTGGTCGAAGGCGACGTGATCGATCTCGGTGACCGGGCGTTCGAGGTCTTGCACCTCCCCGGCCACTCGCCGGGCAGCATCGGGTTGTGGGACGCTGCCAACCAACTGTTGTTCTCCGGTGACGCCGTCTACGACGGTCCCTTGCTCGACGAGATCGAGGGCGCCGACATCGAGGCTTACGTCGCCACCATGGAGCGGCTTCGGGAGTTGCCGGTGGCGACCGTGCACGGCGGCCACGACGAGTCGATGGATCGACGGCGTTTCCGCGGAGTGATCGACGCCTACCTCGCCCGACGAGCCGGCGCCTGAAGCCTGGGCGGATCGCCCGTACCGATCTGTCGAGGCCCGGCGTGAGCAGCCGAAGCTCGACCGTCGAAGCCCACTTGTCGGGGCTCAGCGTCGACAGTCGGGGCTCGACCGGTTCTGATGACCGCAGCATCCTGAACCGATGCATCTGGTACAGCGAATCGAGCTCTCGAGTCGGGCTTTGCATCTCGCGCCGGTCGGTAGAAGTCGCCGGTGACTCGCCGGCGACACGTCGGTGATCCGAGCGAGCTGCCGCGATGTCGCTGTGCCTTCCCGATGCCCATAGCTCGGTGACCACGGCCCATCGCCTTGGCAATGGACCCGCTTCAGGAGCCACTTCGGCTCGCCGTTGTGGGCCACCGCTGAGGGCCATCGTCAACTGCTGGTCGAACCTGTCGCGTGAGTGCCTCGCGAACCCGTCGCGGGTAGCTGTACCTGTTGCGTCAGATGGGTTGGGCGTGTTCGACCTGACCGTTCGCGTGACGAGCGAACCTCGTTCCGTCGACACCGTGCACCGGGTCGTCACGGTCCCACGGCCACCCACCGAACTGGGTGCGTTGGTAGTCCTCGAACGCCTGTTGGATCTCGGCTCGGGTGTTCATGACGAACGGCCCGTACTGGGCCACCGGCTCGCCGAGCGGGCGACCCTGCAACATCAGGATCTCGGTGCGATCGGTAGCGGTCAACACCACGTCGCGGGTCGCGTCGACCACCGCCCCGGTCGATCGATCGACCGCATCACCATCGATGCCGAGCCCTGACCCCTCGAACACGTAGAGCGTGCGATTCGTCTCGGCGCTTCGGGCCGACGGCAACGAGAACGTCGCACCGGCATCCATCACGATGTGCCAGATCGCGACGTCGGCTTCGGCGCGCGATGCCCACGACGCCGGAGGCGGCGACGGTGGTGTCTCCGATGCCAACGTGCCGGCGATCACGGTGACCTCGACAGTGCGGCCGTCCCCGTCGGACTCGACATGGCGAGGGATGTCGTCGTCCCAGAACATCGAGAAGTGAGCGTCGACCATCTTGTCGGCGGCAGGCAGGTTGATCCAGATCTGGAACAGCTCGGTCGTGTTGGGCAGGTCACGGTCGAGCAACGGGAACATCTCGGCGTGCACGATGCCGCTGCCGGCGGTCATCCACTGCACGTCACCACGGCCGTATCTGGCCGCGGCACCCAACGAATCGGAATGGTCGACGAGGCCCTGGCGAACATAGGTGATCGTCTCGAAGCCTCGATGTGGGTGCGCCGGAAATCCGGGCACGACTTGGCCGTGGTACATCCGCCAGCCGTCGACACCGGCGAAGTCCTGGCCGAGCTGACGGCCCGAGAGCGAGGCGGCAGGACCTTGTTGGTCGTTGCCGGCCGGGTAACGGTCGAGGTGATGCACACAGAACAGGAACGGGTCGGCAGTCGGCCACTGGAAGCCGAGCGGAACCGTCTGGAGTACCGAGGACGCCATCATTCCAGCGTAGGGCGATCGCCCGCCGATGCCGCCACGAGCCAGGAACACGAGCATGCCCACGACGACCACGACAGCAAGCACGACCCCGACTC